>NZ_CP151767.2:3775480-4132476 GCF_038443705.2 Yoonia sp. SS1-5 | reverse complement strand
CCGCATTTCCGGGATCTTCGATGCCGGCATCCACGTTGCGTTTGTCCTCACCCGGTGCAAGCGAGATGAGCGCGGTATTGCCATTTCCGGCACTAACCACCTGTTCCACATCGCTGTCGATGGTATCGTCATCGCCAACATTCGCATCCACGAATGTCTTGCCTTCGCCCGTGTCGATAAACCGCACAAAGTACCCATCACCCGGCGCCAGGTCTTCGAACAGATAGTCCCCATTTGCGTCGGTCGTGGTCCGCGCAACAAGTGTGCCATTCTGGAACAACTGCACGATGGCGCCCGTGACAGCCATGTCCTCGTCATCCTGAACGGAGTTGTCGTTGACATCCATGAAATAGGTGCCGCCGAGCGAGGCTGCGATATCCGGTTTGACATAGCAGATGTCATCAATCGCGCCCGAGCCATTCAGGGTCACAACCATCTGCGACACGCCTTCAGCCTCAAGCAGCAGCTGCGCCACTTCGGCATCGGCCAGATTGGGAATGACAACTGTCTTGATCAAATTGCCATCGACATCAAACAACTCAATGCTGCCGCCCTCTTCGGTGTCGATCACGGTGATGTCAAAGACAGAGGCCGGCGCCTTGAAATCAAAGGTGAAAGAGCCGCCGCGCGCATTGTCGTCGGGATCGGTGCGGTCGCCATCCTCGGAGATGATCAGAACGTTGCCCTGCCCGTTATCGGCCAGGTCACGATCCCCACCCGTTGGGTTGTCGGCATCAAACACCATGCCAAGCCCGGGCTCTTCGCCCTTGGCATCGGCGCGGATCACGGTGACCGTCACACAATCATCCAATTCGGTCGGCGTTGCGCCGGTTTCGAACTGTTCAAAGTCAATCTTGACCGCATCGGGATCGTCGCACATGCGCGCAACGACGCCCGCATCATTGTCACGCGATGCACCGCCAGCAGGCACCTCGATCCCCATGATCTGGGACATGGTCGCGTTGATCGCCTCGGCGTCGCTGTCAATCCGGTCATCATCGCCGACATTGGCCTCGGTCAAGGCCAGGCCAGTCTTTTCATCGGTGAACTTCACGCCATAGGTGCCACCATCAAGATTGACGAAGCTGTAGTTGCCGTCCGCATCGGTTGTGGTCGTGTCGCCTGTTGGATTGCCATCCGCATCCAGCAGTTCAACCACGATCCCCGAGACAGCATTATTGGCGCCATCATTGTCGAGACCGTCGCGGTTCACGTCGCGGAAATACCGACCATACAGGCAGGCAGTCCCCGGATCATCATCCTTCACGCCCGCGTCAATGTCGCTGATCGTCTGCCGCTCGCCCAGGTGGATGACCTCGGTCAGGCCTGTTGCGTCGGCGTCGGAATCCGCATGCTCGGCACCGACATTCTGGGCGACGAAACTTGCGCCATCCACATCGGGGAACTGCACCTGATAACTGCCCGGCGGAACGTCGAACATATACGCGCCATGCGCGTCGGTCGTGGTTGTTGCGACGACATTTCCATCCAGATCAACAAGTTGGATCGTCGCACCGGCCACACCTTCGTTATAGCCGCCATTGACGCTGTCAAATTCGGTGTCGTCACAATCGGCGTCGTCAAACAGACGGCCCTTGATCCAGCCATTGGCCGGGACAACGCCGGCGTCAACATCTGTCTTGTGCTCGCCGTCGCCCAGATGAAACAGGGACACATAGCCCGAAGCGTTTGCGTCGGAATCAATCGCATCATCATCACCGACATCCTGCGCGGTAAAGTTGCGATGCACCGGATCGACGAAACGGATAAAATAGTCGCCCGCATCAAGCCCTTCGAAATGGTATTCACCATTGGCATCGGTGGTCGTCTCAGCAACCACAACGCCTTCGCGGTTCGCGCCCAGCGTGTATAGCACGACGGTCACGCCCTCAGCGCCCGGATCGGCCGCATCCTCGATCCCAACCGTGTTCATATCGCAGAATACGCGGCCTGAGACGGAACCGCCCGCATCCTTCACGCCCGCGTCAATGTCGCTGATCGTCTGCCGCTCGCCCAGGTGGATGACCTCGGTCAGGCCTGTTGCGTCGGCGTCGGAATCCGCATGCTCGGCACCGACATTCTGGGCGACGAAACTTGTGCCATCCACATCGGGGAACTGTACCTGATAGCTGCCCGGTGGAACGTCGAACATATACGCGCCATGCGCGTCGGTCGTGGTTGTTGCGACGATATTTCCATCCAGATCAACAAGTTGGATCGTAGCACCGGCCACACCTTCGTTATAGCCGCCATTGACGCTGTCTAATTCGGTGTCGTCACAATCGGCGTCATCAAACAGTCGGCCCTTGATCCAGCCATTCGCCGGGACAACGCCAGCGTCAACGTCGGTCTTGTGCTCGCCTTCGCCCAGATGGAACAGGGGCACATAGCCCGAAGCGTTTGCATCGGAATCAATCGCGTCATCATCACCGACATCCTGCGCGGTAAAGTTGCGATGCACCGGATCGACGAAACGGACAAAATAGTCCCCAGCATCAAGCCCTTCGAAATGATATTCACCATTGGCATCGGTGGTCGTCTCACCAACCACAACGCCCTCGCGATTCGCGCCCAGAGTGTATAGCACGACGGTCACGCCCTCGGCGCCCGGATCGTTTTCATCCTCGATCCCAACCGTGTTCATGTCGCAGAATACGCGGCCTGAGACGGAACCTTCTGCCGGTGCAGGGGCATCCTTGAGGAATGTCAGATCGTCAATGGCGCCCGAGCCACGCAGGTAGACGTACATCTCAGCCACGCCGTCCTGACCAATTGCAACAGTCTGGGCGCCGTTATCCGTTCCGCCGGGAATATCAACCGTATCCCAATCGCCGCCATCCGGGCCGCGCGTGTAGATGCGCCCGCCTTCTTCGGCATCAAGTACCACGAGGCTGACAAGATCAGTTGGGTTATCAAAGTCGAATTTGATCCAGCCACCGCCCGCATTATCGTCGGGATCGCCGCTGTCATTGTCCTCGGAAATGATCAGCGCGTTTCCACGGCCGTCATATGCGAGGTCGTGATCGCCGCCTGTCGGATTATCGGTATCGAAAACCATCGCGTCGTTGGGGGACGACCCGAAACTCTCATTCGGGCGCTGCGCAGAAATATGCACACCAAGATCGGCATATTGGTCGCCGATGACTTCACCACGGGCAAGATCATTAAAGGTGATCACGCAGGTTTCAGCACCACCGCCATCAGTGGGCGCCGCCGGCGGCGTCGCGCTGAGATCGGCATAAGCCACGCCGGAAGAGTTGTGACAGGCCGTGACCGTCAGCGTCACGCCGGCAGGCGGTACCTCACCAACAAAAGAGAAGAAATCATCGCCTGTGCCCGCGGCGTTGTAATCCTCGATCTCGATTTCAGCCAAAGTGTAGGTCTTGCCGTCAGATCCCTGCAGGGTCAGCAGCTTTTCAACATACATGTCCTTGTGCGCAATCTCGTGCCCGTCAACAAAGGCCCGCTGGCCGCTATCCGTTGCATCATCATTGTAGTCGCCGCTGAGATGCGCATCGTTGTCACGCGCTGTCAGCGTCACGGTCGGTGCGGACTGCATCACAAAGGTGCTACCGATACCAATTGAATGCCCGCCAGAACCCGATGTCAAAAGGTCGTGTTCGGTAAAGGCCGTCCATGTGTAATTCTGGTAGGTCATTTGGTAACTCCTCGATGCGGGCAATTCGCAGTCATTTTTTCTTACGTGTTAAATTACTTAAGCCGCCTCACAGGGCGGCATGTTCGATCACTTGTCGTGTTGGGGTGGCGGCGCTGGTTGCTGCAGGTGTTGTATGATTTCCCGGAAACCAGATCGCACCATCACACCGGACCTACAGACCCGGCGGGTACGTACCAAATCGCGACTTTGGTATTTCATGATCCCCCCGCAACTTTCTTTACTCATCACAAACCAAACACAAAAAAAACATTTTCTGGGATAACTGTTAAAGTTACCTCAGCACTCAGGTCAAGCTTTACAGTAAATATAGTGTTAACGTTGGGACGGAGATATCGGCAATTGTTCGCCGATGAGAATAAATGCTCTTGTCAGGTATCTTTGTTACCGAAGTCGAACCAATAGTCTTTTAAGATCATACGTTAACGCGATTCGCGGCGGCGCAGCCGCATCACGCCAACCCGGCCAAAAATTTGCCCGGAATGCGCCAACTGCTGGCGTTAAAATGCCACAATTGGCAAAGAACCGGCGAAAATGATCAAAAAATAAACTCACGGTTAACAGCACCCGATAATGGCAGCTTCTGGCACTCTATGCCCCGGCGTCGCACCACCCGAACCAGCCGACCCAAACACCACCAACCCGCAGCGCCGAACAGTCACATTTATTCAATATTGTTTCAATAAATCGCATGTTTGTATCATTTGCCGCAGGTCCGGGCCTCGCCTGTCGGGGCGTATCTGTGGCACAGGTCCGGACGCAAACGTCTTGATCTCAGCCCCTGCATACAGGCCGCAGAGCCGCGGGTTTTTTACCCCCGTACGCCGGCAGAACAGCGGATTTCCACCTATAGGGCAGGTTGACACACCGACACCCCCTGCTCCAACACATACACGTAGGGGGAATAGCTAGTGAGAGAGCACCATGAAAAAATCTTTGTTACGCAATATATTAATTGTGGCGACAGTTAGCACGGCATTCTCGACCCCCGCGCTCGCTGGTGGTTTGGCTGACGCGATTGTCGAACGCCAACCAGAGGTCATTGAGGAAACAAACAGACGTGCCGTACCGGGCTGGGTTTTGCCCGCGGCTGCGCTATTGCTGCTTGGCATTGCTACGACAGGCGGTGGCGGCGGTGATGGCGGCGATCCGCCAGACGCACGTGTCGTGATCCTCGACCCCAAATAGTTTCTATGCATGCAACGTGACGGTGGGGCGAGTACTCCACCGCACGCCCGGCGCATCATCATGTCGCGCCCCACCCCTTTTCCGCCCATCGTCAAAACACAACAACCCGGTTTCGCTGCGGGATTTTCGACCTATGATGGCGCGAGGCTTATCAAGTGAAGGCATAGCGAACCAATGCAGATCGCATTTCATATCGGCGCCAATTGCACGGATGAAGACAGGCTGCTGAAATCGCTTCTGAAAAACGCCGACGTCCTTTTGAAACAGGGCATATCCGTGCCCGGCCCCAGCCGCTATCGGACCCTTCTGCGCGAGGCCATCCAGGGGCTTAAAGGTGCCGCCCCGCCGGCTGACGCGCGGGATATTCTGCTTGATACGATTGTCGAAAACGACCACGTGGACCGGGTGGTCCTGAGCAACGGGAACTTTATCTGCATTCCGAACCGTATCTTCGACAATGGGGTATTTTACAGCCAGGCAACCGCCAAGATTGACGGGTTGCGCCAGCTGTTTCCAAATGATGACGTTTCGCTGTTCATGGGCATCCGGAACCCGGCAACCTTCTTGCAGGAAACCTTTGCACGGTCCAAGACAGACCAGCTTGTCGATTATCTGGGCGCCGTCCGCCCCGAAGAAATCCGCTGGTCCGATGTTATCCGGCGCATCAAGAAAGCGGCACCCGAAGCACCTTTGACGGTTTGGTGCAACGAAGACACCCCGCTGCTGTGGGAACAGCTGCTCCGCCGGATCGCAGGCGTGAATGCGCAGGTTGAATTGACCGGCAAAGACGACATGCTGGCCCGAACGGTCACTCGCGAGGGGATCAAGGCATTCCGCCACGCGCTGGCAAAAGACCCGCCCAGATCACAGGCCGAAAAGCATAACCGGATCGCCGCCCTGTGGGATGAGCATGCCCGCCCCGAGCAGTTGGAGGATGAAATCAACCTCCCCGGTCTGACGCCAGAGACTATCCAGACCATGATCGACAGCTACGATGATGATCTGGCGCAGATCGCCCATATGCCGGGCGTCAAACTGGTGATGCCCGTAGGCTAGGGTCAGGGTTACATGCCCAACGCGGATTTGTACATTTCCAGCACCGCTTCTTCCTCGGCCAGATCATTGGCGTCACGTTTGCGGATCGCAATCACCTTGCGCAGCACCTTGGTGTCATAGCCGCGGCCCTTGGCCTCTGCCATCACTTCCTTTTGCGCGTCGGCGATGTCTTTCTTTTCCGCCTCAAGGCGTTCGAAACGTTCAACAAATTGGCGCAATTCCTGACCGGCTACGGTGGTCGGGGTGTCTGTCACTGAATCGGTCATCATCGCTCTCCTCATCCGGCCCCCTTCCCTAGCCGCAGCGCAAATGGGCCGCAACCCTTGCACCGCTCAGCAGCGCAGGATAACGCAGCCAAAACGGACGGAGACGGCAAATGGAATATGTGGTTTGGGCAGGCACGGCGCTGTCGCTTTTGGGTCTGGCCGGTATCATCTACAGCATCGTGGCCGTGTCGCGCGCCCGAAAGGCCGGATTATCTGACGATGCATTGCGGGCCAGAATCAGCCGCATTCTGCCCATTAATCTGGGCGCCCTTTTTGTCTCGATGATCGGATTGATGGCGGTCATCATCGGTGTCTGGCTGGGCTAAGGCCCGTCCTTGATCACCTGACGGGCCATACCCGCCAAGGCAGGCACCGCAGCCCCGTATTTGCGCGCCATGTCAGGGTTGGAGGCATTGCCCGCCTCAGCCCGTGCCGCGACACCGGCCAGAATAGCCGCCAGCCGGAAGAACGCAAAAACAAGGTAGAATGACCAATCATCAATGCCGGTCAGGTTGCGACGCTGGGCATAGCGGGCCACATAATCGGCTTCCGACGGGATCCCAAGTGCCGCCCGATCAAGCCCGGCCAGGCCGCGCATGTCGCCATGATTGGGCAAACGCCACTGCATGCATTGATAGGCAAGGTCCGCCATGGGGTGACCCAGCGTCGAAAGCTCCCAATCCAGAACAGATTTAACTTCATGGGTTTGCGGATCAAAGATCATGTTGTCCAGACGCCAGTCACCGTGGACGAGGGCGACTTGCCCATCATCAGCTGGCAGATGCCGGCCCAGCCAATCCATGACCGCAACCATATTTGGATCGGCTGCCGGTGCAGAGGCGTGATATTGCTGCGACCACCGTTCAAGTTGTCGGGAAAAATAGCCCCCCGGGCGGCCGAAATCCGACAGGCCGACGGCACCCACATTCACATTGTGCAAGGCCGCAAGTGTTGCATTCATCGCGTCATAGATCGCAGCCCGGCCGTGGTTGTTATGCTCTGGCAGGCCGGGATCCCAGTAGATCGCGCCGTCAACAAATCCCATGACAAAAAAGGCTCGCCCGCTGGGCGATACGGCCTCGGACGCGAGATGCAGCATAGGCGGCACCGGCACCGGCGTGTCGGCCAGCGCCTGCATGACCCGGAACTCGCGTTCAACAGCATGGGCCGACGGCAACAGTTTACCAGCGGGTTTGCTGCGCAGCACATAGGTGCCGCTCTCGGCGTCAAGCTTGTAGGTGGGGTTTGACTGGCCGGTCCCGAATTTGGTGACCCCGCGCAGCTTGTGAAACCCGGCAACGGTGTCGCGCAAATAATTTGCCAGCACGTCATGCGACATGCCAAGGCCTGGTGCTGCATCTTCCATCGGCTCAGTTGGGCAAAAGAAGACCCGTGGTGCAACCCCTATTGTTGACACCAACGCCAGAGCAGGCACGATGGCCGAACCCAACAAAGGACATCACCCATGGATCTTGGACAAACTGAGCGGCTCAAGCCGGTTCTGGCGGCAGTCAAACACATGATCCAGGACGAGATTATGCCACTTGATGCGGAATTTCTGGCCGAAGTGGACAAAGGGGATCGGTGGCGTTTTACCGCCCGCCAGACCGAGATACTCGAAACCCTGAAGGCCAGTGCAAAGACCCGCGGCTTCTGGAATTTCTGGGATACATTCCGCGACGGACCACAATTCAGCACGGTAGAATACGCCTATCTGGCCGAGGAAATGGGAAAATCCCATCTGGCCGCCGAAGTCTTCAACTGCAACGCCCCCGATACCGGCAATATGGAGGTCTTCGCCAGATACGGCACAGCCGCGATGCAGGAACAGTGGCTAAAGCCCCTGATGGCCGGTGAAATACGCTCTGCCTATCTGATGACAGAACCGGATGTGGCCAGTTCGGATGCAACCAACCTGTCGATGCGATGTGTCCGGGACGGTGATGATTATGTGCTGAATGGCGAGAAATGGTGGGCCACCGGCGCAGGCGATCCGCGCTGTGCGGTGCATATCGTCATGGTCCGCAGCCGTGACGACGGGCCCAAACATCAGCAACATTCCATGATCGTTGTGCCCGCCGATACGCCGGGGATCGAAAAGCTCCGCGCGATGGAGGTATACGGCCATGACGACGCGCCCCATGGGCATATGCATTTCCGGTATACTGATGTCAGGGTGCCTGCCGAAAACATGTTGCTGCGCGAGGGGGCGGGGTTTGAAATTGCCCAGGGGCGGCTTGGCCCGGGGCGCATCCATCATTGCATGCGGGCCATCGGTCAGGCCGAAAATGCGCTTGCATTTCTATGCCGCCGGTCCGTCGCAAGAGAGGCGTTCGGCAAACCACTGGCGCAGCTGGGCGAAAATTTCGATCTGATTGCCAAGGCCCGGATGGATATCGAACAGGCGCGCCTGCTCTGCCTCAAGGCCGCCTGGATGATGGATCAGGGGGACAAGAAAGCCGCCGCGCCCTGGATCAGTCAGATCAAGGTTGTCGCGCCGCAAATCGCGCTTGATATCACCGATAAGGCGATCCAGATGCACGGGGCTGCGGGCGTGTCGCAAGATACCCCATTGGCGCGGCAATGGACCCATCTGCGCACGCTTCGGCTGGCCGATGGCCCGGATGCGGTGCATCGCAGACAGGTGGCGCGGGCCGAATTGCGCGCCTACATGTCGGGGCAGAATACCTCGTAAATCCGCTCCAGCACTGGGCGCACACGCGGATCAGCCAGCCGGTATTTCTGAACCCGCCCCTGCCGTTCACAAGTGACCAGCCCATCATTGCGCAAGCGCAACAGCTGACCGGACACGTAGGACTGGCTGGCGCCCAATGCCTGTTCCAACCCCGATACCGACATTTCCCCCGGCACAAGCGCGCATAAAATGCGCAAACGGCCCGGGTTCGACAAAGCCTTCATCAAGGACGCCGCATCCTCGGCGGCGGCATCCATTGCATCCAATGTTGATAACGCAGTCACGGGCAGGTCCTTGTGCAAATACATTCCATTATTGAAATGTATTGAAAAGCGATTATCGTGTCCAGCAGAGGAGATTCGTCATGTCACCCGAAGTCAAAGCCTTTTTCGATGAAGCAACCAACACCGTATCCTATGTGGTGCGCGAACCCGACGGGCGCAGCTGCGCCATCATCGACAGCGTGCTGGACTATGATCAGGCCGCCGGGCGCACCGATACCAAATCCGCCGATGACATCATCCAATGGATCAAAGACCACGATTTGCAGGTCAGCTGGATTCTGGAAAGCCATGTCCATGCGGACCACCTGTCTGCAGCGCCCTATTTGCAAGACCATTTGGGCGGCAAGATCGGGATCGGGGCCAATATCACCGTTGTGCAGGACACATTCGGCAAGGTCTTCAACGAAGGCACCGCATTTCAGCGGGACGGGTCGCAATTTGACGGCTTGTTTGAGGATGGGGACAGCCTGCATATCGGGCAGATGCGCGCCGATGTTCTGCATACGCCTGGCCATACGCCAGCCTGTCTGACCTACGTGATCGGCGATGCGGCCTTTGTGGGGGATACGCTGTTCATGCCGGATTTTGGCACCGCCCGATGTGATTTTCCGGGCGGCTCGGCCGAGGACCTCTACCAATCCATACAGAAAATCCTGACCCTGCCGGATGAAACACGGATTTTTGTGGGGCACGACTACAAGGCCCCCGGTCGCGACGAATTTGCGTGGGAAACAACCGTGGGCGAACAAAAGGCGCTGAATGTGCATATCGGGGCGGGGCGACCCCTGGCCGACTTTGTCGAAATGCGCACAAACCGCGACGCCAAATTGGGGATGCCTCGGCTGATCCTGCCATCGTTGCAGACAAACATGCGGGCCGGGCATTTCCCAGAGCCTGATGACAATGGCACGCGCTATTTCAAGGTGCCGATCAACACGCTGTAAAGGCACAATAAAACAGGACTAATCATGCCATATGAATGGATAATGGGCCTCGCCGGTGGCGGGCTTATCGGGGTGGCTGCGGCGATCTTTCTGCTGGTCAACGGGCGGATCATGGGGGCTTCTGGCCTGATCGGCGGGCTGGTGGATGGATCGGGCCGTCACGATTGGCGCGAACGCGCCGCACTGCTGGCGGGGCTGTTTCTGGCCCCTGCCCTGCTGGTGCCATTTATGGCCGGGGCGCAAACCCACCTGACCAACAATTGGGGCGTGATCATCATCGCAGGCCTGCTGGTTGGCGTTGGTACACGGCTGGCCAATGGCTGCACGTCGGGGCATGGGGTTTGCGGCATTTCGCGGCTGTCACTGCGCGGCATTGTTGCCACGGTCTTTTACATCGGGGCCGGTGCGCTGACGGTTGTTGTGTTCAAACATGGTCTGGGGATCATCTGATGCGGATATTTGTTGCATTTGTTGTCGGCAGTCTTTTTGGCACGGGTCTGCTTATTTCGGGGATGACTGACACGACCAAGGTGCAAGGCTGGCTTGATCTTTTTGGCGATTGGGACCCGACGCTTGCCTTTGTGATGGGCGGAGCCATCCTGCCCATGGCCCTTGCATGGGCCTGGACCAAAGGGCGCAGACCTGTTCTGGCCGATGCCTTTCCGGCCCGACCTGATCCGCGCGTCGGACCGAACCTTGTTCTGGGCTCCACCCTTTTTGGCGCGGGCTGGGGCCTGTCGGGGCTCTGCCCCGGGCCTGCTATTGCATCGCTTGGTTTTGGCGGGACGGGGGGCGTCGCATTCCTGATCGCGATGTTATGTGGCATGATGATTGCCCCACCGTTGCGAAGCAGACTGGACCCGCGCCCAAGCCCGGTCTAGAACGCGGCCATGGATATCAGACAGATTAGCCCCGACTATGCCGTCTCGCCCCAGATCGGGGTCGAACATATTCCCGCGATCGTAGAGGCCGGGTTTACCTGCATCATCTGCAACAGGCCCGATGCCGAGATCCCGCCATCACATCACGCGGCGGCAATCCAGACGGCCGCGACAGAGGCCGGGCTGGAATTTGTGCTGAACCCGGTTACACATCAGGGTCTGAACATGGATATGGTCGCAGCCCAGCACGCTGCTATCGCGGCCGCCAAAGGGCCGACGCTGGCCTATTGCGCCTCTGGCACCCGGTCATCAATCGTCTGGTCGCTGGCGATGGCGCCGGAAATGGATGCCGATGACATCATCGCGGCCACGACAGCCGCAGGCTATACTTTGGGCGGCATGAAACCGCAGCTTGAGGCGCTTGCCACCAGCAAGGACTAGCGACAGTCAAAGCGCCAACAAACTAGGGTGTGGCCGTCTGTTGATGTTTCGTCGATATGCGGCGGCTACGCGCCTTTCCAACAAAGTCGAGGGCAGATCGCAAAGGCCCGAATTCGCCCGACGACACCTGACGAAACCCGGTCCAAATGGTCAAGCCGATTGGCGGGGACCAAAGCAGGCACCCGTCATCCCGCGCTATTCCGTGATCTGAAGCGTATCATCCTCCATCGCAGCCACGGCAAATTCCGCCTCTCCCTGCAATTCACCCTCATCGCTGGCGGGCGCATCCATCGGCAGATCAAGCGCAGCCCCATTGTCAAACCCATCTGCGCCCCCTTCAATGACAGGGGTAGCATCCAGTGCAAGTGGTCCGGCCTCGTCCTGCAGCGCCATTGACGCAGCCCCGTCTGCACCGCGCGCGGCAAGTTCGGACAGTTCCGCCGCAGGCGCAGCCTCGATCCGCAAGGCCCGCTTGCCACCGACTTGCCCCAGTTTGGCCTGCGCCACCTGGCGCCCGTCAAGCGACAGCAGCCGGACCGAATTCACCGTGCAGCCATAAAGTGGAATGACCTGCCCGGCCTTAAGATCGCGCGCTTGCGACAAGGGCAGCTGAAAGCGGTACAATTCTGCCTCAAGCGTGGCCGGGGCCGCCTCAACCGCGGCGCGGAATTGCGGCACCCAATCCTGACTGACAGGTTGCGGCAGGTCCGGTGTCGCGGGCCCGGCGGTCATCGGCAGGGCGATGCGCAATTCGCCTGTCCGCTCCGCAACGCCCAGATCAATCGGAAACCGCAGCACGCGATATTCGCAATCTTCAAGAACAAGCCCCGCGGCCCGGCTGCTGCGCACCCTGTCGCCAAGAACCACACCATCAAGCCATCCGTCGAATTCGGTGGCTGCAGTCGCGTGCGGCAATGCCGTGAGGAAATGGGCCAGCATGGCGTCACAGAGGGACTTGTCAGTCCCGGTCGGGTCACGCTGGTCAGCCGGCGCATCAATCAGACGGCCGATAGTCTGGGTTTCCACGACAGCCGCGCGCAATTGCATATCCAGCGCCATCAAACCGGCCAGCCTGCCGTCGCGTTCCAGCCCGACAAGCATCAGCGTGGCATCGAGATCGACGAGCAAATCATCAAGGCTGCGCACATCTTCGGCCATGTCGGTCACCGTGACCGACAGGCCAATTGTTTCATCGGCTGCTTTTGTTAGGGCCAGCCGGACGGCACGCGAAAGGGTCAACGGCATTTCTGCCGCCTCCCCGGTCTGTCGGCCCGTCATACGCCGCAGAATCGTTGAATGCATGCTGTCGGTCATCCGCCCGCCACAGGTGTTTCACCCCCTGACGTTAACACCTGATACGTTACGTTTATGCTAACGGCGGCAGACTCAGCCCCTTGGCACAATCACGCGAAACGCCGTGCCGCCCTGCCCGGCAAGATAGCTGATTTCGCCGCCCAGCCGGTGCATGATTTCGCGACAAATCGCGAGGCCCAGCCCGGCCCCGCCCGCCTTGGACTGATCCACCACGCGCGAGAATTTCTCGAAGATCACTTGTTGGTCTTGCAGCGCAATGCCGGCCCCGTTGTCAACAAAATCAATGTGATAGGCGCCATCTTGCGCAGCGACAGAAATTGTCAGTTGCGGCGGTGTCGCATCACAATATTTGCGCGCATTGGTGATCAGGTTGATGAACACCTGCGCCAGACGATCAAGATCAGTGGTCAGGCTGACTTTCTCGGTCGTTTGATCGCGAGCAATGGCCAGTTCCCCGTCATGAATGCCTGCAGCACGGACCGCCTGATCAAGCACCTGATCAAGCCGCCCCGTCTGGCGGTGCAGGTTGACCTGCCCGTTTTCCAGCACGGACAGATCAAGCAGATCATCTAGCAAACGGGTCAGGCGGATCGCCTCGTCATGGATGATCCCCGCATAGCGTTCCAGCCCGTCATCCGACATATCGGCATCACGCAATATCTCGGAAAACGACCGGATCGAGGTCATCGGCGTGCGCAGTTCGTGGCTGATCTGGCTGAGAAATGCGTCCTTTTGCACTGAGAGCGCCGTCAGTTTCGCATTGGCCTCGCGCAGGGCGCGGGCGGTGCGTTCCTGTTCGGCTGATTTTGCCTCCAGCCGGTTCGAGTATTCCAGAATTTCCGCCGCCTCGTCGGCCACAGCCATCAGGTCTTCGACCAAAAGACCGTTGCCCCCGGTCATCTGGCCAATCATCGCATGCGCAGTTGCCGCACCCACGGAACCGGCCAGTTCCCGTTCCAGCCTTTCCAGAAAATCAGGGGTCACGTCCGGCAAATACCCTTCCTTGCCCTGGGTTCGGGCCTCGCGCTGAAAAATCGACTGGGCTTCGCCACTGCCCAGAATACGCTGCGACATGACCAACAGGTCCTCGGCCCCGGCCCCGGCGGCGGACCAGGCCCGCGCGGCCGTGGACCGATCAAGCACATTGACAAATTGCGCCCCTTGCAGCCGTTCCAGCGGCTTGGGAAAGGATAGCAAGGACCCCGCGATAAACATCGCGCTGTTCAAAAGCATCGACCACAAGATCCCGTGTACAAGCGGGTCAAGCGTGCTGACACCAAACAGGGCTTGCGGGCGCAGCCAAGCAATGCCCCATGGTCCCGCCTGCATCACACCGGCGGATAGGACCGCATCAGGGCCGAAGCTTGGCAAAAACAGCGTCCATAACCAGACGAGCAACCCGGTGACCAGCCCAAGGGCGGCCCCGATGCGGGTCGCGCCGCGCCAGAATATGCCGCCAATCATCGCAGGCAGGATCTGCACCGTCCCGGTAAAGGACACCAAACCGATTGCAGCCAAGGCTGTGCCACCGCCGGACAGCCGGAAATAGACAAACCCCAGCGCCAGAACCCCCGCGATGGACAGCCTGCGCGACAGCAGGATCACATTGCGCACATCGCCCGAGATCACCGCCTGCTGCTGGCTGCGCGAGGCCAGCCAGATCGGCACAACGATATGGTTCGACACCATCGTGGCCAGTGCAATGGTCGCAACAATCACCATGGATGTGGCCGATGAAAACCCGCCCAGAAAGGACAGCATCGCCAAACCATCCCGCCCCTGGCTAAGCGGCAGGGTCAGAACAAACAAATCCGGGTTACTGCCAGCAGGCAGCAAATCCATCCCCACCACCGCAATCGGCACCACAAAGAGGCTCATCAGGAACAGGTAAAGCGGAAAGGCCCAGCTGGCGACGCGCAGATGCCCTTCATCCGCGTTTTCGACCACCAGCACCTGAAATATCCGGGGCAGGCACAAAAAGGCGGCAGCGGACAGAAAGATCAGGCTGGCCCAGCGCCCGCCGGGCTGATCCCAAAGCTGGATGGGGGATGCCTCGATCCGGGTGATCATGTCAGCTGGCCCGCCTGCCAGCCCCCAGACCACAAAGACCCCCACGGCCACAAGGGCGATCAGTTTCACAACCGCTTCGACCGCGATGGCCATGACAATCCCATGATGCCGCTCGTTGGCATCAAGATTGCGGGTGCCGAACAGGACCGTAAAAACCGCAAGACCAAATGCGACCCATGCGGCGGCCGCATTCAGATCCGCCGCCTGCCATAGCTGTCCGTCCCGCTGGGCGAAAACCGAGAAAGACAAGGTCACGGATTGCAGCTGCAAGGCAATATAGGGTGTGGCCGCGATAACGCAGATCAGCGTGACCAGCACCCCCAACTGCGTCGATTTTCCAAACCGGGACGACACCATATCCGCGATGGACGTAATCCGTTGTGATCGGCCGATGCGCACCAGCCGGCGCAAAATCCACCACCATCCCACCATGACCAGCGTTGGTCCCAGATAGATGGTGACGAACTCCAAGCCCGACCTGGCTGCGTATCCGACCGCCCCATAGAATGTCCAGGCCGTGCAATAAATGCTCAGCGACAGCGTATAAACGATCGGGGATTGCAGCCACTGGACCCGCCCGGCCTGCGCCCGGCGTTCGGCATAAAACGCGACCACAAAAAGCAACGCCACATAAATCAGCGCCACAACGATCAGGAGGTTCAGCGCGACCATTCATCCGCCTTGCCAGCGTCCTGCGCAGGATCATCGCGCAGAAAAAAGGACAGGCCTGCCGCCAGCACGATCAGTCCGAACCAGATCAGGAAGACATAGATCATTGCCCGCGCGCCAACCCCCGTTTCCCACAACAGCGGGATCGCAAACAGGATGGCCCCCAGGATTGGCAGCAGTCTGATTGCATCCCGCAATCTGCGTTGCCGGTAATTGGCCTGTTCCAGAAACAAGCCCGGTTTGGGCGGGCGGCTCATGCCTCCATCAATGTACGCACGTGATCGCGCACCTCTGTGTTGGAAAACGGCTTTGTCATGAAATAGTTGGCGCCCAGCCGCAATGCCAGATCACGATCCTTCGCCTGCCCGCGGGCGGTCAGCATCATCACCGGTATTGCCTGTGTGACGGCATTCCCCCGCAGGTCACGCAAAATGTCAAAGCCGCTGCGACCCGGTAACATCACATCCAGAATGATCAGTGCAGGCGGCATGGCCAACACCTTGTCCATGGCGGTTTCGCCATCTTCATGTGTATGCACCGTCCAGCCATCACGCGACAAAATGAAACTGATCGCCTCAATGATATTCGGCTCGTCCTCGATCAGCAGGACACGTCTGCCCATCTTACCCTCCCTGAACACGCCGTGCCTCTCCCCTGACACGGCTTTCAGACTATCAGGGGAATTGCGCGCTGTGTCAAAGCTGTAGCGCCACGCCTGTCATCGCGGGCTCGCGCCGGCTGTTGCAATTGTCGCGCGGGCAAATCCGGCAGGTCACACCAACAGGCAATGCGGGCAGGTCACCGGGCGGCGGGTCGGGCACAACCAGCATCGTGCTTTGTAGCACAGGTGGGGCGTCAAACCGGCTGACCGGCCCCGGTTCTGCTATTGCGTAGCACAAGAACCGGGATGCATTGGCCCCCGGCAGTGCGACATCGACGCATAATGGCTGACTTGGGCGGGCCATGGCCCCAAAAATCGGCCAAAGCGGACAGGCCCCGCCCGCATGTGGCAGCCCAAACCCCGGCAATGGTTTCTGAAAGGCAATCGTGCCGGACGCATCGCAGATCGCAAGCCCCATGGGCGGGTGACCATCTGCGGTCTGCAAACTCGCCAAACGCCGCAGGACAACCGCAAAATCAACCCCGAATTTCAGCGCAAGCCGTGCCGGATCATAGTCAAGCGCCCGACAGGCCGGCACAAAGGTTTCCAGCGGCAGCACTTGCGCATCACCATGATAGACCGCCGAAATCCGGCCCAGCGCCCGCGCGGCAGCCCCGCGCAGACCGGATTTGGACACAAATTTCTTCAGATTGAGATCCGGCGCCTCGAGGGCGGCAAAGGCATCCGGTCTTGCAGACAGATAGGCCTCGACCTCTTCGACGGGGGTAAAGGAGCCTGCCGGTTCAAGCTCTGGGGCCTCCAGATAGGCGATCAGGGCCTCGCTATTCTTGGCAAGCCGCAAGCTGTCGTCGTGAATATTCTGGTGGAACCGACGCTGCCAGTCGGCATCCAGTGTTTCCGGCCCGACAAGGATGGACGAGGACGACCGGATTGCGGTGACCGCCGATATGACCTCGTGCAAGGACGCGGCAAGCTGCGGATCGTAGGCCAGACGGTCGGTCAAAACGCGCACGCGGTCCTCCAGCACCGACAGGCGGCGGGATTGTTCAACCACAAGGGCGCTCCACCCCGGAAACCGGGCGGCAAATTCTTCGGCGCGGGCGACCTCGACCTGTTCGCCCAGCGCACTTGCAGCGGCGCGCATACGGTCAAGCAGATCGGTGTCGGCCCCGTCGGTCAACTGCCCGGGATCAACACGCAACACATTTGCCAGATCGCGCAATAACTTGCCGCCGATTCTGCGGCGGTTATGTTCGATCAGGTTCAGGTAGGAGGGCGATATCCCAACCTCTTGGGCGACGGCAGACTGACGCAGCCCCAGATCAAGGCGTCTTTCGCGAATGCGGGCCCCGGTCAAACGACGTGACGGCAAATGAGAATCCCCCAGCAGTTTCAATTGCTTTCTGCAAACGCGAGAAAACTGTTTTACAGAGTTAACAGAATATTCGTGGATATTTTTACAAAGAAACTCAATCGCAACAAGCGCTTGTTGCCGAATTTGCGATTTTTCAACACATTTGACCTTGTGTTGGACCTATCTGCTGAGGAGGCAGTGATGTTCCGGCATCAACTTTAGGGAGGTTATACATGTCCAAATCGAATTTCTCGCGTCGTGGCGTGCTGAAGACAGGCGCAATTGCCAGCGCGGGTCTCGCGCTGCCCACATATCTGCGCGCTGACGGCCATACCGGCTTTACCAATGCACCTGGCGACAGCGAGGTCATCCTTGGCTTCAACGTACCGCAGACCGGTCCATATGCGGACGAGGGTGCTGACGAACTGCGCGCCTACGAGCTTGCGGTCGAGCATCTCAATGGCGGCGGCGATGGCGGCATGATGGGCACGTTCTCGTCCAAGGCGCTGGACGGTACGGGTATTCTTGGTCGCGAAGTGAAGTATGTCACTGGTGACACGCAGACAAAATCTGACGCTGCACGCGCATCTGCCCGGTCGATGATCGAAAAAGACGGCGCGATCATGATCACTGGCGGTTCATCCTCGGGTGTGGCCGTGGCTGTTCAGGCGCTCTGCCAGGAGGCGGGCGTGATCTTCATGGCGGGCCTGACCCACTCCAACGACACAACGGGTAAAGACAAGCGGGCCAATGGGTTCCGTCACTTCTTTAACTCTTACATGTCCGGCGCAGCGCTTGCGCCTGTGTTGGCCGCCAACTACGGCACCGACCGGAAGGCCTATCACCTGACAGCCGACTATAACTGGGGCTACACCACCGAAGAGGCGGTTAAGTCATCAACCGAAGCATTGGGTTGGGAAACTGTGAACGCTGTGAAGACACCGCTGACACAGACTGACTTCTCATCCTATATCGCACCGGTCCTGAACTCTGGTGCAGACGTTCTGGTTCTGAACCACTACGGCGGGAACATGGTGAACTCGCTGACCAACGCGGTTCAGTTCGGTCTGCGCGAAGCACAGGCAAACGGCCAGAACTTCGAGATTGTTGTGCCGCTCTACTCTCGCCTGATGGCAAAGGGCGCCGGCGCGAACGTGAAGGGCATCTTCGGGTCGACAAACTGGCACTGGTCGCTGCAGGACGAAGGCTCCAAGGCATTCGTGAAATCCTTTGGTACGAAATACGGCTTCCCACCATCGCAGGCCGCACACACGACTTATGTGCAGACCCTGCTTTATGCGGATGCTGTCACACGGGCGGGTTCGTTCAACCCATGTGCGGTGGCCGAAGCGCTGGAGGACTTTGAGTTCGACGGTCTGGGCAACGGCAAGACGCTGTATCGCGGCGCCGACCACCAGTGCTTTAAGGATGTGCTGGTCGTGAAAGGGAAAGAAAACCCTGAAAACGAATTCGACCTTCTGGAAATCGTCGAAGTCACACCGGTTGATCAGGTCACATATGAACCAGATCACCCACAATTCGCCGGCGGCGAATTGGGTGCCTGCAACCCAGGCGCATAAGCAAAAACGGACCACCGCAATCAGCGGTGGTCCAACACATTTCTTACAGGCAACCGGGGGCGATCCAAGCGCGCGCGTAAGGCGCGAGCGCCCGTGCTTTTGTTGTCATTGTAAACAGGGGTCAGACCATGGATCAGATCATCCTTCAAATTCTCAACGGCCTTGACAAGGGATCCGCTTATGCGTTGATCGCGCTTGGCCTGACGCTGATTTTTGGCACGCTCGGGGTTGTGAATTTTGCGCATGGCGCATTGTTCATGATGGGCGCGTTTGTGTCTGTCACCGTCAGCAAGGTGCTGACGATCAGCCACAAGGTTGTGGATGAAAGCCGCACTGACTTTCTGGGCAATCCGCTCGAAGTTGATGTGCCCTATCTATATGACTTTTTCGGGCAGGCGGCCGGTGATGTGATCATTGACTGGGCCGTCCCGATCTCGATCCTTGTGGCCATTCCGATCATGATTGCCATCGGCTTCATCATGGAGCGGGGCCTGATCAAACACTTCTACAAGCGCCCGCATGCGGACCAGATCCTTGTGACATTTGGCCTGGCGATTGTGCTGCAGGAAGTGATCAAATATTTCTACGGGGCAAACCCGATCCCGACACCTGCGCCAGAGGCTTTTACAGGCAGCTTTGATTTCGGGGTCGCCTTTGGCTTTGATCCCAACGCGATCATCTATCCATATTGGCGGCTGGTCTATTTCTTCTTCTCGCTCATCGTGATCGGCGCCGTCTTTGCATTCTTGCAATTCACCACCTTCGGCATGGTGGTGCGGGCCGGGATGGCAGACCGCGAAACGGTCGGGCTGCTGGGCATCGATATCGACAAGCGCTTTACGATCATGTTTGGCATCGCGGCGGCTGTGGCCGGTCTGGCGGGCGTGATGTATGTGCCTATCAACCCGCCAAACTATCACATGGGCATGGATTTTCTGGTGCTCAGCTTTGTGGTGGTTGTTGTGGGCGGCATGGGCTCGCTGCCCGGTGCGGTGGCTGCGGGCTTCCTTCTGGGCATTCTGGAAAGCTTTGCCTCGATGTCTGCGGTGATCAACGTGCTGCCCGGGATCAACCAGATCATCATCTATCTAGTCGCCATCATCATTCTGTTGACACGTCCACGCGGCCTGATGGGGCGCAAAGGCGTGATGGAGGAATAAGCCATGTTCGGACTTGAGAAAAAAGACGCAAGGCTGCTGATCATTGTGATCGGTCTGACCATGCTGGCGCCGTTCATCCTGAATCCCTTCCCCGAAGGCTCGGAAATGGCACAATTCAACGCAGGCTACCCTGACCTGATGCAACGCTTTGTGATCTTCGGGATCCTGGCAATTGGGTTCAACATTCTGTTTGGCCTGACCGGATATCTGTCATTTGGGCACGCGGCCTTCCTGGGTGTCGGATCATATGCCGCGGTGTGGATGTTCAAGCTGCTCAGCATGAATGTTCTGCCCGCCATTGTGCTCAGTGTCGCAATTGCCGGGCTGTTCTCGCTGATTATCGGCTATGTCTCGCTGCGCCGGTCCGGGATCTACTTCTCGATCCTGACACTGGCCTTTGCGCAGATGTCCTATGCGCTGGCCTATTCGGTGCTGACCCCGCTGACAGGCGGCGAAACCGGACTGCAACCAAAGGCGACAGACCCGCGTGTTCTTGATGGGGCGCTGGCCCCGGGTGAGACTGCAACGCCCAGCCTGTTTGGTTTTGCAATGCGCGACAGCTACGAACTGACGATGGGCAGCTGGATCTTTACGTTCAACTTTGGCTACTACTTTGCGGCCATCGTGATGATCCTTGCATTCTATGTCTCGATCCGGATTTTCCGGTCCCCGTTCGGCATGATGCTGCGGGCCATCAAATCCAACCAGACAAGGATGAGCTATACCGGCCTGAACGCCAAACCCTACACATTGGCCGCCTTTGTCATCTCGGGCATGTATGCCGGGCTTGCGGGTGGTTTGCTGGTGGCGATGGACCCACAGGCAGGTGCAGAGCGGATGTTCTGGACGGCCTCAGGCGAAATCGTCCTGATGACGATCCTCGGCGGGGCTGGCACGCTGATCGGGCCGGTACTGGGTGCGGGCTTTATCAAATATTTCGAAAACATCGTCTCGAAGATCAACAAATCGACCCTAGAGCAATGGTTCTACTGGATGCCCGACGGGATCGAGGATGTGATGATCGCCATCGTCTATCCCTTCGTCGGCAAGGGCTGGCACCTGACACTTGGCCTGCTGTTCATGCTGGTTGTGATCTTCCTGCCCGGTGGTCTGGTCCAGGGCGGTCAGAAAATCGCTGGCATGTTCCGTCGCAAAAAGACGCAAGACGCCAAAGATGGCGCCACAACGCCCGCTGAATAAGGAGAAGACCGATGGGAATTCTTGAAGTCAAAGGCATCAACAAGCGGTTCGGCGGGCTGCAGGCACTGGGCGACGTCAACCTCAGCGTTGCCGAGAATACAGTGCATGCGATCATCGGCCCGAACGGTGCGGGCAAATCGACCCTGCTGAACGTGCTGGTGGGCAAACTGATCCCGGATAGCGGATCTGTCATGTTTGACGGGCAATCCGTGCTGGGGCGCAAACCGCATGAGATCAACCAGATGGGCATCAGTCGTGTGTTCCAGACACCCGAGATCTTCGGTGACCTGACCGTGTTCGAAAATGTGATGATCCCCTGCTTTGCCAAGCGTGACGGGTCGTTCCGGATGCATGCGATCGAAAGCGTCTTTGCCGAAAAGGGCATTCAGCAACAGGCCGAGGAAATCCTTGGCGATGTGAATATGCTGGAAAAGATGCACATGACCGCCTCAAGCATGTCGCGGGGCGACAAGCGGCGCCTGGAAATGGCGATGTGCCTCGTCCAGGATCCGCGGCTGTTGCTGCTTGATGAACCAACTGCCGGTATGGCCCGTGCCGATACCGAAAACACGATCAACCTGTTGAAGGAAATCCGCGTCAAACGCGGGATTACCATGGCGATCATCGAACATGACATGAACGTTGTTTTCTCGCTGGCCGAACGGATCACCGTTCTGGCCCAAGGCACCCCGCTGGTCGAAGACATCCCCGACAACATCAAGGGCCATCCCAAAGTCCGCGAAGCCTATCTTGGCGAAGCGCAGGTCTAGCCCGCAGAACTCGCCCCAACATTTATCCGCAGGCTTTCATCGCAAGTCTGACATTCGGAGATCGACATGAACGCACCATTCAACAAACACGCCAACAACGCGGCCACGCATCCCGCCTATCTGAGCGTCTGGGAGATCGAGGCCTATTACGGTGAAAGCTACATCGTCCAGAATATCAGCTTTAACATCCACGAGGGCGAAATCCTCGCCCTGCTCGGGCGCAATGGTGCGGGCAAGACATCGACCCTGCGCACGATTGCCCGCCTTGATGATCCGGCCCTCACCCATGGTGAAATCTGGCTGGATCATCAGCCGCTGCACGAGATGCGCAGCCATCAGGCCGCCGCTGCCGGTATCGCCCTGGTCCCCGAGGATAGACGCATCATTCCGGGCCTGACGGTCGAGGAAAATCTGCAACTTGCCCAGATTGCCCCGCCCAAGGGCTGGTCGCTGGACCGTATCTATGACCTGTTTCCGCGCCTGGGCGAGCGGCGCAAGCAAGAAGGCGTCACCCTGTCAGGGGGTGAGCAACAGATGTTGTCAATCGCCCGCGCATTGGCCCGCGACATCAAGGTTTTGCTACTGGATGAGCCGTATGAGGGCTTGGCCCCGGTCATCGTTCAGGAAATCGCAAAGACGCTGGGCATTATTCGTGACCAAGGCATCACAACCGTCATCGTTGAACAAAACGCGGTTGCAGCACTGAAACTGGCGGACAGGGCCGTCATTCTGGATACCGGAACGGTGGTGTTTGATGGCTCGGCGGCAGAGGTTCTGGATGACGAGAACCTGCGCGCGCAGTATCTGGCGATCTGATAGCCACTATTGCGCCGGGGCGGGGCCACGTGCCCCGCGCGTTTACCTAAAAATGCGGGTATTTCGCGTTTCCGCATTAATGAACTGGTAATCCGCAAACGGCAAAATCGTACCCAACTCTCTTTCTTTTCGGAGATTTGGACGATGGACCCAACACTTGCCCTGCCCCCCAAAGCTGCAATCGCAGCCCCGCTAACGCCTGCGCCGCAGCGCTATGTCGACACGACTGTTCCGGCCGTCAAGGCATTGGACGGTGCCGCCACCCTGCCGGCCGAACGCCCCTTTGTGGCACAGGTCGTCAATGCGCGATTGTCAGGCGGCAATTTTCCCGAAACCGCATCTGAAATCGCCCCTCCTGACCGGACCTTGCGGCCCTATAACGTGCCTATGCTGCCGTTCGAACGCGAAGAACCCGTGCCAGAGGCGTCGGATACCGAAACCGATCCTGCCGCAACCGATGACGCCGTGACGACCCGTGAACGTCCCGGCAAGGCGGCAGATGATGGCGCCACCGCGACGCCTGAACCATCACCTGCTTCGCCGCAGGTCGCGACGATGGATGCACCGGAACCTGTTGAAACAACAGACGGCTAGACACGAACGCATTTTCCAACAGGCCCGCTTTCCACCTCTGCCCCCTTGCCCTATAAGAAGTCGCAAGGCGTGTGACGTAACGTCGTGCGAACGCCGCGAATATAGGCAACGGGCCGAGGACAAGATGAGCAACAAAACCTCTCACGACAGCGACGTCAGCTTCATTCAGGCACTGGCAGAGCTGCTGCGTGAAAACGACCTGACAGAATTGCAGGTAAAGCGCGACTATGGCGAAAATGACAGCCTGAATGTACGCGTTAGTCGACAGACACAGACAATGATCCAGACGAATGTGCCGGTTGGCACCGCAGCGCCGGCGCCAGCCGCACCTGCGGCCCCGGCTGCCCCCGCCCCGACAGCCGCGGCAGAATCGTCTGACCCCGCCAGCCACCCGGGCGCTGTCACATCCCCCATGGTCGGCACCGTCTATATGGCGCCCGAACCCGGCGCGTCCGCGTTTGTCAGCGTTGGTGGCGCTGTCAAAGAAGGCGACACGTTACTGATCATCGAAGCGATGAAAACCATGAACCACATTCCGGCACCACGCGCTGGCACGATCAAGCGGATTCTGGTCGAAGATGGCGGCGCGGTGGAATTTGGCGCTCCTCTTGTGATCATCGAATAGGGCGGGTCCTTACATGTTCGACAAAATCCTTATCGCAAACCGGGGCGAGATCGCGTTGCGAGTGGTCCGGGCCTGTCGCGAAATGGGCGTCAAATCGGTGGCCGTCCATTCAACCGCAGATGCGGACGCAATGCATGTGCGCATGGCCGATGAGGCGATTTGCATCGGGCCCCCTGCGTCAGCGCAAAGCTATCTGTCCTATCCTGCAATCATTTCCGCATGCGAAATCACCGGCGCGCAGGCCATTCATCCCGGCTATGGCTTTTTGTCCGAAAACGCGGCCTTTGTGCAGGTGGTCGAAGATCACGATCTGACATTCATCGGCCCGACCGCCGAACATATCCGGATCATGGGCGACAAGATCACCGCCAAGGACACAATGAAGGCCCTTGGGGTGCCCTGTGTCCCTGGGTCAGATGGCGGCGTGGCCACCTTGGCCGAGGCGCAAAAGATCGGCGCCGAAATCGGCTATCCGGTGATCATCAAGGCCACCGCTGGTGGTGGTGGTCGCGGCATGAAAGTCGCCAAGACAGCTGCCGATATGGAACAGGCGTTTCAATCCGCGCGCGCAGAAGGCAAAGCCGCCTTTGGCAATGACGAAGTCTATATCGAGAAATATCTGACGACACCGCGCCATATCGAAATTCAGGTTTTCGGCGACGGCAAAGGCAATGCAGTACATCTGGGCGAACGGGATTGTTCGTTGCAACGGCGCCATCAGAAAGTCTTTGAAGAAGCACCCGGCCCCAGCATCACCCCCGAATTGCGGGCCAAGATCGGCAAGGTCTGCGCCGACGCGGTTGCCAAGATCAACTATATCGGTGCGGGAACCATCGAATTCCTGTTCGAGAATGATGAGTTCTATTTCATCGAAATGAACACACGGCTACAGGTCGAACACCCGGTGACCGAGGGCATCTTTGGCGTGGATCTGGTGCGCGAACAATTGCGGGTCGCGTCCGGGCTGCCGATGTCCTTCACGCAGGACGATCTGAAAATCAACGGACATGCGATTGAGGTCCGGATCAACGCCGAAAAACTGCCGAATTTCGCGCCCTGCCCGGGGACGATCACACAATATCACGCACCGGGTGGATTGGGCGTACGCATGGATTCAGCCCTCTATGATGGCTACCGCATCCCGCCCTACTACGACAGCCTGATCGGCAAACTGATCGTGCATGGTCGCGACCGGCCCGAGGCGCTGGCGCGTTTGGCCCGTGCGCTTGGGGAATTGATCGTGGATGGCGTAGAAACGACCGTGCCCCTGTTCCATGCATTGTTGGCCGAAGAGGCCGTGCAAACTGGTAACTACAATATTCACTGGCTCGAACACTGGCTCGACCAAAATCTCGGTTAGGGCGCGTGCCGGATGACGACAATGTCCTGACACCGGAACTGCTGCTGCAGGCCTATCAGATTGGCGTTTTTCCCATGTCAGAGGGGCGCGACGACCCGGATGTGTTCTGGGTCGACCCCACCATGCGCGGGATATTTCCGTTGAACGGGTTCCATATCTCGCGCAGTCTGGCGCGGACGATGCGTCGCGGGCATCTGCGCGTCACCACCGATCAGGCATTCATGCAGGTTGTCGCCGGATGCGCCGACCGGGACGAGACATGGATCAATGCCACGATCTTTGATCTCTACTGCACCCTGTTTGACCGCGATGCCGCGCATTCCATCGAGGTTTGGCAAGACGATCAATTGGTTGGCGGGGTCTATGGCGTCACGATTGGGGCTGCGTTTTTTGGCGAAAGCATGTTCAGCCGCGTGTCGGATGCGTCCAAGGTGGCATTGGCCTATCTTGTTGATCGGCTCCGTCTGGGCGGGTTCAGCCTGTTTGACACGCAGTTCATCACCCCGCATCTGGCCAGTCTTGGTGCTATCGAAATCGAACGGAACGCCTATCGCGCGGCCTTGGCCGATGCGGTGGCCGGTGAGGCATCATTCACGGCGCCCGGGCCGATACCGCCCGCTCAGGACGTCATACAGCGCAGCGGCCAGACATCGTAACGCGGATGATCCATCGCGTTCAGCGCCGGCGCGGATGCCAGCATCCAGCCCGCAAATGACGGGGCATCATCGTCGCGGTAGAAGACGACAACTTCGGCGAAGGCATCGCCAGATGGGTTATCAGTTGGGTAGCGGCATTGCACCAGCGTCACCTCCAGATAGCCCAGATTGCTGGTCTGGCCGACTTGCAGTGATAGATCTGTGACAGTGCCGGTCAGCTTGTCCAGCACGCGCAATTCGCCCCTGGTCCCGGCGCTGACATCCTGTGCTGCGACATGGGACGCGCTGCAAAAGACCGCCAGAATAGTTGAGAGAATAAGACGCATGGCCAGCCCCTATTCAGGCGACCACGCTTCGTAATCAGCGCGCGCAACCGGTGCCGCCTTGCGGATTGACCCGGCAGGTGCATAGGCCGCCATCGTGCCGGTTAGGTTTTCCTGATGTGGCTTTTCCCAGTCCTTATGGACCAATGCGGCCTCGGTCGGGGGTTCGTCCCAGGTGCGATGCAGCCAGCCATGCCAATCGGGACTGACGCGCGAGGCCTCGTTTTCACCGTTGTAAATCACCCAGCGTCGACTGTCGTCCTTGTTGCGATAGTAGGTATTGCCCTGCGCGTCCTCGCCCACCTTCTCACCGTGCCGGCTGGTCCATAGCTGCGTGCCAAATGACTGGCCGTCCCACCATGTGAAAATGCGTTTGATGTTGTGCGCGAGGCCCATATCATATCTCCGTTGTCTTGAGGTGGTGATGCACCAAAGCGCCCGCTACGTCCAGCATGATCATCATGGAAGACGGGCGGTGACCTCGATCTCGATCTTCATCTCGGGGTTTTGCAGCCCCGCGGACACCATTGTCGCCGCCGGTTTGGCCTGCGCAAAGGCGGCAGAGGTGATCGGCCAACATTTTGGCCATTCCGCTGCATCCGGCACAAAATAGTTGACCCGAACCACGTGGTCCAGATCGCTGCCCGCCTCCTGCAAAGCCTGCGCAATCGTGGACAGTGCATTTTTGCACTGATCCTCAATCGCATCAGGCATTGTCATGCTTTGATAATTATAGCCTGTCGTCCCCGCTACAAATACCCAGCCATCCGCAACAACAGCGCGGCTATAGCCGATCTGTGCCTCGAACGGGGATCCGGTGCTGATGTGACGAACAGACACTGGCCTTAGCTGGCTGTTGCAGGCTCTTTCTTGTTGCCCTTGTCGTGGATCATCAAGGGGGCAACGTCAGACGATACGGCCTCTTCATTCACCACGACCTCGGTCACTGTATCCATGCCTGGCAGATCGAACATCGTATCCAGCAGGATATCTTCCATGATCGACCGCAAACCACGTGCGCCCGTCTTGCGTTCAATGGCGCGTTTGGCGATGGCGCTCAGCGCATCTTCGGTAAAGGTCAGCTTGGTGTCTTCCAGCTCGAACAGGCGCTGGTACTGCTTGACCAAGGCATTCTTGGGCTGGGTCAGAATGGTGATCAGCGCGTCTTCGTCCAGATCCGTCAGGGTCGCGATGACCGGCAGCCGGCCCACGAATTCGGGGATCAGACCGAATTTCAAAAGATCCTCAGGCTCGAGATCCTGGAACACCTCGCCAATGCCACGTTCGTCATTGTCCTTGACGTCCGCGCCAAAGCCCATGCCGGACCCTTTGCCGCGCTGTGCAATAATCTTGTCCAGACCGGCAAACGCACCGCCACAGATAAACAGGATATTGGTCGTGTCGACCTGCAGGAATTCCTGCTGCGGATGTTTGCGACCGCCCTGCGGCGGCACGGACGCAACCGTGCCTTCCATGATCTTCAGCAAGGCCTGCTGAACCCCTTCGCCCGAGACATCGCGGGTGATGGATGGGTTGTCCGACTTGCGCGTGATCTTGTCGACCTCGTCAATATAGACGATCCCGCGCTGCGCGCGTTCGACATTGTATTCCGACGCCTGCAGCAATTTGAGGATGATGTTTTCCACGTCCTCGCCAACATAACCCGCCTCGGTCAATGTAGTGGCATCAGCCATGGTGAACGGCACGTCGAGAATCCGGGCCAGCGTCTGCGCCAACAGCGTCTTGCCGCAACCGGTCGGGCCGATCAGCATGATGTTTGATTTCGCCAACTCGATGTCAGATTTGTCGGCATGGTTCAGGCGCTTGTAATGGTTGTGAACCGCGACCGAAAGGACGCGTTTGGCATGGAGCTGACCAATGACATAGTCATCCAGCACCTGACAGATTTCGGTTGGGGTTGGCACGCCGTCCCCGGCTTTCAGGCCGGCAGTCTTTGTCTCTTCACGGATGATATCCATGCAGAGTTCAACACACTCATCGCAGATAAAGACCGTCGGGCCGGCAATCAGCTTACGCACTTCGTGCTGACTCTTGCCACAAAAGCTGCAATACAAGGTGTTTTTGCTATCGCTACCGGATGTATTCGCCATCTCAAACCTCTCGGCCGCTCGGCCTCTCAAATCAACAGGGCTGCCCCGGTCCCAACACTAGGACAGCCCGACAAGGTCCACAATGTCTAAATGACTATGCGCACGGTGACGTTAACAGAGCGTTCACTCATCCGATTTCTCGCGATTTTCAACGATCTCGTCGATCAAACCCCAGTCTTTGGCCTCTTCGGGGGACATGAAGTTGTCACGCTCCAATGCGGCCTCGACTTTCTTGAGGGTCTGGCCGGTATGCTTGACGTAAATCTCGTTCAAGCGGTTCTTGAGTTTCTGGGTCTCGGCGGCGTGGATCATGATGTCAGTCGCCTGCCCCTGATACCCGCCTGACGGCTGGTGAACCATCACACGGCTGTTGGGAAGCGAGAAACGCATGCCCGCCTGTCCGGCCGTCAACAGCAACGAGCCCATCGACGCGGCCTGACCAATAACCAGCGTGCTGACCTTGGGTTTGATATATTGCATCGTGTCGTAGATCGACAAACCAGATGTCACAACACCGCCGGGGCTGTTGATATACATGCTGATTTCCTTCTTGGGGTTCTCGGCCTCAAGATGCAGCAACTGGGCCACAACCAGTTGGCTCATGCCATCATGTACGGGGCCGTTAAGAAAGATGATCCGCTCTTTCAGCAGTCGCGAAAAAATGTCGTAAGCACGCTCCCCCCGCGCGGTCTGTTCAACGACCATGGGGACAAGGTTCATATAGGTCTCGACGGGGTCTTGCATATAGGGTGCCTCACTGTTGGACGATGTCGTCCTACTTCATAAATCCTGACAGAGTCTTAGTGGCCGCCGTCAGGGGCTTCAAGGGTTGGACCAACGATTGACGAATCGTAAGCGCCAACTTACAGTAAGTCATGACTTACGCACATGCAATCACCGCCCTTGCCGACCCAACACGACGCGACATCATCGACAAATTACGCCATGGCCCGTTGCCTGTCAGCGCCATCGCCGCCGATATGCAGGTCAGCCGTCCCGCGGTCAGCCAGCATCTGCGCGTCCTGTCCGACGCCGGCTTGCTAACCGTAACACCGGCAGGCAATCGTCGTCTCTACGCGATTGCACCGAGTGGCGTGGAGGAGCTACGCAAATATCTCGATACGTTGTGGGATGACGCGCTGGCTGCGTTCGCCCGGGCGGCCGAAGAAAAAGCCAAAGGAAAGAACACATGAACGATCCGATCTGGAAATCCGTCAGGGTTCCGCTGACACCGACAGAGGCCTTTGCGCTGTTCACGCGCGATATCGACACATGGTGGCCCAAGGAAAAGCATACGGTCACCGGCAAGGACGGGACGCCGCCCAACCTGCGCTTTCCCAAAGAAAAGGGCGCGCCGATCATCGAAGAAGGCGACGACGGCACGATCCATGTCTGGGGCCGGCTGATCGCTTACGATCCGGGCCGCTATCTGGCATTCAGCTGGTTTCCGGGCGGGGCAGAGGCGGATGCAACGATTGTCCAAGTCAGCTTCAACGCCGATGGCGACGGGACCCAAGTGGACCTGACCCATGGCGATCTGGACAGTCTGGGCCCGTTGGCAGACGCGGTCAGCACAAGCTATCTGCGCGATTGGGGGCTGATCCTGGGCTGCTACTGCAAGGCTGCAGGGCATCTGACACCGGTCAGCGCCTGATCACACGCCACGGGGGTTGAAAGCGGGGCGTTGCGCGATAGCTCCCCGCTATGTTTGATCCAACTTACACCGCCGCGCTGAAAACGTTGCAGGATTTTGTGCCACAAGCCGGGCGCGCCTACGCGACGGGGCGAAATTACGATGGGCGGGCGCATGTGTCCTGTCTGTCGCCCTATATCCGACATCGCATCCTGACCGAAGAAGAGGTCCTTGCAGCCGTCACCGCCCGGCACAGCCCACAAGCGGCCGAAAAATTCATACAGGAAGTCTTCTGGCGCACCTATTGGAAAGGCTGGCTAGAGATGCGGCCGGGTGTCTGGACAGCATATAAATCCGACTTGAACGCGGCGCTGAACCGCATTCAAACAGAAAACGGCCTACGTCAGGAATGGGAGGCCGCCTGCAACGGCGCCACCGGCATTGATTGCTTTGACCATTGGGCCAACGAGCTGGTCGAGACCGGATACCTGCACAACCACGCCCGCATGTGGTTTGCGTCTATGTGGATCTTCACCTTGCGCCTGCCCTGGACCCTTGGGGCCGATTTTTTCATGCGGCATCTGCTGGATGGTGATCCGGCGTCCAACACGCTGTCCTGGCGCTGGGTTGGCGGGCTGCAGACGCGCGGCAAAACCTATCTGGCGCGCCCCGACAACATAAACAAATACACCAATGGGCGGTTTCGGCCCACGGGCCTTGCCACACTCGCCCCGCCGCTGGACGGCCCACCCCATCCCGAAAAAGGGGCAGTTCCCGTCAGCGACCCGATTGATCCGACCCAGCGGACAGGATTGATCCTGACCGAGGAAGATTTGTCACCCGGCTGGCTGCTCGACCAGGTCACCCCGCAGGCGACGGCGGTCGTCAGAACGACAAATCACCGCAGCCCCTTGCAGGTCGCGCCCAACGTTACCGACTTCGTGGCCAAGGCGTTGGACGCTTGTACGACACGCTTTTCGGCCACACTGGGGCACGTGGATCAAATCGCACCAGCAAACCTGGCAGACTGGGCGCAAGATCACGGACTGCGCCAAGTCCTGACATCTTACCCACCGGTTGGACCAACGGCCGACGCACTGGCGGACCAGAATATCAGGCGGATTATCCGCCCCTACGATGTCGCCGCATGGCCATACGCCACCCACGGGTTCTTTCGGTTCAAGGAACATATTCCAAAGCTGTTGGGCCGCATGGGCGGCATCGCGGTGGTACGTTGATCCGGATTTGTTCAGCTGACCTGACGAAAAAACATCAAGAAAGCCTTACAGATTACTGATTTAAATGAATTAAACAGCAAATCTTAAAGCTCTGAAGTCCGGGTTTCTCATTAAGAATAGGCGAACTCAGCCCGTCGGGCGCAGCCACGCATTATAGTCGCTGACCAGCAGATGGGTCGGCGCAACATCCTCTTCAACATTGGCGAAGCGTCCAATCGGCTCGCGAAAGATATTGTCCGTCTCGTCATCATTCACGGTGGAAACTTCACCGATCAGGACATCGCCACCCTCGCCCCAGAACGCATGCCAATCGCCTGGCATCAGCGTGACACTTTCACCCGGGGCAAATTTCAGCTTTTCGCCGGGGCCGAAGCTACGGCGGAGCCCATCGCACATCACCACGCCACCGGCGGTCTCATCAAAATTTCCGTCCGGGTCCGAACCGTAGAGCTCGATCACCATCGTGGCGCCACCGCGATTGATGATATCCTCGGCCTTGATGACATGGGTATGCATCGGTGACAGTTGGTCCTGCTTTGAGATCAGCAGCTTTTCAGCATAGCACATGCCCCCGCCGCGCTGCAGATCGGCCAGCCGACCATTGCGCAGGGTAAACAAAAACAATCCCATCTCGTCATAGCGACCGGCACCATAATCGGTGATATCCCAGCCGCAGCGGGCATCAATCACGGCGCTGGCAACGGATGCCTTTTCCTGAAACTCCGCAGGCGTCCAAAACGCCCATGGCGGCAGAACGAACCCGTAGGATCGGATCATCTCGTCCGCTTCGGCCATAATCTCGTTGATGCGGGATCGTTTCATCGCTGCCTCCGTCACTTGCAGTGTTGAGGTTGCATACCTGGCCTCAGACTGCAAACCGTTCTGACGGCAAACTTATCTTGGCGACATCGGTAGAGTGCGCATTTCCTGCTGCGGCGCAGTCAGCAATTTACGGGCTGACGCGGTGGCGCGACGCTATGGACCACATCAACCCATCCTTATGACGCCGAAACGATGATCAGATATTATTTCGACGGCGGGCCGTCGGGACAGTCAATAAAATAACCCCAACCGCCATTTGCCAGTTTCTTCGCGACCTCGGTTGATTGTCCTTCCGCGATCACATTTCCATCCGCTTCCTTGAAGCGCCAATCCGCTTGCAGCAGCGCAGTATCACCATTGATGATCTCACTGGTCACGGTCGAGTCCAACGTGGGGCGCATGGGGACGAAATCCTTGAAAACCGCGCGCGCGCCATCATGCCCTATCGAAGGCGGCGCATCGGCAGGAAAGAATATCTGACATGCGGGATGAAACATCGACACGACCCCCTCCAGATCGCCATCTTTCAGGTAGCCAGCGACGCAAGTCGCAATATCGCGCGGTTTCGCTGCAATTTTCATTGTCATTTCTATTGATCCTCCGGGGTCAGGCATTGTTGTCCATATCGACGACCATCTTCCACGCGCCATCCTCATGGCGGCGATAACCCAGAAGCAAACGGCCAGACCCGCCACCCTTCTTGCCATCGGCCTTGAACGTCATCTCGACTGTGAAAAACCCGACCACGACGGCGAAATCGCCATAAATTGCGATATGCTCGGTCGTGAAACCGGATTTGAAATCCGCCGCCGCAATGCGGGCTTCATATTTCGTGCGGATAGGCGCAACACCCACGGTTGTCGGGGTTTTTTCGTTGGCGGTGATGCAGGTCGGATCACATGTATCCAGCATCCCTTGCAGGTCACCCGCATCCAGACTGCGCAGCCAGGTATCAATAACGGCCTGAACATCTTTTTTGTCTTGTTCGCTCATATTGGCATCTTTCTGGTTGCGAGGGGCAGCTGGTCAATTCGTCACTTTTCGGTGCCGCAGCCGGGAACTTTTCCTCACGACAGCGCGACCGCCGCTTTCTATAGCGACCTTACTTCGTTACGATTACCCGCAAAATCGCGAACACATTGATCGGAAAATCATACAATGCAGCGCAATCAACTCAGTGATATGACCATTTTTGTCGAGGTCGCGCGGGCCAATGGCTTTCGGGCCGCTGCCAACAACCTCAAACTGGGTGCGGGTTCTGTCAGCGAGGCCATACAGCGTTTCGAGGATCGGCTTGGCGTGCGCCTTTTTGATCGCACAACACGAAAGATCGCCCTGACAACGGCTGGTCAGAAACTTTATGACAGAAGCCTGCCCGCAATTCAGGATCTCGAATTCGCCCTGCGCGAGCTTAACGAAAGACAAGAGACCGTCAGCGGGACGCTCAAGCTAAGCGCGCCGCGCAGCAGCGGGCCGTTTTTCCTTGATCAGCTGCTCTGCGAATACGCGGCGCGCTACCCCGATGTGCATGTCGAGGTGATCTATGATGACCGAAAGGTGGATTTGGTATCATCCGGCGTTGATGCCGCAATTCGGTTTGAACATCTGCTAGAGGCTGATACCCACGCAATCGCCGTTGGCCCCCCGCAGCAGCTGCGTGTTGTTGGCTCGGCTGCATATTGGGCGCGGAAAGGTATTCCCAAAACTCCGGACGCGCTTGTTGCGCATGACGGGATATATTTTGCCTTTGGCACCGCGGATCAGATCATTCCCTGGAAGTTCTGGGGGAAAGAGGGGCCGTATTCCGTGAACCCAATACGGCGCATGGTGGTGAACGACGTCAACGCGATGATGCAGTTTGCGCGGGCCGGCGTGGGTGCCGCCTATGTCTACACACAAGCCGCAGAGCCCTTTCTTGCCAGTGGTGAGTTGGTATCGGTTCTCGACGGGCAGATCCCCGACCAACCGCGCCACACGATCAACTACCTCAGCAAACGTCACATGCCGCGTCGTCTGCGGGCGTTTATTGATTTGGCAAAGCGCGGGTCCTGAGGATCGCCGCCGCAGGGCAGCGGCCCTTGCCAACTCACACGCCGTTTCAGTGCGGCACCGCCGAAACCTGCGCTACTTTCATTGTCTGACGGCTACCATACATCCGCGCGGCAGGCCGGTTCACCAGAAACCGCCGCGAACGGCTCGATTGCCAGATCATAATACGACTGCAGAACCGTCCCCGCAGCGACATGCGCGGTTGTTCCGCCAAAACATCCTAAGTTGAGGTGCGAGGGTCAGGACCCTAGCTGACCTTGCGCAGCGCGCCGGCCGCCCAGTCACGACAGGCGGCGCCAAACGCTTCGAATAGCGGCCGGGAGACAGGATCAATATGTGCGTTCCATTCCGGGTGCCACTGAACCGACAGGGTAAAGCCGGGCGCATCTGCGATATAGATTGCCTCTGCCGTGCCATCAGGGGCCAATCCATCGACGACAACCCGCGGACCAGCTGTCTTGATGCCCTGCCCGTGCAGGGAATTGGTCATCACACGCTCTGCCCCCATTAGCCGGTGAAAGGGGCCGCCTGCGGTAAATGTCACCTCGTGGCGCAACGCGAATTTTTCTTCCAGCGTGCCGTCGGGGGGCATGCGATGATTGTCACGGCCCGGCAGATCGCGAATTTCAGGATAGAGCGAGCCACCCATCGCAACATTCACTTCCTGAAAGCCGCGACATAGCCCAAGAATGGGTTGGCCACGGCCGACACAGGCCCGGATCAAGGGCAGCACCAATGCGTCACGATCCGTGTCAAACTCGCCATGGGCGTCGGTTGGATCTTCGCCATACTCACTGGGATGCACATTGGGGCGACCACCGGTAAACAGGAACCCATCGCAGGTCGCCATCAACTCGTCGATAGTGGCAGGAGACGGATCCGCTGGAACAATGAACGGTATCGCATCCGACACGGCGGCAACGGCATGCACATTCATCGTCCCAGCTGCCTGCGCGGGATACTGATCGTTCAGCAAATAGCTGTTTCCAATAATGCCAACAACTGGCCGTGCCATGCCATACCTCTTCGACGTTCGACCTGTTCTACCCGGAACCGCGGCGTCAGGAAAGCGCCACAGGCGCACAGACGCGTTGTCAGTCCCGCACAGCGCCCGGCAGCGGCAAAACTATCACGGGCGGATTAAGGGCATCTGAATTTCAGGCGACGAGGAACGGCCGGGTGCGCGGGGCCTATCCCTCGCCCGTCAGGCCAACGGCCTCGATCCCCGCCATCGCTGCGATCAGATCATTGTCAGACGTGTCCCCGGTGACGCCCACGGCACCGATGACGTTGTCGCGCTTGTCACGCACCAATACGCCGCCGGGAACAGGCACAACGTTTCCGCCAAAAACGCCATTTGCGGCGGCCATGAAATAGGCCTGCTGTTCGGCGCGGGCCATCTGGGCGGTTCCGGCCATGCCCAGCATGATCGCGCCATACGCCTTGCCATTGGCAATCGCAAACCGGCCGGGTGCTGCACCATCGGCACGCTCAAACGCCTTCACGTGACCGCCGGCATCCAGCACCACGACAGACAGGGGCTTGAACCCCATTTCATCGCCCTTGGCAAAGGCCTTGCGGATGATGCTGCGGGCCTTGCCGGCTGAAATCTCTGCCATGTTATTCTCCTTTTGGGTTGGATGGCGGCCCGTACTGTGGCCGTAGGATGGATTTTAATCCATCCCCCTAATAGTTGCGCTGCGCCTTAAGTTCCAGCCGACGCTGGTGCAGAACAGGTTCTGTATAACCTGACGGCTGAATACGGCCTTTGAACACCAGATCGCAAGCGGCCTGAAAGGCGATGCCATCGTAGTCAGGGGCCATCGGGCGATATGCGGGATCGCTTGCATTCTGCTGGTCCACGACCGCCGCCATGCGTTGCATGGCCTCCATCACATCCGCCTGACTGACGACCTCATGATGCAGCCAATTGGCGAGGGCCTGACTGGAAATGCGGCAGGTGGCGCGGTCCTCCATCAGGCCGACATTGTTGATATCAGGCACCTTGGAACAGCCCACGCCCATATCAATCCAGCGCACGACATAGCCCAGAATGCCCTGGGCATTGTTTTCAACCTCGCGGATTTTCTGGGCATCGGTCCAACGCTCATATTGCGCCAGCGGAATATCCAGAATGGATGAGACATAGGCCCGGCGCCCGCCCTTGCGCAACTCTGCCTGCACGGCCATCACGTCAACCTTGTGGTAGTGCAAGGCATGCAAGGTCGCGGCGGTCGGGCTTGGCACCCAGGCACAATTCGCACCAGATTGGGGATGGCCGATTTTCTGTTCGATCATGGCGGCCATCATATCAGGCATCGCCCACATGCCCTTGCCGATCTGGGCCCTGCCGGAAAATCCACATTCCAGCCCGATATCAACGTTCTGATCCTCGTAGGAACTGATCCACTGCTTGCGCTTGATATAGTCCTTGCGGCTGAACGGGCCTGCCTCCATCGACGTGTGGATTTCGTCGCCTGTGCGATCCAGAAAGCCGGTGTTGATAAAGGCGACACGGGATTTGGCGGCGCGGATACAGGCCTTGAGGTTGACAGTGGTGCGCCGTTCCTCATCCATGATGCCGATCTTGACGGTGTCACGGGGCAAGCCCAGCGCATCTTCGACACGGCAGAAGATATCGTTGGTAAAGGCCACTTCGTCCGGGCCATGCATCTTTGGCTTGACCACGTAGACAGAGCCATGGGCGCTATTGCCGCCGTCGCGCTGCAGATCATGCATCGCAATCAAGACGGTCAGCATCGCGTCCATCAGGCCTTCAAACACCTCTTCGCCCGCGGGGTCGAGAACGGCCGGGTTGGTCATCAGATGACCCACATTGCGGATCCACAGCAATGCGCGCCCCTTGCAGGTCAGCGGATTGCCATCAGGCGCGGTATAGGTCAGATCGTCAGCCAGCCGGCGGGTGATGGTCTTGCCGCCCTTCTCAAGTTCGGCGGTCAGATCGCCCTGCATCAGGCCCAGCCAATTGCCATAGGCCAACACCTTGTCTTCGGCATCCACGCAGGCGACGCTGTCTTCACAATCCATAATGGCAGACACGGCACTTTCCAGCCTGACATCCGCCAGACCGGCCTGATCGCGGCTGCCGATGGGATGCGCACGATCAAATACCAGTTCGACATGCAGGCCATTGTTGCGCAGCAAAACCGCGTCAGGGGCCTTTGGGCTACCACGGTAGCCCACAAATTTTTCAGGCGCGCGCAGCGGGCAGTCATCAACCAGCAGCACACCATCATGCACATAGTAGCGGGCCACATCTGCATGACTTTTGCCTTCGATAGGGAAGGCCTCGTCAAGGAAGACACGTGATCGGGCAACAACACGGGCACCATGTCCGCGGTCATAGGCGCCCTTAGGCGGCTGCACACCCATCGCATCCGTGCCATAAAATGCGTCATATAGACTGCCCCAGCGCGCATTGGCGGCATTCAGCGCAAATCGGGCATTGGTGATGGGCACCACCAGTTGCGGGCCAGGCACTGTCGCAATCTCCGGGTCGACATTGGCTGTCTCAATCTCAAAATCCGGAACTTCATCCAGCAGATAGCCGATCTCTTTCAAAAACGCCTCATAGGCGACCCGGTCACGTTGCTTGCCCTTTTGGGCCACATGCCAGGCATCAATCTGGCCCTGAATGTCGTCGCGGGTTTCCAGCAGAGCCCTGTTGCGCGGGGTCATTTCGGCAATCAGATTGGCAAAACCCGACCAAAATGCATCGGGATCAATGCCCGTCCCCGGTAATGCGCGTTGATCGACAAATTCAGCAAGCTCTGTGGCGACTTTCAGCCCATGTTTGTCGATACGGTCGGTCATGATGGTCCTCTTTTTCCAGCGGGCGCAGGGTCGACTGCGCGACCTTCGAGTAGAACAAAAGTTTCCGATAGGCAACAACCGTGGTCAAATCATGTGACCAATTTTGCACCGTCATCGGGACGGGCCTGCGACCGGCAACGGACGGAACAATATTTGACCTGATCCCAATCCTTTTTCCATTTCTTGCGCCACGAAAATGGCTTGCCACATGTGGCACAGATTTTCTGTGGAAGGTCGGATTTCTTGCGCATCTTGCCCATGGCGCAAGGATAGCGCGGCCGGCGCCGCGATCCACCCTGACCACGGATGATCATGACGGACGCTGCCGGGCCAATCGGCCGGCCTGGCCCATTGCGGGCGGTCCCGCGCAGGACTACGCTTTCATCAACCAGCCAAAGGATGTCACCATGAAAGACGCGGCGCCGCAGACAATCTACCTCAAGGACTATACGCCGCCGGCCTATCTGGTTGATCACGTTGATCTGCGCTTTGTTCTGAATGAAACAAAGACCCGCGTTTTTTCAAAACTGCATATGCGGCCCAATCCGGATGCCGCGTCCGAGGCGTTTTTTCTGCATGGGGAAGACATCACGCTGATCGCGGCCAAGATTGATGGTACGGCCATCGACCCGCAAATCGACGCGACCGGCCTGCACCATACGGTCCCAAACGCGCCTTTCATCTTCGAGGCCGAGGTCGAGATCAACCCGTCCGCCAATACAGCACTTGAAGGGCTTTATATGTCGGGGGGCATGTATTGCACCCAATGCGAGGCGCAGGGATTTCGCAAGATCACCTATTACCCGGACCGGCCTGACGTGATGGCCACTTTCACCGTGCGGATTGAAAGCGACCTGCCGGTTCTTCTGTCAAACGGGAACCCTGTGGAGGCAGGCGATGGGTGGGCAGAATGGCATGATCCATGGCCCAAGCCCGCTTACCTTTTTGCCCTGGTCGCGGGCGAATTGGTCAATCACCCCGATCATTTCACCACCATGGCAGGCAAAGAGGTCGCCTTGAATATCTGGGTGCGCCCCGGGGACGAAGGCAAATGTGCGTTCGGGATGCAGGCGCTCAAGCAGTCGATGAAATGGGACGAGGATGTCTATGGGCGCGCATACGACCTTGCGGTTTTCAATATCGTTGCGGTGGATGATTTCAACATGGGAGCGATGGAAAACAAGGGGCTGAACATCTTCAACTCTGCCGCGGTGCTGGCTTCACCCGAAACAGCGACAGATGCCAATTTCGAACGGATCGAAGCAATCATTGCACATGAATATTTCCACAACTGGACGGGCAACCGGATCACCTGTCGCGACTGGTTTCAGCTGTGCCTGAAAGAGGGACTGACGGTGTTCCGCGACCAGCAGTTCACCGGCGATATGCGCGGGGCGGCTGTCAAACGGATTGACGACGCCATCGTGCTGCGCGCGCATCAGTTCCGCGAAGATGCAGGCCCCCTCGCCCACCCGGTCCGGCCAGCAAGCTTTGTCGAGATCAACAACTTCTACACCGTCACGGTCTACGAAAAGGGAGCCGAGATTATCGGCATGCTTCGGCGGCTTGTCGGCCCGGAGAATTATGACAAGGCGCTTGATCTCTACTTTTCGCGACATGATGGCGACGCCGCCACGATCGAGGATTGGCTGCAGGTCTTCGAGGATGCGACCGGCCGTGATCTTACCCAATTCGGCAAATGGTACGCGCAGGCAGGCACCCCGCATCTGAGCGTGTCGGAAAGCTTTGAGGATGGCACGTATATATTGCATCTCAGCCAGCAAACGCCGCCAACGCCGGGGCAGCCGGAAAAAGAACCGCTGGTCCTGCCGATTGCGGTTGGGCTGCTGGACCAGCGCGGCACCGAAATCGTGCCAACCACCCTGCTGGAAATGACAGAGGCCAGCCAAAGCTTTACCTTTGACGACCTGCAGGACAGGCCGGTGCTGTCGATCCTGCGCGACTTTTCCGCGCCCGTCATCCTGAAGCATACGCAAAGCGACGCCACCCGCGCATTCCTTTTGTCGCATGACACCGATCCGTTTAACCGCTGGGATGCGGGCCGCAGCCTTGCGCAGGATGTGCTGGTGCGCATGACCCGCGATCAGGCCACACCTGATCAGAGCTTTCTGGACGGTCTGGCTGCGGTTCTGCGCGATGACAGTCTGGATCCGGCTTTCCGGGCGGTTGTGCTTTCATTCCCGTCCGAGGATGACACGGCGACAGCCTTGTTTGACGCGGGTGTGACCCCGGACCCCACCGCCATTCATCAGGCACATGAGGCGTTGACGCTGTATCTGGCCCAACATGTGCAGGATATCAGCCCGCGCATCTATGCCGACATGACGGTGACGGGGCCCTATCGACCGGATGCGGCTGACGCCGGGCGGCGCAGTCTTGGCAACCGGATGCTATCGCTGATGTCCAAACTCGATGGCGGCAAGCAGGCCCAACTGCAATTTGCGCAAGCCGATAACATGACGCAATCGCAGGCCGCACTGACCGCCCTTTTGAAAATCGGCAAAGGGGCGGATGAGCTGGCGGCGTTTGAAACCGCATGGCACGCGGACCGGCTTGTCATGGATAAGTGGTTCGGTTTGCAGGTTGGCTGCGCTGCCCCTGAACAGGCGGCGGGAACTGCGCGCAAACTGACCGCCCATCCGGCCTTTGATCTGAAAAACCCCAACCGGTTCCGGGCGGTCTTTGGATCGCTCAAGGCCAATGCGGCTGGGTTTCACGACCCGACCGGCGCGTCTTATGCGTTGCTTGCCGACTGGCTGATCAAGCTGGATGCGCTGAACCCGCAGACAGCAGCCCGGATCAGCGCCGCCTTTGATGCATGGAAGCGGTATGACGCCAATCGTCAGACAAAGATGCGCACAGCCCTGCAGCGGATCGCCGATACGCCCGGCCTGTCGCGCGACACAACCGAAATGGTCACGCGTATTCTGGGCTAAAATCTGCGCATGGATCGGGGGAGCGATCGCAAGCTGCCGCCGCTTGTCCGATTGTCACGCATCTGTCGTGGAATCGTTACGCAGCAATGCGCATCCAAGAACCATGGAACATCGCATTGACCCGTTGATCGCCGAGCGCGCACCGTGGCTCTACGGCACCCTCCCCGGCAGTCGGTTTGCGCGCCGCTGCCTGCACCGGCTTTTGGGCTATGACAAGACGCTGGAAATCGCAAAGTCGCTGGAAGACGCCCCGACGGACGCGATTATGGCGCGCATGGGTAATCGACTTGCGCGGATGGTGCACTCCAGCGGGATGGGCCATATACCCGCCCACGGCCCTGCATTGATCGTGGCCAATCATCCGACCGGTATTGCGGATGGCATCATCCTGCACAGTCTGATCGCGGCCCGACGTCCGGACACGTATTTCTTTGCAAATCGGGATATTCTGCGGGTGTTTCCGCAGATGGAGACGATGATCGCGCCAGTCGAGTCGCGCGAGGACAAACGCAGCCATGCCAAGACGCGCGAAACGATGGCCTATCTGCGGCGGGCGACTGCGGCTGGCAGGCTGGGCGTGATCTTTCCATCAGGGCGGCTTGCCAAGCGACGTGGTCTGCAATTATGCGAGCGACCCTGGATGCAGTCGGCGGCCATGCTGGCGCGCAAATTCGACATACCGGCGATCCCGGTCAATATTCAGGCGCGCAATTCGGCCCTGTTTTACCTGTTTGATCTTATCCACCCCACGTTACGCGATATCACCTTGTTTCATGAAACGCTGAACAAGGATCGGCAACCGTTCAAGATCACGATGGGCGAGCCGATTTCGGCTGCGGCCTTGCCCCGGAATGCTGATGAGGCGACCCGGATGTTGCGCAAGGCCACCCTCGCCCTGGGTGGTGCGGATGCGCCATATGTCAATCTTGTGGCGGCGTCGCGGTCATTGTCGAAACCACCACAGGCGTAGCCGGGCGGGCAATGGGGCGGATCGTCTCCAGCGGCTGGCAATAGCTTTGCGCACTGGTCCAGGCCGACATTTCCGCAATCTTTGCACGTTTGGTCATCGGCCCCCAATCGGCGGCCACCCCGCGCCAGCGACGGTCATAGATTGCCACCGCATTGTCGCGCGGCACGGTCACGGCCATGATGCGGGCCGCACAGCTTAAGTTCTCCGCGGGGTTCTTGAGGGCATCACCGGTCCGGGCGCGGCACCCATACCGGCGGGCCGTGTCAGGATAGATCTGCAACAACCCGTACCACAGATCGCCACCACCGACAGCGGTCGGACGATAGGTGCTTTCATGTTTGGCCAGGGCTGACATCATCCCCACCCAGAAGGCGCGCCGTTGCTCTGGCCCGTGGGCGGCATAGGCGGGGCACCAGCGATCAATATCGCGGGGCACCACCGATGTCAGAACCTCTGCATGGGCCGCAACTGCCGACATGGCCGCACGGGTCCAGACCCGGCCGCCGCGTTTGAAATCCCACCGGGCCCGGGGCAGAAACGGCGCGCGCGCCACGGGGCGCACATCAGGCGCGCGGGTTTCAATCTCGACCGGATAGCGGATCATATGCAAAGGGCGCGCCGCAGGGCGGACGCTTGCCAGTTTCGCCGAAATGGCATCGGCGCGCGATAGTGGGCGGATATCGGATGTCTGTGCCGTGGCAGGCAGCGCCAGCATCAGACCGGCCATCACCCCCATGATGGTTCTGATCAATGTCATGGCCGGCAATCTGCACCGCAACTGGCAGATCATGCAAGCCTGTTCTGGGTGGGTTCATGTCTTGATGCCGACGGGCAGAGGACTTAGACAACCCCCGAACGCCAGCCAAAGGATGCGCCCATGCTTGACCTGACCTATGACGCCCCTGCCCCCAAGGTGATTGCCGGGGCCAAGCAGGATTGGGAATTGGTGATCGGGCTGGAAGTCCACGCGCAGGTCGCAACAAATGCAAAGCTGTTTTCAGGGGCATCGACCCTGTTCGGGGCGGAACCCAACAGCAATGTGGCCTTTGTGGATGCGGGCATGCCCGGCATGCTGCCTGTGATCAACGAAGAATGCGTGGCGCAGGCGGTCCGGACGGGGTTGGGCCTGAACGCCGAAATCAACCTGACATCCGCCTTTGACCGCAAGAACTACTTTTACCCAGACCTGCCGCAGGGCTATCAGATCAGCCAGCTCTATCACCCGATTGTGGGCGAAGGCGAAGTTCTGGTGGAAATGGGCAACGGGCTTGCGCGCACGGTACGTATCGAGCGCATTCACCTCGAACAGGATGCGGGCAAATCCATTCACGACATGGACCCCAGCATGTCCTTTGTCGATCTTAACCGGACCGGTGTCGCATTGATGGAAATCGTCAGCCGCCCCGATATCCGCGGGCCGGAAGAGGCCGCCGCCTATGTCAGTAAACTGCGGCAGATCCTGCGCTATCTGGGCACCTGCGATGGCAACATGCAAAACGGCAATATGCGGGCGGATGTGAACGTTTCGATCTGCACGCCCGGCGCTTATGAAAAATACCAGGAAACGCAGGATTTCAGCCATCTCGGCACGCGCTGCGAGATCAAGAACATGAACTCCATGCGGTTCATCCAGATGGCGATCGAGGTCGAGGCCCGCCGCCAGATCGCATTGGTCGAGGATGGGCAGGAAGTCGTTCAGGAAACCCGGCTTTATGATCCCGACAAGAACGAAACCCGGTCGATGCGGTCCAAGGAAGAGGCGCATGACTACCGGTATTTCCCGGATCCGGATCTTCTGCCGCTCGAAATCGAGCAGGGCTGGGTCGATGATCTGGCAGCCCAGCTGCCCGAATTGCCGGACGCCAAGAAGGCCCGCTTTATCGGTGATTTTGGCCTATCGGACTATGACGCCTCTGTGCTGACCGCCGAGGCCGAGAACGCGGCCTTCTTTGAAAAGGTTGCCGATGGGCGTGACGGCAAACTGGCGGCCAACTGGGTCATCAACGAGCTGTTTGGGCGGCTGAAAAAGGACGACACGGATATCAATGACAGCCCCATATCCGCCGACCGGTTGGGACAGATCATCGACCTGATCAAATCGGGCGACATTTCCGGCAAGATCGCCAAGGAAGTCTTTGATATCGCCTATACATCCGACCGTGATCCGACCGAAATCGTCGAGACGGAGGGGATGAAGCAGGTCACCGATACCGGCGCAATCGAAGCCGCCGTGGACGAGATCATCGCCGCCAACCCGGCGCAGGTTGAAAAGGCCAAGCAAAACCCAAAACTGGCAGGCTGGTTTGTCGGGCAGGTCATGAAAGCCACCGGTGGCAAGGCGAACCCGGCGGCGGTCAATCAGTTGGTCGCGGCCAAGTTGGGGCTTTAGCAGCCAGCATTTGAAATCGCGACAGCCGGGCCGCAAAGACACGTTCATTGCGGCTGTTAACCCTTTGATAACCCGAATCGTTGGAATTGCGGGCGCTTCTTGATATATCCACCCAAGTGGAATTCAGGGGTCTGGTGATGTCATATGAGTATAAGGTTGTTCCCGCGCCAACGCGTGGGCTGAAAGCGAAGGGCGTCAAGACGCCCGAAGACCGGTTTGCCCATGCGCTTGCGACCGTCATGAACGAACTGGCAGCCGATGGTTGGGAATACCAGCGCACCGACACCCTGCCCGCCGAGCAGCGCGAAGGCTTCATGAGCAAAACCACGGTATTTCAGAACATGCTTGTGTTTCGGCGCGCCAAGACCGCGGCCGCAGCCGTCGAAACGCCCGTTGCCGAACTGATGCCCGACGAGACAATTTTCGAGCGGCGCGAACCGCGGCTGACAGCCATCAGCGAAGAACCCGTGGTCGGCAATACGCCAACCTTGGAATTGCGGGTCCCCACAGAGAAATCGCCTGACAAACGCCCCACGTCCGACGTCGCCGCCGAATAGCGGCGCGCACTGGGCTAAGTCTCGATATCTATCGCCAATGCGTGAATGCGCCCGATAAGGTCGGGGCCAAGTGCTGCATGTATGGCTCTGTGCCGGGCAATGCGTGACATATCGGCAAATTGCGCCGCAGTGATGACAACCCGCCAATGGCTCTCGCCCGAGCCATCATCGCCGGCGTGACCCTGGTGCTGTGAACTTTCATTGATTATTTTCAGTGCAGTAGGAGAAAGCGTCTCCAATGCTGCGCGAATTTCGGTCTCTAGCGCCATTTATTTTGCTCTGCCCTCTTCAATCTCTCGGCGAGCGGTTTAAAGTGTGTTGCTCGAGTCGGAAAGGGATGACGCAGAATGAAAAAAGATGACCCCTTTGGTTTTGACATGTCAGTGTCGAGTTCAAAGAAAAAGAACCCGCGCGGGCGCAGGGGTATGTCAGGTGCATCCGAGACATCGACGCGGGTCTGTGACCACGAGGGTTGTCAGGAATCCGGGAAATACCGGGCGCCAAAATCCCCTGATATCCTCGATGACTTCTTTTGGTTCTGCCAGGAGCATGTCCGCGAATACAATCTAAAGTGGAATTTCTTCGATACCACATCCGAGGCCGAGCTTGCCGCGCAGATGGAACAGGACCGCGTGTGGGAGCGTCCGACAAAGCCGTTCAAGCGCACCGTGGAAGAGCGGGCCTGGGCCCGGCTGGGCGTGGATGACCCGCATCAGGTGCTTGGCGCCAACGCCACCCGCAACCCTGGGCGCGGTGCCGCATCCGGGCGTCGTTTGCCACCAACAGAACGCCGCGCGATCGAGATACTCGAGGCAAAGGACAACTGGTCCAAGCCGGAGATCCGCAAAGCCTACAAGGCGCTGATCAAAGTGCTTCACCCGGATATGAATGGCGGGGATCGTAGCCAGGAAGAACAATTATCCGAAGTCGTCTGGGCCTGGGATCAGATCAAGGTCAGCCGGAATTTCCGCGAAAAGGACTAGGATCAGGGCCCAAACAGCTCCGCAAAAGCAAAAAAGGGCCCGGCTTTGCGGGCCCTTTTCAGTTTCTTTGATACGCCCTACCGCATGGCTACCTGCGATACAGGTTTGCCTGGGACAGCTGACTTAACTGCGACACCGCACGCGGGTCGTAAGTTACTGGTCCGGATTGTTGTTCGGCCCGCCACATCATCATCAACGAATGCGCGATATAGATAATGGCAAACCATCCGACACCAAGCCAGGGCTTTGCAACAAACTCGGCGACGAGCACAAATGGCCCCACCAATGTGCCGTAGACAGGCGACACAAGCGTGCCAGCGATCAATGCCGCGACCAGCGCGATCAGAACACCAGCAAGTCCAGCCCGAGCGATGCCAAGCGCACCAGCCCCACCCATCCAGTTCCGCGTCAGAAACAACGCGACACCGGACGCCACACCGCCAGCCACAATGATCCAAAGATCATTTCCTGTGGACACTGCCGGAATGGCATTTTCGCCTTCGATAGCGGTCATCAGAACCAGGGTAATTCCTGATGCAACAGCGATGACAGCCGCAAAAGCAAGTGCCAGGTATTTATGACCCCGGCTTAAATGCAGACCTTTGAAAAGACGCGCTAACATTGCGCTTACCTCCTAACATAATGACAACTGCAATCTTGCAGAATTTGGTGCGAAGATATGTGCCGATTGGCACAGCAGCTTTCATTTGTAAGTCCATTTTTTGCCATATTCCGCCGGTTCGAACAATGGTTTTTTGGCAAAAAACCGCCTACTGGACCCAACCCCCTAGAAATGCTTGATATTTTTGAACCCAAAGTGAACGCGGGTCAGGCTATGTTTATCAGCGGCATCGCGACAGTTACACGACCCGGTCAGAACTGTTATCAGATCGCAGACGATCACACTTAAGGGTTGAGCGACAACGGGGCCAAAATCGCGAATCTGTCCAAAATAAGGCCGCACTGTGCGGACGGCGTGATCAGGCTGCCCGAAACACCAGGCTGACACCATTCAGGCAATGCCGCTGACCTGTCGGTGGGGGCCCATCCGCAAAGATATGCCCCAGGTGACTGCCACAGCGCCGACAATGGACTTCGGTGCGCACGGCCAGAAGTTTGCGATCAAGCTTGGTGCCGATGGCGTCCTTGAAACTGGCATAAAAGCTGGGCCAGCCCGTGCGGCTGTCATATTTTGTCGAGGATGGATAAAGCGGCAGGTCGCATCCGCGGCAATGATAGATGCCCGCGGCATAATTCTTGTCCAGTGGGCTGGTGCCGGACCGCTCTGTCCCTTCCTGCCGCATGACACGGTATTCCAGATCGGTCAGCATTGCGCGCCATCCTGCATCCGTCCGGGTCACTTCGAAATCCGTCCCGGCCTGCAGGGCCAATGGTGTCGCTGATGCGCACAGGCTGGCAATGATAAACTGACGACGATGCATAACTGGTCTCCGAAAACTCCTGCGACGATACGCGATCACCCTGTTTCAGACCATGCACTTTGACGTGAATGCCATATAGCGTTGGTAAGATCCCCGAGCGGCCGCCCCCATCCCCCTGACGACCTGTGCGACAAAAACGCCTGTCGGACCACTTGCGGCACCTGCCATAATCGGGCATGCCGTGCCGCATAGATAGGTGATCAATAGAGGCGTTTGAAAGATGGCCGACGGCACAACCGATATGCAAGCAAAGCCCACCGAAGAAATCTCTGTCCGCGAGGTTTTCGGCATCGACAGCGAGATGAAAATCAAAGGCTTTGCAGAGCGGTCGGACCGCGTGCCGGAAATCGACAGCACCTACAAGTTTGATCCGGACACGACCTTGGCCATCCTGGCAGGTTTTGGATACAATCGGCGCGTGATGATCCAAGGGTATCACGGGACGGGGAAATCGACCCATATCGAACAGGTCGCCGCCCGCCTGAACTGGCCTGCTGTACGGGTCAACCTTGATAGCCACATCAGCCGGATTGACCTGATCGGCAAGGACGCGATCAAGCTGCGCGACGGGGTGCAGGTGACCGAATTTCACGAAGGCATTCTGCCATGGGCATTGCGCAACCCGGTTGCCATCGTCTTTGACGAATACGATGCGGGCCGGGCCGACGTGATGTTCGTGATCCAGCGGGTGCTGGAAACAGACGGCAAACTAACCCTGATGGATCAGAACGAGATTATCACGCCCAACCCATACTTCCGCTTGTTTGCCACAGCCAACACTGTGGGTCTGGGCGACACGACGGGTCTCTACCACGGCACCCAGCAGATCAACCAGGCCCAGATGGACCGGTGGTCGCTTGTGGCAACGCTGAACTATCTCAGCCACGATGCCGAGGCCGCGATCATCCTGTCCAAGTCACCGCATTTCAACACCGAAACCGGTCGCAAGATCATCAGCCAGATGGTCACAGTGGCCGATCTGACCCGGACGGCATTCATGAATGGCGACCTTAGCACGGTAATGTCACCCCGGACGGTGCTGTCCTGGGCCGAAAACGCGCGGATCTTCAATGATGTCGGTTATGCGTTCCGCTTGTCCTTCCTGAACAAATGTGACGAGCTGGAGCGTCAGACAGTTGCGGAGTTCTACCAGCGCTGCTTTGACGAGGAATTGCCGGAAAGTGCGGCGAGCCTCAGCCTAGGCTAGCTGACACGCGATCATGTCACGATCTTTCGACCCTCCCGTCAGCGGGATCTGTCGCGATACCGCTATCCTGTGAGTTGCCCAAGAATGTGCGACCGTTCCGCTTGATTTGCATGATCATCGGCGACCAGTGCGGCGGTCAAACAACGCATAGCCGCAACAGGTTATAAAGAAAGTTTTCAGAACGCCTTATTTTTGAGCCATTTCTTTACCAGCATGTTCGTATGATGTGCGGTATGCGAACTCTTGGTTTGATTTTGACGCTCACCACCGCGGTGTTGGCAGGCCCTGCCCGCGCGACGGAACACCAGCAATTGCAGACTTTTGCGGCCTGTGCGGGGCGGTTATCGGCGGTGATGGAATATCAATGGATGTTTGACGGGGTTGCATCAGAACGCACCAAGGCACAGCGGGCAACCGTTCTGCAGTTGATCGAAGCGGTCATGCCCGAAGACATGGGGCGCGAGGTTTTGCATTGGCGCATCTCGGCGAAGCTGGCGCAATCGGCGCTGCTGACCCGTGCGACGTTCAATGACGACCCCGCGGATGCGGCGTGGGCCACCCAAACCGCAGACCGGCTGACCCGCGACTGCACCGCTTTCCTTTTGAGTTGATCACGGCGTCCACGCGCCTACTGTGTTGGCTACCGATACCAGACAGCGCGGGATGAAATGATCATGAGAATACAAGGCGCAGGCGCGGCATATCTTGCTTATTTGGTGACGGTCTTCGTCCCGTCCGCCACGCTTGCGCAGACGCCCCACCCGACGTCTATCCTGGGGCATGTCATTGATATGCTTTGCATTGATCTGACGCCCGATCTGGGGTGCGAACGGGTCATGTTGATTGCCAGCCAGCGCGATATCGGCACCGTCGATCTGTATATCTTTCCGCATGTCCTAAACGACCAGAAATCCGCATTGATGGTTGTCCCGGGGGCCGTATGGACCGGTGGCCTATTTGGCGACCTGCCAATCCTTGAAGCTTTGGAAAACGGGTCCCTGCGGATCACCGCGATGCAAACCGGATCCGGCCGCGAACCTTGGGAGCATGCGATAACAATCGCTGCACGTGATAAAACGCTGCTGGTCGCGGGCGAAACGTTTTCGACATATGACCGGATCGACAACAGTACATTCTCTTGCGATGTCAATCTTCTGAACGGGCGCTATGTTGTGACAGGTACGCCGCCGCAGATTGATCCGGCGACAGGTGCGGAACGGGATGATGACAGGGTGTTTGAGCAATCCGGACGTCTGGCACCCGGGGCCTATCCGCTCGAAAATCTAAGCTATGCAGATAGCTTGCCTGAAATCTGCGATACGATCCGCGCGGACTGGCCGCTTGATTGACGCAGATGCCCTGATCGGTCTGGTCATTGCCTCACCTGCCCTTTAGTTTGGCCGCGAAACCACGCCCGGACGCGCCACCATGAGCAAACCTACCGATAACCCTGCTGATCCGTTCAAGAAAGCCTTGGCCGAAGCCACCAAGGTCATGGCTGACGACCCGGAACTGGCCGTCACCTATTCGGTTGATCCGGCGGGTCAGACCGCCGACACCATCCGTCTGCCGCAGGTCAGTCGCCGGATGACCAAGGACGAGGTGTTGCTGGCCCGCGGGACCGCCGACGCATTTGCCCTGCGCCACAAGTTTCACGACCCAAAAGTCGCTGCCCGCTACATGCCGCAGGGGCAAATGGCGCAAGACCTTTACGAGGCGATGGAAGCCGCCCGGATTGAGGCCGTCGGCGCGCAATATATGCCCGGCACCGCCGGCAACATTGACGCCAAGATCGGTAACGAGGCGATGCGCAAGGGCTATGACCAGATCACGCAGGCAGCCGACGCGCCGCTATCCGTGGCCGCAGGCTATCTGATCCGCCATCTGGCAACGGGCCGCGACATGCCCAAAGGGGCCGATAACGTGATGGAGCTGTGGCGCGGCTTTATCGAGGACCATTGCGGCGGCACGCTTGAAAGCCTGTCGGACACTTTGAATGACCAACAGGCCTTTGCGAAATTTGCGCGCCAACTGATCAGCGACATGGGCTATGGCGACCAATTGGGTGACGACCCTGACAGCCTCGATGATGATCAGGAAGACGAGGCCGAAGACGGCACCGACGATCAAGAGGACGAGCCCGACAGCACCGGTGATGATGATAGCGAGGGCGAAGACGCCGAAGCCTCACCCGAGCAAAGCCAGGAAGAACAGCAGGATGCGTCCCAGGCCGAGGTCAGCATGGATGATCAGGCTGACGCCGAAATGGGCGAAGAAACCGAAATGCCCGAGGGCGAGGCCCCGTTGGAGCCGCCTGCCCCGCAACCCATTTCGGACGCCGATCCCGACTACAAGGTCGCCACCACCGAATTTGACGAGGAAATCGGGGCCGAGGATTTGGCCGAACCGGTCGAACTGGAACGCCTGCGCGCCTATCTGGATCAGCAACTCGAACCGCTGAAAGGGGCGGTATCGCGCCTTGCCAACAAATTGCAGCGCCGCCTGCAGGCCCAGCAGAACAGGTCGTGGGAGTTTGACCGCGAAGAGGGCATTCTGGATGCTGGTCGTCTGGCCCGCATCGTCGCCTCACCCACGACTCCGCTTTCCTTCAAGGTCGAAAAGGATACCGAGTTCCGGGACACGGTTGTGACCCTGCTTCTGGACAATTCGGGATCAATGCGGGGCCGCCCGATCTCTATCGCGGCAATCTGTGCCGATGTCATGGCCCGCACCCTCGAACGATGTGATGTGAAGGTGGAAATCCTTGGCTTTACCACCAAGGCGTGGAAAGGCGGCCAAAGCCGGGAAAAATGGCTGCAGGACGGGCGTGCCGCAACGCCAGGCCGACTCAACGATCTGCGCCACATTGTGTACAAATCAGCCGACGCGCCATGGCGCCGGACCCGCCCTAATCTGGGTCTGATGATGAAAGAGGGCCTGTTGAAGGAAAACATCGACGGCGAGGCGCTTGAATGGGCGCATCGGCGTATGTTGGCACGCGGTGAGCAGCGTAAGGTGTTGATGGTCATCTCGGACGGCGCACCGGTCGATGATTCAACATTGTCCGTTAACCCCGCGAATTATCTGGAAAAACACCTGCGCGACGTCATTGGTATGGTTGAAAAGCGCAAGGCCGTTGAACTGGTGGCCATCGGCATCGGCCATGACGTGACACGGTATTACGAACGTGCGGTCACCATTACGGATGTGGAACAGCTAGCCGGGGCGATGACGGAGCAATTGGCCAGCCTCTTTGACACGGATCCGCGCAAGCGTGCGCGCGTTCTGGGCCTGCGCAAGGCCAGCTAACGTCGCGCCTGATTTTCGGAATTAGACATATGTTTCAGACATTTGAAGCCTCATCCTCACCCGATCAAGGGCCACCCCGGCTGAAAGCCCTGCGCGATCTGATGAAAAGGCGTGATGTGGATGGCTTTCTGGTTCCCCGGGCAGATGCGCATCAGGGCGAATATGTTGCGCCTCGCGATGCCCGGCTGGAATGGTTGACCGGCTTTTCCGGCTCGGCCGGGTTTTGCGCTGTGCTGCATGACAGGGCCGGTATCTTCATTGATGGGCGCTACCGGGTGCAGGTTCGCGCACAGGTCGCAGAGGATTTCACACCTGTTCATTGGCCGGAAACGCAGCTTGCGGGCTGGCTGAACGCGCACCTGCCTGATGGCGGGATCATCGGCTATGATCCGTGGCTTCATACGGCGCAGGAAATCCGGCGCCTGCAAAAAGCGCTGGATCAGGCGACCCTCAAACCGCTGAGCAATCTGGTGGATCAGATCTGGGATGATCAACCTGCCCCCCCAGCCGAACCCTTTGCGGCCCACCCGCTGGAACATGCAGGCGAAAGTCATGCCGACAAGCGCGCCCGCCTTGCCGCAGATCTGGGCGCTGCTGCAGCTATTCTGACATTGCCAGACAGCATCGCGTGGCTGCTGAATATCCGCGGCACCGATATTGAACGAAACCCTGTGCCACAGGCCTTCGCCATCCTGTTTGAAAACGGCCATGTCGATCTATTCGCCGCACCATCCAAGACCCGCGACATCGCAGCACATCTGGGACCTGATGTGACCGTTCATGACGTGGATACATTCATCGACGGGGTTGCAGCACTGCCGGGACCGGTTCGGATTGATCCGCAAAGCTGCCCGCACCTGATCCTGCGGACATTGCATGCGGCCGGCCTCGACATCATCGAAAAGCGTGACCCTTGCGTCCTTCCGAAAGCGAGGAAAAACACAGCAGAGATCGCCGGCGCCAAGGCCGCCCATGAACGCGACGCGGTCGCCATGGTCCGGTTTCTGGCATGGCTGGATGCCGAAGCCCCAAGCGGCAAACTGACCGAGATCGACGTTGTCAAAGCCCTTGAAGGGTTCCGGCGCGACACCAACATGCTGCGCGATATCAGCTTTGAAACAATCAGTGGCGCAGGGCCAAATGGGGCCATCGTGCATTACCGGGTCACCGACGACACCAATCGCAAGCTGGATCAGGATAATCTGCTGCTTGTCGATAGCGGCGGGCAATATGTGGACGGGACCACAGACATTACACGCACCATCGCCATCGGAACGCCGGGCGATGAGCACAGGCAGTGTTACACCCACGTCCTGCAAGGCATGATCGCGATTAGCCGCATCCAATTTCCTACCGGGGTTGGCGGGCAGCATTTGGATGCCTTGGCGCGTGCTCCGCTGTGGATGGTCGGCATGGACTATGATCACGGCACCGGGCATGGGGTTGGCAGTTATCTTAGCGTGCATGAAGGGCCGCAAAACCTGTCGCGCCGGTCACAGGTGGCGATTGAGGAAGGCATGATCCTGTCCAACGAGCCGGGATATTACCGCGAGGGCGCCTTTGGGATCCGCATCGAAAACCTCATCGTCGCGCGCAAGGCCACGCCGATCCCGGGCGATGACGGGCGCAAGATGCTGTCGTTCGAAACACTGACATATGTGCCGTTCGACAGGCGGCTGATCGACGTCAATCTTCTCGGCAATGCAGAACGGGACTGGATTGATCGCTATCATGCCGATACGGTCGCGCTTCTGGCCGGGCGGCTGGATCAGCCAACGGAAAGTTGGTTGCGGCAGGCCTGCGCCCCACTTTGACGAAAAACTGCCATCTTCTGCGACTAGGGTTGCGCCCGGATGGAATATTGAAAGGACATCACAATGGCCAATGAGATCAAAATTCGCCCCGCAACCGGGACATGGTCAGTCCGCGCCGGCGGCGCTGTCCTTGGGGAAAGCACCAATGCGCTGGAACTGACCGAAGGGGATTATCCGCCCGTGATCTATTTCCCACGTGCTGACATCGCGATGGCCTTTCTGGAACCGAGCGAGACAACATCCACCTGCCCGTTCAAAGGCAAGGCCAGCTACTATTCCATCGTCGCCAAAAGCGGCCCGATTGCGGATGCGGTATGGTCCTACGAAGACCCGATCGCGGCTGTCGCTGAGATCAAGGATTATCTGGCCTTCTATCCCTCAAAGGTCGCGGTCGAGAAAATCTAGCCCCACCCTGTCAGGAATGTTCCTCGGCCGCCGTATCGGCCAGCGCCTTGTTCATTGCCTTCAACGCATCGACCTGAAACAGCGCCCCCCACAATTCGGGCGGTGCGTTTTCGCCCGCCAGGGTCACAACCGGAACAAAGCTGTACCCTGACTGCTCAAACAGCGGCATGGCCTGTTCCAACGTAGCATTGCCATCAATATAGGTGCCCTCGGCGATCAGGTCCCAACAGGCATCAGCAGCGGCGGCATTTGGTGCGTCCTTGTCGCGCATCACTGTCGAGACCCGGAAGGTCGCAAGCAGGTAGGATTGCGGTCCGGCCGCCAGATGCACGTTGCGCCGTTCCAACTGTGTCAGGAAAAATGACCGGTCCACCAGACGCGATGACAGCGCTGTGGACAGCGAAACAGACACCATGACCGCAAGACCGGTTTGCCAGTCGCCTGTCAGTTCGAACACAATCAATGTTGTTGATATGGGCGCCCCCAGCACGGCCGCCGCAACCGCACCCATGCCGGCCAGCGCATAAAGCGTCCCCTCGCCGGAAACCGTCGGAAACACAGCCGTGGCGATAATACCAAAGGCGAGACCGGTCAGCGCCCCCACCATCAGCGAGGGCGAAAAGACGCCGCCCCCCATCCGACCGCCCATGGTGATCGCCACGGCAATCACCTTTAACACAACAAACACAATCGCCTCATGCAGCAAAAGGCTGCCCGTCAAGGCTGCCGAGGTCGTCTCGTACCCCACGCCGATGATATGTGGAAACCAGATCGCCAAAAGGCCCAGCAAGCCACCCGCAACCGCTGGGCGCAGGAAGGCCGGCAGGCCCGTCCTCTCTTGCATGTAACTGGCAAAATTCTCGGCCCAGAAGATGGTCTTCATCAAGATGACCGCGACCAACCCGCAAATCAGGCCAAGCAGCAGGAACGCCGGCAATTCCACGTAGAAGGCCAGCGCATTCTTTCCTTCCAGCATGAATTCGGTCACGTCACCAAAGGCCAGCCGGTTGACGACCGTTCCTGCGGCGGATGCGATCACAATCGGGGCAAAGGCATGCATGGCAAAATGGCGCAAGATAACCTCAAGCGCGAAAAGCGCCCCGGCAATTGGGGCGTTAAAGCTGGCTGATACGGCTGCGGCCACCCCACATCCCAACAGATCTCGGCCTGTGATCCCGTTGGCCCGTATCCACCGGCTGACCGTGGTCGAAATCACAGCTGCCAAGTGGACGACGGGCCCCTCGCGCCCGCTTGATCCGCCGCTGGACAAGGTGATTAGCGATGCCGCCGCTGACGCCAGACCGGCCCTGCGTTCCACCCGACCTTCGTTCAGGGCTGCCCCTTCGATGACATCCGCGACAGACCGTACGCGGCCATCCGGCGTAAACCGGGTCAGGATCACCCCGACACACAAACCACCCATGATTGGGATAATCAGAATCTGATACCACGCCAGTTCGGCCACCATGCTGGCAAAACTGTCGCGACCATCCGTGCCGTAAAGATATGATTGCGCGGTCTCGATCCCAAGCCGGAACAACACGGCTGCCACGCCTCCGGTGATGCCGATGGCAAGGGCGATGAACCAAAACTGTATCTGGCTGGGGCCACGTGTCTTAATAACCCGTAAAGCGTCGACACAGGTCATCCGCCAGTCCGAAAACACGCTGCCAATCAACTTTGAGATAGAGTCAAACATTGCCGCCATAACACTCGTCTTCGACCCTGCCCGCAACACCACACTCAATACAGTGTTATTTCGCCATGACCACTATATGTTGTTCACCGACAGCAAAGACCAGCATTCTGTTGTGATTTCCGGGAAGGAAGGCCAGAAACGCGATTCTTTTGCCTAGTCCACGAGGCGCGCTTGGCGCGATTTGATCCGCAAACTTTTGTCAGAGTGCCTCCAAAACAGACATAAGCGGTAAATTGCCGATGCATATTTGCAACATTGCGCGATTGACTTTTTGATAGTTTTGGAAATTTTCGCCCACTGAATCTGTCAGGAAACACTCATAGGGCGAATCCGGCAGCGAGCGCGATGGCGCGAAGCCGACCAAAGGTTAAATTGACCCTACGTTACAAATCGCCTTGGAATAGGCTGTTATTGCTTCAAAAAATCTTGTTTTACTATATTTTCCGCATGTAAATTATTTCGAAATTCTGGAATCGTACCCAAAATCACAGATCGGCGCCGTTCAACCTGAAATAGTTATGTCAGCGTAACTGACATACTTTGGGACAGGTTGATACTCCTACGTAGATACTGATATTCCATACGTACCGGGCCGCTTTGGTCCTGTGTTGGTAACGAGTACTTGGGTTCGGTTCCACATTTCGGCGGAAACTTGCCCAGCGTTAGACAGAAAGGAACGTTTGCGTCCCCTTCTGAAAATATTGAAGACGTGCGTGGCGGAGGTGAGTGGCCAAAGCGTACAATGGTACGAGTGGGTTGGGTAACCCGTAAGTTCAGAGGCGGTGCAGTTTGAAGCGGCAATAGTCGCGTCACAACGGCATCGCCTCTTATTTTTTGATCAGGCCTTCATCAATGCTGACGCGGCCGCCCGGGCGGCATCCGTGATCGTATCCCCCGACAACATGCGCGCGATCTCGTCAATCCGGTCGCCCTCGTCCAAGGCTATGACGGTCGAGGTGGTCGCTGTCTTGCTTTGACGCTTTTCGACCCGCCAATGATGCCCGCCGCGGGCCGCGACCTGCGGTGAATGGGTTACCACAAGGACCTGCCCGTTCTCGGCGATATCCGCCAACCGGCGCCCCACTGCCGCAGCCGTTGCGCCGCCCACACCGCGGTCGATCTCGTCAAAGATCATGGTAATCCCACCGCCCGCCTGGGTCAGGCAAACTTTCAGCGCCAAAAGAAAGCGGCTTAGCTCGCCGCCTGACGCGATCTTGTTCAGGGGGCCAGCCGGCGCGCCGGGGTTTGTGGCCACGGTAAACGCCACCTCATCCATGCCGCCGGGACCAGGGGGCGCCGATGTGCAGATCGTCGCGAACACAGCGCGTTCCATTTTGAGCGGCGCCAATTCGGATGCCATCGCCTTATCCAATGCCTTGGCCGCCGCCTGACGGCGTTGGCTCAGCACCTGCGCCGCGCTGTCATATTCGCCCTGCCTTTGCTGGACCGCATCGCGCAACCCATCCAAGGCACCGGTGCTGTTATCAAGCACCGCAAGCCTATCGCGCAGCTCATCCGCAAACGCACTCAGATCGTCGGGCAAGACGTCATGCTTGCGCGCCAGACCGCGGATCGCGAACAGACGCTCTTCGACCGTTTCCAGCTCGGATGGGTTGAACGTCAATGCGTCGCGACAACGGGCAACACCGTCTTGCGCTTCGTCCATCGCAAGCATCACCCGCTCTAACGCGTCAAGCGGCGCATCAAGCTGGCTTTCCGCGCGATCTGCGACGCCCTGCAGCCAGCGAAACGCATCCGTGATCAGCCCTTCGGCACCCTGCAGTCCCAGCGCTTCGGCGGCCCGGTCGATATCGGCGCGGATTTTCTCCGCGCCCTGCATCAAACGGCGCTGGGTATCCAGCGTGGCTTCTTCGCCCGGTTCCGGCGCCAACGCATCCAACTCGTCGACCGCATGGCGCAAAAACGCTTCTTCGGTCCGCACCTCGGCAACCTTTGCCTCCGCCTCCTGCAAGGCTTGCTGTGCGGCCGATAATGCACGCCAGGCGCCGCCCACCTTTTGCAAGACATCATCATGGCCTGCGTAAGCGTCCAGCATCTGGCGATGCCCGCGCGGGTTCAGCAAGCCGCGGTCATCATGCTGCCCATGCAGTTCGATCAGTGTATCTGACAGACGACGCAACACCTCGCCGCTGACCCGCCTGTCATTCACCCAAGCGGTCTTGCGGCCGTCGCTGGTATTGACGCGCCGCAGGATCAACTCCTCTTCGGCCTCGATACCCGCGTCTTCCAGAATGGCCCGGGCCGAGTGCCCGGCCGGCAGGTCAAACCACGCGGTCACCTCGCCTTGCTGCGCACCCTGGCGCACCAGTTCGGCACGTCCGCGCCATCCCAGCACAAAGCCCAACGCATCCAGCAGAATGGATTTTCCGGCACCTGTTTCGCCGGTCAGCACATTCAGGCCGGGCTGGAACGTCAATTCCAGCCGGTCGATGATCAGCATGTCGCGAATATCAAGACCGCGCAGCATCAGCAGGCCTGCAGGCCAGTTGCGAGGGGCCCGTGCTTAGAGCCACTCACCGCGCACCACCTGTCGATAAATCGATGCCAGCCAGTTATCACCGCGCGCCGCCGCCGGAAGGCCGCGCCCGTTCAACAACGCAAAACTGGATTCGTACCATTGGCTGGACCGATAATTGAACCCAAGGATGGCCCCCGCGCTTTGCGCTTCTTCCAGCAGGCCAAGGGCGAGATATGTCTCGACTAGCCGATGCAGGGCTTCGGGCGTCTGGGTCGTGGTCTGAAAATCCTCAACCACGGTACGGAAGCGGTTTGCCGCAGCCGCGTAATGCCCGCGCTTAAGGTAGTAGCGCCCGATTTCCATTTCCTTGGCCGCAAGATGATCAAAGGCCAGGTCAAATTTCAGCACCGACGTCCGGGCATATTCGCTTTCGGGATAGACTTCGATGACCGTCCGCAGCGCTTGCAGCGCCTGAAAGGTCAGACCCTGATCGCGACCGATCTCGTCGATCTGATCGTAGTAGGACAATGCCAGAAGATATGCGGCATAAGGGGCGTCTGCCTCGGCGGGATAGAAATCCAGAAAGCGTTGGGCCGATGCCCGGCTGTTTGGATAGTCTTCGTCGCGGTGATAGGAAAAGGCCTGCATGATCAGCGCCCGCTGGGCGAACTCTGAATACGGGTACAAGCGCTCAATCTCGCCGAAGGTAAAGGCCGCGTCATCGGCACTGCCCTGTTCCAGCTGCCGCTCGCCGCGTTCAAAAATCTGCTGGGCGGTCAAATCCTCGAGCGGGGTTTCATTCGCACTGCCACAGCCCAAAAGGAACGCAAGTGCCACAACTGCGCCCATGCGACGCCCGATGCTGTCCCTGCTGCCCGACATTTCTCGTATTCCTAACCTGTGGTCGCTCGAATTGTGGGCGCATTGGCCCTTGGTTACGCACACATCTAGCATAGAAAAATCGGGGGCAAAACGCCTTTTGCGCGCTTGCGCGATCAACTCTGCGCGGTCAACCCGTTAGGCAACGGCGTCAAGATCGGCAGGCGATACGCCAACACCCGGCAAACGGGCCGCGATTTTCGCGTCACACGTGACCCAGCGCCATGCCGTCGGATCGGCAAACAAGGCGCGCAACAGCTTGTTCGTCATCGCGTGGCCTGCGCGGACACCGGTATAACGCCCCAGAATCGGCGCGCCCGCGGTGTAGAGATCACCAAGCGCATCCAGCATCTTGTGGCGCACGGCCTCATCGGCATGCCGCAGCCCGCCCGGTGTCAGCACCTTGTCACCATCCACCACAACCGCATTGTCGATGGATCCGCCCAAGGCCAATCCATTGGCATGCATCGCCGCCACATCAGCCGCCCGGCAGAATGTCCGGCTGTCACAAAGCTCGCGCACAAAGCTGCCATTGGCCATGTTCAGCGTCTTGTGCTGATGGCCGATTGCGGCATCCGCAAAGTCGATCTCAAAGTCGATTTGCAGGCTGGTCGCTGGCGACAGGCGCGCAAAGCTTGCCCCGTCAACAACAGCAATCTCTTTGACGATCTCTATCGCCCGCAGCGGTGCGGACAGGCGCGTCAGCCCGGCCTTGATCAGACCCCGCACAAAAACGGCTGCGCTGCCATCAAGGATCGGCACTTCGGGGCCGTCGATATCAATCGACACGTTATGCACGCCACATCCCGCAAGGGCCGCCATGATATGTTCAATGGTCGAAACGGTCACGCCGTCATCATTTGTCAGACGGGTATTCAGGGGCGAGACAATCACCTGATCCCACGACGCTTTCAGCACGGGCAAACCCGTCAGATCCACCCGCCGGAACACAATACCCGTACCCGCCGCCGCAGGACGCAGCACCATACGCACAGGCGCGCCTGAGTGGAGGCCAACGCCAACAAACGTGGTTGTCTTTTTCAGTGTTGTTTGCACGGAATGCGATCCTTGCCCCGGTATTCATGAGTGGTGGCCGAGACCTAAAGGCTGTCAGGCACGTTCTCAACTCACTCTTTACAACGGTCTGAAACATGCCGAGGCTATTTTGCGTCTGCAATATGGCACCTGCAGAAAGCCATTGATTCCAAACGAAAAAGGCCACCCTGTGGGTGGCCTATCTTGCCTCACAAACGTGAAACACTTGCGTAATATTTCACATCCTAGTTGGCCTGACGGCGCAGGAAAGCCGGAATTTCGATCCGCTCCTGATCTTCCGCAGCTTCGGGTTCTTGATGAATCGCGGTCACCTGGGGCTGCTGACGGGCCTGTTGCTGCGGGGCAGCTTCGGCTTGTGCCCCTGTCATGCGGTTGATCAGGGAATTGATCCCGAACCGGGGCTTGTCTGCATCCGATGCAGGGGCCGCCTGTTGCGGCTGGGCAGCAGCCGCACGGCCTGGTGCGCGGGCGACAGCGGCCTGCAGGCGCGCCATTGCTTCGGGGGTTGGTGTCCCCGGTGCGCGGGGCTGCTGCGGGGCCACGAAGGTGTCAGCTTCTGTCAATGTCGGCTCTGGTCGTGGTGTGTAGGCCGGCGGGGGCAGATCATCTGCGGCGGCTTGCTGGGGGACTTCGGCCACCTGTGGCTGCGGTTCTGGTTGCGGCTGAAATGCTGCAGGCTGTGGTGTCGGCGCTGGCGCAGCTTGTGGCACGTCAAGCTCTGCAAAGCTTGGCTGTTCCTGAACAACCGGGGCCTCTGCCACGGCTGCGGCTGGCGCGGGGGCCGGCTCTGGTTCGGCGACTGGTGCAGGCGCTTCGGGTGCGGCTGCGACAGGCGCTGCCAGCGGCGCGGCCATTGACCGGCGCGGCAGTGGCGTGTCGGCATTGCTGACAACAGCGTCGATGCCTGTGGCAACAACCGATACGCGCATCCGGCCTTCCATACCCGTATCCAAGGTCGAGCCAACAATGATGTTCGCCTCGGAATCGACCTTTTCGCGGATCTTGTTCGCCGCCTCGTCCAGTTCGAACAAGGTCAGGTCGTAACCGCCTGTAATATTGATCAAAACGCCCTTTGCGCCTTCCAGCGAAATTTCGTCCAGAAGTGGGTTGGCGATGGCTTTCTCGGCCGCCTGAATGGCGCGGTTTTCGCCATCCGCCTCGCCGGTGCCCATCATGGCCTTGCCCATCTCGTCCATCACGGCGCGGACATCGGCAAAGTCGAGGTTGATCAGGCCCGGACGGACCATCAGATCAGTCACGCCTTTGACGCCTTGATAAAGCACATCATCAGCAAGCGCGAAGGCCTCGGTAAAGGTGGTATTCTCGTTGGCCAGCCGGAACAGGTTCTGGTTTGGAATGATGATCAGCGTGTCGACGACCTTTTGCAGGGCTTCAACGCCCTCTTCGGCCTGTTTCATCCGCTTTGCGCCTTCGAACTGGAATGGTTTTGTCACCACACCAACGGTCAGAACACCCATTTCGCGGGCCGCTTGCGCGATAATCGGCGCGGCGCCCGTCCCGGTGCCACCGCCCATACCGGCCGTGATAAAGCACATATGCGCACCCGCCAGATGATCGACAATCTGTTCGATACTTTCTTCCGCGGCAGCGGCCCCAACGGTTGCGCGCGCCCCGGCACCCAGCCCTTCGGTCACTTTCAGACCCATCTGAATCTTGTTTTCCGCGCGCGCCTGCTGCAGCGCCTGCGCGTCAGTATTGGCCACAACAAATTCGGTCCCGTCGAGTTCTTTCTCGATCATGTTGTTGACCGCGTTACCGCCAGCGCCGCCCACACCAAATACGGTGATACGTGGCTTCAGTTCTTCATGCCCCGGTAGGGATAGATTCAGTGTCATACTCGATCCGCCTGTTTTTGTGGCCCGTGCCCACGAGCGCCTGCTGTTTATTGGGACTCACATTAGCGGAGTGGTGCCGAAAGGTCACGACAAAAACACAAAAAAGCCACCAAATATGGACAAAAATCTTTACTTTTCCGCTTGATCTCGGCCGATCGGCAAGATGTTGCGTATCACCAGTTATCCTTGAACCATTTCACCGCCCGTTTCAGCGAACGCGCGGGGTAAGTATCGGCTGGAATCTCGAAATCCCACCACTCATCCTGTGGATTCGCCGCAAAGAGCGACAGGCCAACAGCGCTGGAAAATGCAGGCCCAATCGCGGCTTGGGGCAGGCCCTGAACGCGCAAAGGGCGGCCAAGTCGCACCTGCTGGCCCAGGATCTTGCTCGCCAATCCGTCAAGGCCGGGTATCTGGCTTCCGCCGCCGGTCAGGACGATCTGCTGGCTTGGCAGATGCTCGAAACCTGCCGCATCAAGCCGGACGCGCACCTCTTCGAGGATTTCTTCGACCCGTGGACGCATGATGCCGATCAGTTCCGCCCGGCTAACGGTGCGCCGGTCATGTTCCCAATCGCCCGTATCACCGCCAATTTCGATCATCTCGCGGTCGTCCATGCCAGTGGCAACGACACCGCCATAGAAGGTCTTGATCCGCTCGGCGGTGGCACCGGGAATTTGCAGCCCCATCGAGATATCGGATGTGACATGCTCACCCCCCATGCGCACCGCATCGGCATAGATCATGTGCTTTTTCATGAAAATCGACACGCCGGTTGATCCGCCACCCAGATCAATACAGGCGGCGCCCAATTCCTGTTCGTCTTCCACCAGCGACGACATCCCGGCCACATAGGCGGACGAGGCCAGCCCGGCCAATTCCAGATCACAGCGCTTGATGCAGTAAAACAGGTTCTGGATCGCGGTCGCATCAACCGTCAGCATATGCATGTCGGTGGTCAGCTGATTGCCGATCTGCCCGCGTGGGTCGGCCAGCCCTGTGCGGTGATCAAGCGCGAAATTCACCGGCTGGGCATGCAGCACCTCGCGGTCGGCGCCGTAATCCGGCACATCACAATTCGCCATCACCTGGCTGATATCCTGTTCGGACACCATTGCGCCCGAGACATCAAGCGACCCATCAAGTCCGTAAGAGCGAGGCCGCGCCCCGGACATGCAGGCAATCACGTGATCAACGCGGACATTGGCCATTTTCTGTGCCGCCTGCACCGCCGTGCGGATCGCACGTTCGGTTTCCTGCATTGCCTCGACTTCACCAAACCGAACACCGCGCGACCGTGTGGTTGCAGCCCCGATCACCCGAAACTGGGATTGTCCGGCCATCGAGCCGACGCCATCCACACTGCGAAACCGTTCAGGGCCATCAAAGCGCAATACCAGACAGGCGATTTTCGAGGTCCCCACATCAAGGATTGCGACAACCCCGCGCTGCATCGCGGCCTTGCGCATCTGCCGCATCGCCCGCTGACTATCGTAGAGATCACCCATTTAATCGCCCGCCCCGTTATTGATTTCTATTTCTGCACCGCGGCGCAGGGCCAATGCGGCCTCTTCGCTCATGCGGAGTGTTGGCCGCTGCGCATTGCGCATATCCACCACAACGACATCGCGCTTAAGCATGTCTTGCGCTTCGTTCAGTGCGACAATCCGGTTAAACGCGGCAACTGGGTCTTCGGCGGGCAGCAAGATACGTTGATCCCTGTCCAGCACGATATCCCAGCGGCGTTCGCCCATGCGGACCAGACCACGGATCCGGTCACGCATCGGACCGGCGCCTGCATAGAGCGACAGTGCCTCGGCAATATTCTGTTCGGCACCGTCGCCTGCGATCAATGGCAGGTCCAGCCGATCAGCGCGTGCGCCGACGACACCCGCTTCAACGCCGTCCGCGTCAATCAGGCGCAGCGTCTGCCCGTCCCGCCAAAGGGCTGATGGCTGTCGCGGTGTGACCCTGATCTCAAGCGCGCCATCCTGCCCGACCCGCACACTGGCCGATTTCACCGGTGCAAGTGCCTCGACCGTTTGGCGCATCCCTTCAAGATCCAGATCAAAGGACGACACCGGAAATGCCAGCGGCAACAGCCTGATCACGTCGGACGTCAGCACGGGGTCAGCCCCCGACACGGACATAGCCCGCACCATGAACTGCGGGCGAGCCTGAAATTCCTGCTTGGCCGCATCAATGCGAGCGGCCAATGCGTTACGATTTTCCGCTTTGGAGAAATAGGATGTGGCAATCACTGCGATGAGGATCAGAGGGACCCCGATACGGACAAAGCCGCGAAAGCCCGGCGTCAGCATCAGCCGTTCCAACCGATAGCTTAACCGCGACGGGGCGGGATCGCGCGGCGCCTCGGCCGCGACGCGGCGACGGATCAGCGATCGCATGAGGCGTCCTCCACCAATGCGCGACAGAAGTCAGGGAAACTCATCCCCACATGGGCCGCCTGTTCCGGCGTCAGCGAGGTTGGCGTCATCCCGGGTTGGGTATTCGTCTCAAGCAGGATCAGCCCTGCGAGGCCCCGGGTTTCATCCCAGCGAAAATCTGTCCGGCTCAACCCCCGGCAGCCCAAGGCGCGATGCGCCCTTAGAGCGTAATCCAGACAGGCCTCGGAAATTTCGGCAGGAATATCAGCGGGCAAGACATGCCGCGATCCGCCCGGCGCATATTTCGCATGATAGTCATACCAGCCATCCGTGATGATGTCCGTCACGGTCAGCGCGCGGTCACCCATCACGGTGGTTGTCAGTTCACGCCCCGGCGCAAAAGCCTCGACCATGACTTGGTCGGGCATATCATCTGCCAGTTGCGGCGGTCCGTTTGCGTCGGCATCAACAATGTAGATCCCGACAGATGACCCTTCGTTATATGGTTTGACCACATAGGGTGGCGGCATCACATGCGCGGCCCGCACATCATCTGACGACGCAAGAATGCTGTCGACAACCGGCAATCCGACGCTGCGATACACATCTTTGGTACGTTGCTTGTCCAGCGTCAGCGCCGACGCCAGAATGCCTGAATGGGTATAGGGGATGCGCAGCCATTCCAGCACACCCTGGATCGCGCCATCCTCGCCCCAGCGACCGTGAAGCGCATTAAACACCACATCAGGGGCGATATCCTGCAGACGCGCAACAATATCGGGGCCTGCATCGACCTCGATCACGTTGCATCCACTGTCCCGCAAAGCTGCTGCACATTCACGCCCCGTTGACAGAGACACGTCACGCTCTGCCGATGGGCCGCCCATCAGAACCACAACTTTCGGGTTTGCCCTGCTCGACATACCCTACCGCCTTATTCGCGAGCCTTTGTGGCCCGTCATTATGTTGACCCTTGCCTTGGGTCCGGCTGTTTTCAGCCAATTATTTTGTCGTGTCTTCGCCCGTTCGGGCACCGACCCGCATAATTTCCCAGTCTAGCGTAATCCCTTGGGAATCGTAAACCTTTTTCCGCACCTCTTCGCCCAAATCCTCAAGATCGGCGGCGGTTGCATCGCCCGCATTGGTCAGAAAGTTCGAGTGTTTGGTATTCATGACCGCCCCGCCAAGGGTCGCACCGCGCATACCGGCCGCGTCAATCACCTTCCACGCCTTCAAATCATGGGTGTCATCTGCCTGCCCGGTCGAGGAAAAACCCGCCGGATTGCGAAAGGTCGATCCAGCCGTGCGGTCCTTTGTGGGCTGGGTCTCATCCCGCTTTGCCAATTGGTCCTGCATCCGGTTGGCCAATGCGGTCGGGTCCGCCTCGGGCGCACGGAACTTTGCCTGCGTGATCACCGCCCCATCGGGCAGCACGCTCTGACGATAGGCCAGATGAAGGGCGTCAGCAGCAAGCTCGGTGATGGTCCCATCGCGCAGGACAAGCGTGGCCGAGACCAGAACATCTGCAATATAAGTGCCGTAGCACCCGGCATTCATCCGCACCGCCCCGCCAATCGTGCCCGGAATGGTGCGCAGAAATGTCAAATCCAGCCCCGCATCCGCGGCCTTGCGGGCCACATGCGCATCCAATGCGGCAGCGCCCGCCACCACAGTACCTGCCTCAATGTCGATACCATTGAACCCACGCCCCAGCCGGATCACAACACCGCTGATCCCACCATCACGGACAATCAGGTTGCTGCCCACACCCATGGGAAAAACCGGAATGGCCGGATCCAGTGCCGCCAGAAAGCTGCACAGATCCTCCTGATCGGCGGGTTGAAAAAGGATCTCGGCCGGGCCACCCACACGCATCCATGTCAGCTCGGCCAGGGGGCGGTGCGCGGTCAGGGTGCCGCGCACCTGTGGTAAATCAAGCATTTGCGGTCTTGTCTCCTCGGAAATATCCAATTGCGCCGCCACCGATCAGACCAACGGCACTTGGCGCACTGACGCCTAATAGCGCAAACAGATATGCCAAGCCATCCCAGCCCGGCGCCTTGTCCATCCCCACCAGCATCGCCACACTGAACGCTACCCACACGGCGCCAATTGCCGCGAAACCGCGACCGCTGCGGATCCGCGCGAGGTAGTGGCCAAGAAAGCCAAACGCAAAGGTCACAAGACTGAGAATAAAGATGATTGTCAGAACTTCGGTATTCATGATTCGTCTCCAAAATTGAACGATGTTCATTATTTAGAGTATATTTGAACACTGTTCAAGTATTTTCGGCTATGCGTCCCGGCGCTGATCATCCCGCTTGCGCAATATTCGCCCCAGCAGCCCACCGGCGATGCCGCCCATCAGCGCCGGCAGCACACATAACATGGCCGCTGTCATCGCCCCGACCGGATCAATGCCGAAAGGCCGCCCCGCCGCATAGATCAAAATCGCCAGCACCCCGCCCAGGATTGAGACTACCGTCAGCGCCAGCCCCGCTGACCCCCGCCGCGTCAACCAGACCAACAATGCAAACCCCGCAAAGGCGCAAAACAACATCAGGATCAGGATACCCAAATCAGCCTCCCAACTTTCGGCGGACCCATCGGTATAGAAAGATCAGTGGCCAGCGCAGCACCATCCCGCCGATCAGCAGCCCCAACGCCCCGATCCACGGCCCGCTCTGCCAGGTCACCCAGATCAGCAAGGGAATCCCCAGCCCGATCAACACATAGGCCCGCCGCCAATGATGGTCGTTTGAGGGGATCAACTGCATCACAAAGGCCAACAAGACCCACAGGCAAATCGCAAGTATGGATGTCATCATCTTGGGATATCCGGCGTTTCGCCCCGCGCCCTGCGGTAGAAATATGCAAGCGGCTTGCGAAACATCGACAGGAACGCAAGCAGGCCCAGCACTGCATATATCCAGCCGTGATCATACCCGACCCAGACAATCAGAGGCGGGGCCAACACCAAAAGTGACACACCCGGCACGTATTGTCGGCGCATTGGAAGAAGTGCTACAACCGTCGCTGCAAGAACCCAAAGACAGCCGATGATGATGGAATAGCTCATATTCGCAGATGTGGCCTTTAATCATGGCGAGAATACCACCGAATGCGGGCGCGGCAACGGCACCTTCGTACAAGCGGACAAACGCAACCTAGGGCCCACCACCCGGGAACATATCGACGATCCCGTCGATAATATCGGCCAACCCTTCCAGTCGCTTGTTGGTCTTGATCGCGGCATCTGCACCGCGTCCTGCCTTGTTAAGCGCCGCCTTGGATTTCTGGCCAAAGCGCAGCAGGCTGAGCCCAAGCGAGCCTGCACTTTGTGCAAACCTGTCCTCTAACAATGATCGGAACGCGTCACCCGACGCGTCGGCAATGGCGCCACGGATGACATGCAACTCTGCCCGCATATCCTGCAGCACAAGCAAACCCTCATGATCAAGCGGCTGGAAGTCATCATTTGGGAGCGTCTCGATAAAACCGATTGCCTCATCAAGCACATGCAAGACCCCTTCCTGATCAATCTGATCAAGGCGTAGTTCTGCCAATGGCGCGAGGGTTTGGTAGCTTGGTCCGAAATGCTTGCGGCAGAGCTGTTTCAAGGCGCCAATTCGCTGATCCAGAATGCCGGCCAGCGGGCCGCCAAGATCGGCACGCCCCTGCTCACTGACGGCAAACAGTTCTAATTCGCCACCCAGCTGGACCAGCCGTTCGGCCCGCAGATGGGTCAAATCCTCAACCCGGTCGAATTCCTGTGTCACCTTGCTAGCCGCACGGCGCAGGACACCGGCATAGTTTCCGCCGGGCGAAAGCTCTTGCGCGTAGTCGCAGAAATCCCGGAAGTCATCGCGCAATTGCCCCGCATCATCCAGAAACGCCTGCACGATCGACGGATCGCGCAGGTGCTTCATGTTGTCATCAATACCGATCATCCGCATGACGCGCTGTAACGTGTCAAAGGTGAAATCAACAGGATAGGCTTCGGATAACGGCGTTACTACTGTAAGGGATGGGTCATCTTCACCCAAATACAAGGTCAAGACCTCATCAAACATTGGGTTAATATGAGACGGCCCTTGGCCCCAGTCCTGCCGTGTAATGCCGTCAAGCACCGCAAGCATCGCATCTGGGCGCCAATCACGATCCAGAAGAACCCGGTTGTACCAATGAGCCCAGATGGACCAATTTGCCGTTTGATGGCTCATCGCAAACTGAGACTCCGCCCAAAGTGCCTTTAATGCAGTTGGAATTCCTTTTGGCCAAAGTTTGCTATTGCCAACCAAATCATTCCTGACGCTCTCCCAAACATCAATCGAATAGCTAGCTAACGCATCAGCCGATGCTTCGAGAGCTGCATCCGCAAGATTTGCTGCGGCAAAGGCCGCAGAATATGCAGAGTAAGCGGCAGCGCTGTGAGGGATGCTGCTCGACGCTAACATATACGCCTCATCTGAGGCATCATCCCCAGCGGCTGAGTGTTCGCAGTTTAGCTTCCAACTGACCCCAGCGTTAACCAAAGAGCCAAGCACTGCGACTAACGACAACTTAGCTTCATCATGGCACTCATCGCCCAAGAAGTAACCCAACGCTATTGGCAGGGTTCGTGCCGCCGACAAAAAAGCGACTTTCGAGGAGGTTCGCTGAGCAACATCTGGAGGCAAGTTCGCCAGGTATTGAGCCACGCCGTCGCGGTCGTTTATGTCGCTAACCTCCACGCGGCTAGGCTTTCAGCCGCTCCGGCAGGTCATTCGCCCAGGCACTGATCGTCCCGGCCCCAAGGCAGACAACCATGTCCCCCGGTTTCGCCTGCTCACGCACAATACGTGTCAGGTCATCCTGGTTTTCCACGATCCGCGCGTGCCGGTGCCCGTGCCGGATCAGGCCTGCGACCAGATCGGCGTGACTGGCGCCTTCGATGGGCTCTTCACCAGCGGCAAACACCTCGGAAATGCCCACGACATCGGCGTCGTTAAAGCAGGCGCAGAACTCATCAAAATGGTGGTGGAGCCGGGTAAACCGGTGCGGCTGATGGACTGCAATCACGCGGCCATTGGTGGCCTGCCGGGCCGCTTTCAGGACGGCCGCAATCTCAACCGGGTGGTGGCCGTAATCGTCGATGATCGTCACGCCATCCACCTCGCCCACGCGGGTAAAGCGCCGATTGACCCCGCCGAACCCTTTGAGGGCCGCGCGGATTTCATCCTTTTTCATCCCAAGATGCCGGGCCACGGCCACGGCCGAGAGCGCGTTAGAGACGTTGTGATCCCCCGGCATCGGCAATTCGCAATCCTCGATCATCGCATCCTCGGCCTGCAGGGCGATGTCGAAAAAGGCAACGCCGCCACTATAGCGCAGGTTCACGGCCCGCACATCGGCCTGGGCGTTAAAGCCAAATGTCGTTACCCGCCGGTCGGTGATCTTGCCGACCAGCGATTGGACATCCGGGTCATCGGTGCAGCAGACCGCAAGCCCGTAAAACGGGATGTTCGAGACAAAATCGTAAAAGCCCTGATGCAGTGCTTCCTCGGTTCCCCAATGTTCCATATGTTCAGGGTCAATATTGGTGACGATGGCAATCGTTGCCGGCAGGCGGTTGAATGTGCCGTCGCTTTCGTCAGCCTCGACCACCATCCATTCACCCTGCCCCATCCGGGCGTTGGATCCGTAGGCATGAATGATCCCGCCATTGATCACTGTGGGGTCGATCCCGCCTTCGTCCAGCAAGGCCGCGACCATCGTCGTGGTGGTGGTCTTGCCGTGCGTCCCGGCGACGGCCACGTTGGATTTCAGCCGCATCAGTTCGGCCAGCATCTCGGCCCGGCGCACCACCGGCAGTCCGAGGGCCCGGGCGGCGTCCAGTTCCGGATTGCCGGGCTTGATCGCGGATGAGATCACGATGACCTCGGCCCCTTCAAGGTTTTCGGCCCGCTGGCCTTCGAAGATGACCGCACCCAGCGATTTCAGCCGGTCGGTGATCTTGGATGATTTCAGATCAGAGCCCTGCACCTGATAGCCATGGTTCAACAGGACCTCGGCGATGCCGGACATCCCGATGCCGCCAATGCCCACAAAATGGATGGCACCCACATCAAGCGGTAGTTTTGTTGCCGCATTCATTCTCAGATCCCCGTCCATCATGTCTCGCGTCCCTCTGCCAGATTTTCCACCAATTGCACAAGCCGCTCTGTTGCGTCCGGCACAGCACAGCCGAGCGCCGCATGGGTCATGCGCATTGCGCCCTCTTCATTGCCAAGCACCAGTTCGATCTGCTCGCGCAGCGTATCAACCTCGAACATGCTTTCAGGCATCATGATCGCGGCCCCGGCCTCGACCAGTTGACGTGCATTGGCGGTCTGTTCATCCCGGATGGCGCTGGCCAGCGGCACCCAGATCGCGGGCCGGCCCACGATGCTGACATCCGCAACGGTGGATGCGCCGGATCGGGCAATCACCAATTGCGCGTCGGCCATCCGGTTGGGAACATCCGTAAAGAAGGTTTGCACATCCGCCGTGATCAATTCGCTTTCATAGTAATGCGTCACCCGTTCCAGATCTTCCTGGCGCGCCTGCTGGCTGACCCGGATATTGCGGCGCAGATGCTCTGGCAGGCTCGCAATGGCGGGCGGGACAACATCCGACAGGATCCGCGCCCCCTGCGACCCACCCATCACAAGAATGGACATCGGGTAGTCACCAGGGGGGATATAGGGCGCCTCGTGCCGCTCCAGAATGGCGGCCCGCACAGGGTTGCCCGTATGCACCCCCGCGACACCAGACGGTAATGCAGTGGGCCAGGTTCCGCAGGCAACCGCATTCACGCGCCTGGCGAAAAGCTGATTAACCCGGCCCAGCACGCCGTTTTGTTCATGGATCATCCGCGGGATACGCAGAACCCAGGCGGCGGTCATTGCAGGGATTGCCGGATATCCCCCAAAGCCCACCACCACGGCGGGCCGGTCCCGGAACATCCGCCATTTGGCCGCACCAATGCCCCCCAGGATCCGAAAGGGCACCGCCAGTTTTTGCAATATGCCGCCCCGCGCAAAGGTCGCGCTGCCCACAACGCTGACCTCGACCGCATCAGGAAAACCGCCGGTGTAGCGCGCACCCCGTGCGTCGGTCGACAGACGCACCCGCCAGCCCTTGTCCAACATGGCCTCGGCCAAGGCCTGAGCCGGGAACATATGCCCGCCCGTTCCGCCCGCAGCGATAATCAATAATGGGGCGCTCATCTATTGGCCCTGCGCAACAGGATATCTTCCATCTCGCCCTGCGGACGGCTGCGGGTAAAGGCGAGCAGCATGCCGACCGCAATCCCGCCGGCAATCAACGAAGAGCCGCCATAGCTGACAAAGGGCAAGGTCATGCCCTTGGCCGGCAGCAAGCGAACCGCCACCCCCATATTGATCATCGCCTGCACACCAAAGGCGCAGGCCAGCCCGGTGCCGGCGAGCCGAATGAACGGGTCGCGTTCCTTCATCAGGCGCAACAGGGATCGGACCACGATGACGCTGTAAAGCGCGATGATGACCAGCACACAGATCAGCCCGTATTCCTCGGCAGCGACAGCGATAATGAAATCGGTATGCGCGTCCGGCAGCGACCATTTCACCTGCCCCTCACCCACGCCAACGCCGAAAAAGCCACCCTCGCGGATCGCGTTTGTTGCATAGCCAAGCTGTGTGTTCGGGTCGACATCGGGCGATAGAAAGCCATCAATCCGCCGCGCAAAGTGTTCCGAATTTGAATAGGCAATCGTGCCTGCAAAAACCACCAACCCCGCCAGAATGATCAGCAACAGCATCGGCGCCCCGGCTACAAAATACATCACACCCCATGCAAACAGGATCAGACAGGCCTGCCCGAAATCCGGCTGCATCGCCAGCATCAGGACGATCATCATCGTCAGCACAAAGGAATAGGTCTTGCCCGGTGGTCCGCCAATCTGCTGGCTGGCCGCCAAGAGCCAGGCGGCCATCACCACAAAGCCGGGTTTGAGAAACTCCGACGGCTGGACGGCGGCAAATCCAAGCGAATACCAGCGCGTTGCCCCTTTGCCAAAATCAGTGCCGAACACCGGCAGAAAGGCGAGGGCAACAAAGGCCGCCAGAAACCCAAGCACGGCCAGACGGCGCACAAGCGTCGGTGACATCATCGAGACAACAAACATGACCACCATGGCCATCCCGCCGAACACCGCCTGCCGGGTGACATAGTGAAACGGCTCCAACCCGTTTTTTGCCGCCAAAGGTGGCGACGAGGCGAGCCCCAGAAGCAATCCGATCGCAAACAGGATCAGAATGCAGGACATCGTCCATTTATCAATTGTCCGCCACCATCGGGGAAGAACCGGGTCACCGGATGATACCGGGACCGCTCCATAGACCATTTCCGTCATGGATCACCGCCATACTGCCTCTACCGCCCGGTTTTCCGGGTCTGAGGAAAGCATACAGTGCTTATCTGCGCGATTCCACGAAAATGTGACACGGGGTGCAAGGGGAACCGGTGGACACGCCACCTTCAGAGACCCGCATATTCATCGTTGCCACGATTCATTGGATGCCGGGTTGAACACCTGGACCACAATTCGGTGAGTGCGGGCAGGTCAATGTCTTGCACCGGACCGCATTTCCCGGCAGTTGGGCGCAATGGACGTCAAAACGCTGATCATAGGGGCCGGCGCTGCGGGCATGATGTGCGCGGCCCATGCCGGGTCGGGTGTGCTCTTGGTCGATCATGCCAAGGCACCTGGGGAAAAGATACGGATCTCGGGTGGTGGGCGCTGCAATTTCACCAACCTGTATGCGGGGCCCGAGAATTTCATCAGCCAGAACCCTCATTTCTGCAAATCCGCCCTGAAACGCTATACGCAATGGGATTTCCTTGATCTTGTGAATGCGTATGGGATCGCGTGGCATGAAAAGACATTGGGGCAACTGTTTTGCGATAACTCGGCCAAGGACATCATCGCGATGCTGCGCGCCGAAATGGAAAAGGCCGGCGCACAGCTATGGTTGCGCGCAGAGGTGGGCGAGATTACCCATGATGGCAGCAGCTTTTGCGTCCGCGTCACCAAAGACGGCAAAACGACGAATGTCACCGCCCGCAATCTGGTTGTTGCGTCGGGTGGCAAATCCATCCCAAAAATGGGGGCGACCGGTCTCGGCTACCGGGTTGCTGCCCAATTCGGACTTGACGTCACTGATATTCGCCCGGGCCTTGTGCCGCTGACATTTTCGGACGACCGGTTCAAGGCAATCGCGGGAACAACAACCCACGGCACGGTCGCAGCAGGGGGACCTGCTTTCGAGGAAGCGTTGCTGTTTACACATCGGGGTTTGTCCGGACCCGCCATATTGCAGGCCTCATCATACTGGCAGGAGGGCGACAGCATCTGCATCAACCTCTGCCCTGACGGGACGCTACAAGAGTGGTTGCGCACCCAACGTCAGGTCGCGGGGCGCAAGGCTGTGACAACACATTTGGCGCAACACCTGCCAAACCGGTTGGTCGGACTGCTGGCCGAGGAGATGCAGATCACCGGCAATCTGGGTGATCAGAGCGATGCGGCGCTTGATGAGCTATGCACACTGTTGGCGAACTGGAGGCTGCGGCCATCGGGGTCGGAAGGCTACCGCACCGCAGAGGTGACTTTGGGTGGTGTTGATACAGCCGGGCTATCCTCCAGCACCATGGCCGCTAAAACGCAAGCGGGCCTTTATTTCATCGGGGAATGCGTTGATGTCACAGGCTGGCTTGGTGGTTATAATTTTCAATGGGCCTGGTCATCCGGATGGGCCGCCGGCCAGGCAATCCAAAGGGCGTAAGATGGATTTATATCCATCCTACGACGTTGCGTTCATGACGCAATTGATGAAATCATCGCCGCGTTTCTCGAAACTATCATATTGATCAAATGACGCCGCTGCCGGTGCCAGCAGAACCACCTCACCCGGCTTTGCATCTGCTTGCGCCCGCGCCACCGCCACATCCATCGTTGTGCAAATCTCTGCATCCGCACCCGCCAACTGACGCGCAAAGGCCTCAGCCTCCCGCCCGATCACGTATGCCTTCACCACATGATCCAGATGCGGCAGCAAGCCGTCCAGCCCACCGTCTTTCTGCAGACCCCCACAAATCCACCGGATCTTTGAAAACGCCTGCAAGGCCTTCGCGGTACTATCTACATTCGTGGCCTTGCTGTCGTTGATAAAGCGGACACCGTCCCGCTCGACCACCAATTGGGACCGGTGCGGCAGGCCGGGATAGCTTTTCATCGCCGCCTCGATACCTTTCGGTCCCAACCCGAGCGCCCGACATGCCCCATAGGCCGCACAGGCATTCTGGTGATTATGCGCACCCGGCAGCCCCAAGATCGGACGCAGATCAATTGACCCCACCTGCCGCCCCTTGCGGTATTCGGACAAAAACCCCTTCCGGGCAAACACGGACCAGCCGGGCCCATCCAGCTTGCGCCCCGATGACAGCCGGATCACCCGGTCATCATCCGCACCCTCGATCAACTGATTGGCCAGATACTGCCCCTCGGCCTCATCAACGCCAATCAGGGCGCGATCCGGACCGCCTTCCGCAAAGAGGCGGCGCTTGGCCGCAAAATACCCTCCAAGCCCCGCATGCCGGTCAAGATGATCGGGTGACAGATTGGTCAACACGGCAAGATCTGGTGTCAGCGCACGGGCCAGATCGGTCTGATAGGACGACAGCTCCAGCACGATCACCTCGCCATCATGGGCGGGATCAATATCCAGCACCCCGCGCCCGATATTGCCGGCAAGTTGCGACGGGCGGCCGTTTTCGATCAGTATGTGATGGATCAAGGCAGCGGTTGTGGATTTACCGTTGGATCCGGTCACGGCGACGACCCGCGGGGTCACGTCAAAACGATCCCAATCCGCAGTCGCGAAGGACCGAAAGAACAGTCCAATATCATTGTCGACCGGCACGCCAGCGTCCCAGGCCGCGGCAATCGCGGGATTGGGTGCGGGGTAGAGATGCGGGATACCGGGACTGACGATGAGGGCTGTAACACCATCAAAGGATTGCGTCGTTGTCATGTCACGCAGATCGTATCCGGCGGCGGCTGCCGCATCACGGCCAGCGGGGCCGTCATCCCAAACCACAACCTGCGCCCCGCCTTCCTGCAAGGCGGCGGCCGCAGCGAGACCCGAGCGGCCCATGCCCAAAACGGCCACTGTCTGACCTTCAAACCCTTGTACCGGAATCATGTCCCTGCCCCCGCTGACTTGGGTGGCAGAGTGCCGGTTGCCCCAACAACGTTCAAGAGCGGGAAAGACATTCTTAGCGGCGAAAGAGCGCGACCTCGGGCGGATCAATGACAGGCTCGCCTACAACGATATGATGGCGAATTGACAAACAGAAGGCGTGCATTCGATTTTGTCTGGGTCGGGCAAGGAAACGGACAGGACGCGCAAATGCGCATGAGGTGTAAAACTTCAGACTTGATCTGACGGACATCTCAGCTTGCGACGCTGAGAACGGGTTGCGCACTGTCCGATTGGTCGTGCGTTTTGATCGTCTTCTCGACAGCGATGTGTAGCGTTTCGCGGAAGGTCTGCATAGGTGTTTTGCCATAGCAGTGACGTCCCGAATGTGGCCGCTGTTCGTTGTACTTTGCCAGCCACGCATCCAGATCGGCCTGCAACTCTTCGACTGACCGATACAGTTTCTTGCGGAATGCGATGTCGTAGAACTCATCCTTGATGGTGCGATGGAACCGCTCGCAGATGCCGTTTGTTTGCGGAGAATTGGCCTTGGTTCGGGTGTGGTCCACGTCCTCGACGGCCAGATAAAGCTGGTAGGCGTGGTTCTCGACCTTGCCACAGTATTCCGTGCCCCGGTCTGTCAGGACGCGCAGCAGGCTGATCTCATGCTCTGCAAAGAACGGGATCACGCGGTCGTTCAGCAAGTCGGCCGCGGTGATTGCCGTCTTTTCAGTGTAGAGCTTGCAGATCGCCACGCGGGCATAGGTATCGACAAAGGTCTGTTGATAAATGCGTCCGACGCCCTTCATTGTGCCCACATAATAGGTGTCCTGGCTGCCCAGATAGCCAGGGTGGTGGCTCTCGATCTCGCCATGGGCTTCTTTCTTGGCCTTGGCTTTTTCCAGCGCGGCCAACTGATCCTCGGTGAGCAAGATACCCTCTTGGGCGGCACGGGCCTCCAGGGCCTTGAGGCGCTTTTTCATGGTTTCCAGATCATTACGCAGCCAGATCGACCGGACGCCCGACGATGACACCATGATGCCTTTCTGCTGCAGCTCCCACGACGCCCGTTTCTGACCCAGAGCCGGGTTGTCGATGGCCAGTTCGATGACCGCCTTCTCGACATGTTCTGGCACGCGGTTTTTCATCACCGGCTTGCGGCGGCTGAGATCCATCAGGGCTTCTTCGCCACCCTGATCGTAAAGTTCTCTGAACCGGTAAAAGCTGTCCCGCGAATAACCCATCACTTTGCAGGCCTGCGACACGCTTCCGAGCTGTTTGGCCAGTTCCAACAGCCCCAGCTTCGGCTTGATGATCTTCTCTTGAATACTTGTCATTGATCGACACTCCTTGATTGCGCTCCAGAAGAGCAGAAATGTCAGATCAAGTCGTGTGTTTTACACATGAGGTGTCAAGGCTCGGTGAGGTTCGCGAGGTTTTCCTTGACCAGAGCGATGTTTGGATGACCTTCAGGAAGTGTGGAACGAAAAACCCTCAATGCCTCGCGATAGAAACCCGCGGCCTCTGCGTACCGCCCCTGCGCCCTCACCACGCCAGCGAGGTTGTTGAGACGGGTGGCATAGTCCGGATGTCCCTCCCCAATTGTGGCGCGCCCAATCTCAAGTGCCGCGCGATATAGTTCCTCTGCTTCCGCGTGCCGTCCTTGCGCCCTGACCACGCCGGCGAGGTTGGTGACACCAATTGCATAGCTCGGATGCCCCTCCCCAATCGTGGCGCGGTCAATATCCAGCACGTCGCGATAGAGACCTTCGGCCTCCTCGTACCTTCCCTGCGCACTGACCACACCAGCGAGGTTGTTGAGACTGGTGGCATAGTCCGGATGCCCTTCCCCAATCGTAGCCAAGCCAATCTCAAGCGCGTCGCGAAAGAGACCCTCGGCCTCTTCGTACCGTTCCTGCCCCCGGATCACGCCAGCGAGGTTGCTGAGACGGGTGGCATAGTCCGGATGCCCTTCCCCAATCGTGGCGCGGCCGATCTCAAGGGAGTCGCGATAGAGACCCTCGGCCTCGGCGTACCGTCCCTGCGCACTCACCACGCCAGCGAGGTTGTTGAGACCGGTGCCATAGTCCGGATGCCCTTCCCCAATCGTAGCGCGATCAATCTCAAGCGCGTTCCGGTAAAAACCCTCGGCCTCGACGTACCGTCCCTGCTCCTCAACCACGCCAGCGAGGTTGCTGAGATGGGTGGCATAGCTCGGATGCCCTTCTCCAATCGTGGCGCGGCCAATCTCAAGCGCGTTCCGGTAGAGATCCTCGGCCTCCGCGTAGCGGCCTAAACTGCTAAGATTGGTCGCGTGTTCATTCAAAGCATCTGATAGCTGGGGTTGATCACCTGCTGTTTTCGCAACGCGCACAAGATCATTGCTGAACTGACTTGCTTGTTCGTAGTTTCCAGATCGCTCTGCAAAGTCGCTTGCCTTGCGCAGAGCATCGAAGCTTTCATCAAGTTTTGCGGCTTTGGCGTAGTGCCGCGCAGCATCGGCCCAACGGACTTCGCCTTCTGCGATTTCCCCTCGCCCAAAAGCAGCACGCGCGGTTTCCTGCACAGCCAATTCATTACATGCCTCGATTTCTTGAAAAATTTCATCCGCAAGACTGGTGTCGCCATGCTCTAAAGCTGTTTTGGCTTCGGAGATGCGGTCACCCCCTACGATGTTGCCGGAACGGTCAAGCAACGCCTCTAGGTCTGCGATGCGCTTGTTCGCTGCCTCCAATGCTTCGTCCGGATTTTCGATTTGAGCTTCGAGATCCGCAATCTGGGCACGAAGTTGTTCTTTCTCAGTTTCCGCAGCCTCAGCCAGTTCTTGTTCAAGATCAGCCTTGAGTTCTCGGCGTAGACGTATGAATTCTGAAATGGTTAAGGCCGTGCCATCCTTGGCTGCGACTGGTTTGATCTGTTCGATTGTCTCAGGCGCAAGTTGGGTTGGTTTGTTTCTTGTGAAAGGCTTTTTGATGATGGCCCATGCCACAGTCAGAACGGCTGCGATGCCACCTAATGCGCCTGCCTCTGCGGAAATCCCTTCCAAGAAAACACTGATTACTTCCCACATCGCGAACCTGTTCTTGATACCTCAGCCCGACGATAGTTGATTGATGCGGCTTGGCAACAACCTGAGGGCAGCACCCGGCAGGAGGTTGATTGTGGTTTGGGTGGTGGGTTTCAACCACTCTACGCAATATTGAGATTTGATTAGTCGTGTGATGCAAGCGGACAAAAAAGCGTCGTCGCTTTGAAATGTGTAAGTTTGCCCGCGTCCCGCCCGGTATCACCGGGCAGCGCCCGGGCCGGGGCTTCGCCCGTTTATCGCTCAAACGATCCCCCGGATCGTTTGAGCGATAAACCCTCCCCCATGGGGAGGGCGCTTCACACCGACCCCGAGGCCCCGGCGGTGCCCTGTTGTTGCGTGCAACATCGGGGCAATCACATTGGCATACTGACGGACCTACCGGACCTTCAAAGTTGCCAACCCGATCATCGCCAGGATCAGCGAAATGATCCAGAACCGGATCACGATCTGCGGCTCGGCCCAGCCCTTTTTCTCATAATGGTGATGGATAGGGGCCATCAGGAAGACCCGCTTGCCGGTGCGTTTGAAATAGGCGACCTGGATGATCACGGACAGCGCCTCGACCACGAACAGCCCGCCGACAATGGCCAGAACGATCTCGTGCTTGGTGGCCACGGCGATGGCGCCCAACGCGCCGCCCAGCGCCAATGATCCAGTGTCACCCATGAAGACCGCCGCAGGGGGGGCGTTGTACCACAAAAAGCCCAAACCCCCGCCGATCAGCCCGGCCGCGAATATCAGGATCTCGCCCGTATCAGGGACATAGTGCACATCCAGATATTGGGTGAAATCGACCCGGCCCACCGCATAGGCGATGATCCCGAATGTGCCTGCGGCGATCATCACGGGCATGATGGCCAGCCCGTCCAGCCCGTCGGTCAGGTTTACCGCATTTGCGGCCCCCACGATGACAATCACCGCAAAGGGGACAAACAGAATGCCCAAATTGATCAGCGTATCCTTGAAGATCGGCAGCGCAAGCTGCCCGGTCAGATCCTCCGGATGGAAAGAGGCTGCCCAATAGCCGGCAATCGCCGCAATCAGGATACCCAGCAGGATCCGGATTTTACCGGACACGCCTGCGGTGTTCTGCTTGGACACTTTGGCATAATCGTCGGCAAACCCGATAGCCGCAAAGGACAGCGTGACAAACAGAACCATCCACACAAACGGATTGTCCAGCCGCGCCCAGAGCAGGGTTGAAAAGGTCAGCGCCCCCACAATCAGCAGCCCGCCCATTGTGGGCGTGCCGGCCTTGACGAAATGCCCCTCGGGGCCGTCGTTGCGGATTGGCTGGCCCTTGCCCTGCTTGCGCCGCAACACGTTGATCAAAGGCGGTCCGAAAATGAACCCAAAGACAAGTGCGGTCAGAAAGGCCCCTCCCGCGCGGAATGTGATATAGCGAAACAGATTGAAGAAATCGCCACCATCCGACAATGCGGTCAACCAGTATAACATATGTGCCTACCTTTAATCCTGTCGGGGGCGGCGATGCCCCAATTTGCGGATGGCGTCAACGACAAGACTGACCTTGCTGCCCTTGGATCCCTTGACCAGCACCACATCGCCCGCATCAACCAGTTGCGATACCTTTGCCGCCAGGTCGCCTGCATTCTCGGCCCAGACCCCGCGTTTGTCGTCGGGCAAGGCCTGCCACAGATGATGCATCAGCGGTCCGGCGCAATGGATCAGTTGCAGCGCATGAAGGTGGGTGTTTGCGGCCATGTCGCGATGCATCTGCACCTCATCCGGCCCCAGTTCGAGCATATCACCCAGGATCGCAACCCGCCGTCCCTTGACGATGCGCCCGACCCCGTCAACCGGGACCGCCGCCGCCACAACCTCCAACGCTGCTGCTAGCGAGGTGGGGTTGGCGTTGAACGCGTCATCCATCAGATCAAGCGTCTCGCCCTGCTTGGCGCCGTCGGTCACAATGATCTCGCGGGTGCCACGCCCCGGCGGTGGCCGCCAATTGGCAATATCAAGCGATGCGGTGACCGGATCAGCCCCTAATGCATCGACCATGGCAAGCACCCCAACCGCGTTCATCGCAAAATGCCGGCCCGAGACGTTCAGCTTGAACAGATAATCCTCGCCGGACCCTGTCGCGCTGATAATCGTAATATCATCCGAGAGCCGGACATCCCTGAGCGTCCAGTCGCGGCCCTCTTCGCCAAAAAGAACCTGCCGCAAGCCACATGTGGTTGCATGCTGCTGCAAGATATCGGTGGTTTCGATATCGGCATTCAGGATCGCGACACCATCGGGTGCCACCCCGTCCATGATGCTGGCCTTCTCTGTCGCGATACCCGCCAGACTGTCAAAGGCAGCCAGATGGGCTGCCGCAACTGTTGTGACCATCACCACATGCGGGCGGGCCAATTTTGACAGGGGGGCAATCTCGCCCGGGTTGCTCATACCGATTTCGATTATGGCAAAATCCGTATCGGCAGGCATGCGCGCCAATGTCAGCGGCACCCCCCAGTGGTTGTTGTAGGATGCCTCGGCTGCGTGGCATTTACCCTGCCCGGCCAGGGCCGCGCGCAACATTTCCTTGGTTGATGTCTTGCCCACCGACCCGGTAATCGCGGCCACACGGGCGCGGGTACGCTGCCGTCCTGCCTGCCCCAGCGCGACCAGCCCGTCCAACACGTCCTCAACGATCAAAAGACGCGCGGCTGAGACACCGTCAGGGATCCGGCTGACCAAAGCCGCAGCCGCCTCTTTTTCTAGGGCCGCTGCCACAAAATCATGGCCGTCCCGGACATCTTTCAATGCCACGAACAAGTCGCCTGGCTGCAAGGTCCGGGTATCAATCGACACGCCTGTGGCCGTCCAATCGGACGCGACCTGACCCGCGGTCGCGGCAGCCGCATCCTGCGCGGTCCACAGGCTCATATCCGCCCCTCAAGCGCGGCCACGGCCACGCTGGCCTGCTCGACATCGTCAAAGGGCAAAACGGTGTCACCGATGACCTGACCGGTCTCATGGCCCTTGCCCGCAATCAGCAGGGCGTCGCCGGGCGCCAGCATGTCGATCCCACGCAGGATGGCCTCGGCCCGGTCGCCGACTTCGGTGATGCTGTCAGTCGCCCCCGCCTCGACAGCGCCGGCCATGACGGCCGCGCGGATTGTGGCGGGGTCTTCGGAACGCGGATTGTCATCGGTCACAATCACGCTGTCGGCATGGCGCGCCGCCGCCGCCCCCATCAATGGGCGTTTGGTGGCATCGCGGTCACCGCCCGCGCCAACAATAACGATGATCCGGCCCATCACATGCAGGCGCATCGCCTGCAGGGCGGTCGATACCGCGTCGGGTGTATGTGCGTAATCCACAAAAACCGTCGCCCCATTGTCGCGGGTCGCGGCAAGTTCCATCCGGCCATGGACCGTCCCAAGTTCTGGCAACACCTCGAAAACCGTCGACGGCTCTGCCCCTGCGGCAATCACAAGGCCCGCTGCCAGCAGGACGTTTTCCGCCTGAAATCCACCGATCAGATCAAGATGCACTTGATAGGCCTGCCCCTGCCACGAAAACAGCACCTCTTGCCCGGTTGCGTCAAAGCGCTGCCCGGTCAGTTGCAGACGTGCGCCCGCATCGCGACCGACGCCGATCACCTCTTGCCCGCGGGCGGTACAGCGATCTGCCACCTCCTGACCTTTGGGGTCATCAAGGTTGATGACGGCGACGCCATCCTCGGACAATACCCGATCAAACAGGCCCATCTTGGCCTCGAAATAGGCGTCAAAGGTCTTGTGATAATCCAGATGATCCTGCGAAAAATTGCTAAAGCCCGCAGCCGTCAGCAACACGCCATCCAGCCGGCGCTGATCCAACCCGTGCGAGGACGCCTCCATCGCGACATGGGTGATCCCGTTCTCGGTCGCCTGCGCCAGAACGCGGTGCAGCGTGATCGGTTCAGGTGTGGTGTGTTTCAGCGGATGGGTCCAGGCCCCCTCAACCCCGGTTGTGCCAAGATTGACGCCCGCAATGCCCATCTGTTCCCAAATCTGGCGGCAGAAGGTGGACACCGACGTCTTGCCGTTTGTCCCCGTCACCGCAACGACAGTGCCCGGATGCGCCCCCGACCAGAGCGACGCGGTCTGCGCCAGCGTCTGGCGCGGATCCTCGGCGATGATCACGGCGGCCATCGCACCAGCCAGATGTTCCGATGCAATCGCGGCCCCCGCAGCATCGGTCAGGATCGCCCCTGCCCCCATGCGCAAGGCATATTGGATGAATTCTGCCCCGTGAACCTGCGCGCCCGGCAGAGCCGCAAAGAGATACCCATCCTTGACGTCGCGGCTATCAACGGCAAGCCCTGTGACCTGTGCTTCTGCCCCGCCTTGGGCCGTTAGCCCCAGTTCCGCCAATGTGGTCATGCAACGCCCCTCAATTTGCGGTGAGTGTTATACCCACCGATTGCGGCGTGTCCACTTGTGGTCGCAGGCCCAGCAAGGGTGCGACCCTGCGGATAATTTCGGCAGCAATCGGTACGGCTGTCCAACCAGCCGTCCGACGCGGCTTGTCCCCTGAATTCTCGGATGGTTCATCAAGGGTGACGATCAGCACATATTGCGGGTCATCGGCTGGAAAGGCGGATGCAAATGTCGCGATCACCTTGTCATCATAATAGCCACCGCCGCTGGCGCGGGGTTTGTCCGCCGTACCGGTTTTGCCACCGACCTCGTACCCAGGCACCTCGCCGAAAGATGCTGTTCCGCGCGACACAACCTGACGCAGCATATCCATCGACCGACGGCTGACCGCGGCGCTGACCACCCGTTCGCCGGGTGCGACATCATCCTGACGCAACAAGGTAGGCGCCACCCGCGTTCCACCGTTGACCAATGACGCATATCCTGCCGCCAGATGAAGGGGTGAGGAAGACAAACCATGCCCGTAAGAGATTGTCATCGTTGAAATTTCCGACCAGTTGGGCGGCAAAAGCGGCTTGCCCGTCGGACCTTCGACCATCTCGACCGGTGTCGCCTCGAGAAAGCCCAGAGAGCCCAGAAATTCGCGCTGCCGGGCGGCGCCGATCTGCATCGCGATCCGGGCGGTCCCGATATTCGAGGATTTCACGATCACATCTGTAGAGGACAACTCTGGCCCGTAATCGTGGAAATCACGGATCCGGAAGCGGCCCCAGGTCAGCGGCCCTTGGGTATCAATCATCGTGTTGGGATTGACCAACCCCAACTCCATCGCCTGCGCGACAGTGAATATCTTGAAAACCGACCCCAGTTCATAGACGCCCTGCACCGCCCGATTGAAAAGCGGGCTGTCCGACTGATCACCCTTGGTCAGAACGCGCGGGCGGTTGTTCGGGTCGAAATCCGGCAGGGACACCAGGGAGATGATCTCGCCGGTATGCACATCCATGACAATGGCAGCCGCCCCTTTGGCGTTCATGATCGACATACCGCCCGCAAGCACCTGTTCGGTGGCGGCCTGCACAGTCAGATCCAGCGACAATTCCAGCGGCGCGCCCTCATTGGCCGGGTCGCGCAGGAAGGCATCAAAATGCCGCTCGACCCCGGCCACGCCGATCACTTCGGCACTGGCCACGCCCTCGCGACCATAACTTGCCCCGCCCAGCACATGCGCACCAATCGGGCCGTTGGGGTAAAGACGCATCTCGCGCGGCCCAAAAAGCAGACCCGGCGAGCCGATATCGTGGACGGCCTGCATCTGCTCGGGGCTGATCTGGCGGCGAATCCACATGAATTTCCGCTCGCCCGAGAAATCGGCGATCAGCTCTTCCTCATCCAGTTCGGGAAAGATTTCGGCCAGACCGGCAGCCGCATGCAGCGGATCAATCATTTCCTGCGGATGCGCATAAAGCGAATGTGTCTGCAGGTTTGTCGCCAGAATACGCCCGTTTCTGTCAACAATATCAGCACGTTGCCCGATAATCGGGTTACCCAGCGCACTCGCGCGCGGCTCTTCAGGGACAGATGCGGCCAATGTGCCCATCCGCCCACCAATCACCACAAAGGCACAGAAAAACGCAAGCCCCAGAACCAGCAGCCGCCCTTCCGCGCGTTGCCGGGACTTGTCGGCCATTTCCTCGTGGCGAATGCGCTTGTTCTCGGCCTCGATCTTGTCGGGGTTTTCGCCCTGGGCGCGGGCCTTGAGAATACGGGCAAGCGGACGCAGGGGCGTTCTCATAGCGGGTTCTCCACATCGGCAGGATCAAAAGACAGCTCGATCGGGTTGATGATCGGGCTGATGGGCGGGATCGGATAGATAATCTGATCCACCGCCCCAAAAGCATCCGGCATCAGCGGCAAAAGCCCCAGACGGTCGAAATTCAGTTCGGCAAGATCTGCCAGCCGATCAGGGCGGTTCAGATAGGCCCATTCCGCCCGCAGCATGCCCAACCGCTCATGCGCGGCACCGATCTGCGCATGCAGGCCACGCACATCCTTGATCGCCTGCTGCGTCTTGTAGTTTTCCTGATAGGCCCAAAACCCCAGGGCCATCACCACAAAAGCGGCCATGACATATAAAAAGCTACGCATTACCTGCCCCCCTTTGTCTTTTTCATCGGCATGCCAAGCGTTGCCGGGTCGATATCCTGCGCCGGCGCATCGGTACGGATCGCGACACGCAGTTTTGCGGAACGCGCGCGCGGGTTTTCCGCAAGCTCTGTTGCGTCTGGCCCAATCGCCTTGCGCTTTTCGATCCGGAAGGCCGGCGTGATCTGTGCGACCTCGGGTGCGTAGCGGTTGGCGTTGGCGGTGTTCCCGGATCGGGCCTGCAGGAACCGTTTGACCATCCGATCCTCGACCGAATGAAAGGTCACGACGGCCAATTGCCCGCCGGGTTTCAACGCCCGTTCAGCGGCCATCAACCCCTCGGCCAATTCGCCATATTCGTTGTTCACCGCGATCCGCAGCGCCTGAAAGGTGCGTGTGGCCGGGTGCGATTGGCCCGGTTTGGCGCGCGGCAGGCAGCCTTCGACGATCTTGGCAAGCTGCCCGGTGGTTGTGACCGGCCGCGCCGCGACAATAGCCTTGGCAATGCGGCGCGAGGCGCGTTCTTCGCCGTAGAGGTAGATGATATCGGCCAGCTCGCCTTCATCCATATCATTGCATAGATCGGCGGCTGAGGTGCCTTCTTGTGACATACGCATGTCCAACGGCCCGTCGCGCATGAAGGAAAAACCTCGTTCAGCAATGTCGAGTTGCATCGAGCTGACGCCAAGGTCCAGCACCACGCCATCCAGATCGGCCCCGTATTCATCAAGCCTGGAGAACACGCCCGCAATCGTCTCGATCCTGTCGCCATAATCACCGATCCAACCGGCGGCCATTTCAAACGCGAGCGGATCGCGGTCCACACCGATCACTTTATCAGCGCCCGCCGCCAAGAGTGCGCGGGTGTAGCCCCCATTGCCAAAGGTCCCATCAAGCCAGACCCCAGAAACGGGCGAAACCGCTGCGATGAGCGGTTCAATCAAAACAGGAATATGAGGCGCGGCAGCGACGGTCATAGCCTACTCGTCCAGCAGGCTAAGCAGTTCGAATTCCGCGTCCTGCTCGTCCAGCCAATCATCCAGCCCGTCGGCAACCTCTTCGGTAAAGACGTCTGCCTTCCAGATTTCAAAGTGATCACCAACACCGCTGAATGTCAGCTCGCCATCGGTGATACCCAGCTTTTGGCGCTGCTTAAGCGGCATGACAGTGCGCCCGTCCTTATCAACATCCAGCTTGATCGACTGCCCGATAATCAGACGCGACAATTTCTTGCGGTTCACGGACCCACGGGGCATCGCGTTAATACTGTCAACCAACGCGTTGAATTCGCTGACGGTGTACCCGTGAAGCTGGTCTTTGAGGTGGTTGCCATAAAGCAGGTAAAGGCGAGGCGACAAACCGGGGGTCCATTCGGGGTCACCGGCTTCAAGCACACGACGAAAATCGGCAGGGATCGACATGCGTCCCTTACCGTCCACCTTCAAGGTGTGTTCGCCTGTAAAACTCAGAACCACTGTCCCTCGGTCCTCACTCATTCACCCCGGGCTTTAGATGTGAAAACGGCGGATTGATCTGCTGCCACTGATCAATCCGCCGTCTCCGCCCCTTGCGGGGAAAGTCCGATCGCGCGTGCCACCTGGGGGGATGTCTGCTCGCTCACGCGCCGGATCTGGTTGGGTAATGACGAAGCCTGTATGAAACCTGCTTTTGCCGGTTGGGGTTCTTAAGATGCCCCGTTTGAAGTCGTTCCGTCGTTACCGTGGGACTGTTGTGCCACCAGTCGGATCACCAATCAACAACTATTTGGGAATTCATGGTACTACATGGTGTTTTTGGGACTGCTGAAAAACAACATATAGGGTCCAACACCGCAAAATTGTAGCAATTGTAGTGGTTCACTGGTCTATAAACACAACATATAGGAAAATTGGCCCCGCAAGATTGGCCTTCCATAAATTCCCATTTTCGTCGATACCTTCGTCATTGCGATCATAAAATGGGCTCATCCGCTCAGGTTTGACCCGTAGAGAGAGCGTGAATCACGTAATAATGATTCGGGATCGTACTTAATTCCATAAATTCCCATACGCATTCTGACTGTGGGTGGCGGCGGTACTGCCGAACAGCGGGGCACTAGGGTCAGGACCCTAGGCATTCGCCCCGCGCCGGTCTATGTTCGGCAAAACCAAAAAAATGAGCAGACCATGCGCCGCAATACATTTCCGACACTTCTTGCCTTCTTACTGATCGCCGGATGTAGCACTCTGGGTACGGATCGCACCGTCGTCACAGGCACTGGACCTGATGAACTGCTCAAACTGCGGTCAGGCCCCGGGCTGGGCTTTGGCATTATCATGGGTCTGCCGGATGGCACCGTGTTGAACCGCCGCACCTGCGTCACAGAAGTCGGTCAGTTATGGTGTCAGGTGTCCCTGGCAGATGCGCCACAGGTCACCGGCTACGTCTCTGCCGACTATCTTGCAGAACAATAGCGGCAGGGTCGCCATAACCGGCATCGTCAGCCATCCAGCCGCTTATACATGACAAATGCATCAACCATACCCGCTTGCGGGTGGTTGAACGCCGCTGGAATGGTCCCGACAGTATCAAACCCAAGCCTGTGCCACAGACGCACCGCACCTGCATTGCTCGCCAATACAAAATTGAACTGCATCGCCTGATAGCCGAGGGCGGCCGCCTGCTGCTGGCTTGTGATACACATCTGCGCCGCCAACCCCTGCCCGCGCGCGGCCTCGGCCACGATATATCCGCAATTGCAGATATGCGCCCCGCCGCCCGGTTGGTTGGTTCTGATATAATATGTGCCGGCAATTCCATCCGGCCCCTCGGCGACATAGGTGGCCGCCGGTTGGGTCATCCAATAGTCAAAGGCGGCCTCGCGACTGATCTGCGGGTCAACGGCATAGGTGTCGCCAGCCCTGAACGTCGCGCGCAGCAGCGGCCAGAGCGCGTCAAAATCTGCATCAGTGGCAAGACGGATAGTCACGCCATCCCGCCGTCGATAAACCGCCGGGCCAATTGCCGGTAGGCGTCGGCCATTGGGCCATCACCGGCAGCAACAGGCGTACCGCTGTCGCCCGCAAGACGGGTATCAAGGTCAATCGGCAGTGCCCCAAGGAAAGGTGCGCCGATCTTTTCCGCCTCGGCGGCCACGCCGCCATGGCCAAAGATATGCGCTTCCGTCCCGCAGGTCGGGCAGACAAAGGTCGACATATTCTCGATCAGGCCCAATACGGGCGTGCGCAGGTTGTTGAACATGTCAATCGCTTTGCGCGCATCAATCAAGGCCACATCCTGCGGCGTGCTGACGACAATGGCGCCTGTCAGGTCGGTTTTCTGACACAGGGTCAGTTGCACATCCCCCGTCCCCGGCGGCAGATCAACGATCAGCACATCCAGCTCACCCCATTGGACCTGGCCCAGCATCTGCTGCAACGCCCCCATCAACATCGGGCCACGCCAGACGACGGCCTTGCCCTCTTCCATCATCAGCCCGATGGACATCATCGTCACCCCATGGGCTTGCAACGGAATGATCGTTTTACCGTCGGGCGAGCCGGGGCGCTTGTTCACCCCCATCATCCGCGGCTGCGACGGCCCGTAGATATCAGCATCCAGCAACCCGACGCGGCGGCCCTCTTTGGCCAAAGCAACTGCCAGGTTTGAGGAAACGGTCGATTTCCCGACCCCGCCTTTACCGGATCCGATGGCCAGGATTCTGTCAACACCTGTCGGTTTGGACGGGCCCGCCTGTGGTGTCGGATGGCGCCCGACTTTCAGCGATGGCGGCGCCTGCGGCTTTGCGGCTGGCCCATGTGCGGTCAAGATGACCGAGACGCTGCCCACACCATCAAGCCCGCGGATCAATTGCTCGGCCGCTGATCGCACCCCTTCCATCTTGGCGGCCGTGTCTGGATCGGGCGCTTCGATGACAAACCGCACATCGCCCCCGTCAACGGCCAGCGCGCGGATCATGTCGGCTGATACCAGATCCGTCCCACCCGGCAGTGTGAGTCGGGACAAGGCGTCCAATATTTCATCGCGCGAAATGGACATGGTGCAGGCTCCGGTTTTCAAAAGGTCTGATTTTCAGGCAGTTTTGGGCGGGTTTTGGGCAAACCGCAAGGGCATGCGGCGCTGTGCCCGCAATTGCGACAAAATCATAACGAAAGGTCAGCACCGCTTATGCATTTTCTGCATAGCAGCATTGACGTAAACGTTATTGTGCAACCGCAGCATCCACCTACATATTGGTCACAAGCGGTGGGGAAACACCGATACACGAGTAGACGAAAGATAAAACGATGGCATTCATCACAGACACACGCAACGCCAGCCTAAGCCTTGGCGACCGTTTTGCAAACTTCCGGGCCAATCTGGCCGAGGCCACTGCAAAGCGCAAAATCTACAAAACCACGCTGACCGAGCTGTCGGCGTTGTCCAGCCGCGATCTGGCTGATCTGGGCCTGCACCGGTCGCAGATCAAGACGGTCGCATACGAAGCCGCATACGGCAACTAATTCAACGGATCGGATCTGCCCCTCCTCCCAGAATGGCAGACCTGAAAAGACCCCGACGCTCTCTCCTCCTCCCTGAGCAAGGGGTCGCCAATAAGGTGGCGACATCCACCTCCTCCCGGATGTCGCCACTTTCACAAAAGGTTTCGGGACCACCCACCTCCTCCCGGGTGGAACCGATGATACCGCGACCGGCGCTCACCTCCTCCCGAGCAATGGTTGCGAGGAAGCGCCCCGCTCTTCTCCTCCCGAGACGCAGGCGGGCGCTGATCAATAAGAACGGTCATGTCCACCTCCTCCCGGGCATGGCCGTTTTTTATTTGAAACGCAGGGTTTTCCGGCCGCGGACAGCAACAGACATCGGCGCCGGCCTTGGGGGGCTTCCAAACAGACCTGTGGCGTCCGATCAACCTGGCTTTGTAGAGAGTGATCGAAGACCTATGCGCTGATTGATCAAGTGCGTCGCACTGAGCGGCCAATTTTGCTTGATCTTCTTCACACTCATTTTGCCTGAATTGCAGAATTTTCCATCCAATTCAGACATGCTTGATCGGGGTGCTGTGCAGCACAGGGAAAATCAACGCTATGGAGAGAATGGTGGGCGACCCTGGAATCGAACCAGGCGTGCGTCTCCGCGAGGGAGTTACAGTCCCCTGCCACACCTTGCGGCCTGTCGCCCACTGGCGGGCTGATTACCCGCCGCTCTGCTGAGCGTCAACCTCAAAACACCCCACATTTTGCAGCATCGCCGTTTTATCAATATGACGGGCTATCCGCCGTGCGCCGATACCGCGCATTGCGGCGCAAGACAGGCTGGCGGGTCTGGTGCAGACACCCGCTTTGCGATATCGCCGGACCGGTCGCGGCGGGTGTCGCAGACGCATTGCGCATCTTCGCCGAAAGGAAACCTTGATGAAAAAACCAAAATGGGTGATCGCCAAGGAACAGGGCAAACGGGCTGCAGCCAATGAGACGGTGTGGCTCTTTGGTCTGCATGCGGTGCGCGACGCCTTATCCAACCCCAACCGGGTCAAGTTGCGGCTTGTCGTGACCCGCAACGCGCTTGAGCGACTGGGGGATGTCGTGGACACCGCCGGGATCACCCCTGAAATCTCTGATCCACGCAAATTTGCGGCACCGCTTGATCCGCAATCGGTTCATCAGGGTGCCGCACTTGAGGTGAAACCGCTGCAATGGGGCAGTCTTGAAGACCTCGCTCTGGGCGACGGGCCGAACCCGCCACGCCTTGTGCTGCTGGATCGGGTCACGGACCCGCATAATGTGGGTGCAATCCTGCGCTCTGCCGAGGTGTTTGGCGCGCGGGCCGTGATTGCGGTGCAGCGGCATTCTGCCCCCGAGACAGGCGCGCTGGCCAAGACGGCCAGCGGTGCATTGGAACGCCAGCCCTATCTGCGGGTGCGCAATCTGGCAGATGCAATTGAGGCCTTGAAATCCATGGGCTATCTGGTTCTGGGGCTTGACGGAACGGCCGATCAGACCATCGCCGAGGCAACCGGCGACAAGCGGGATCATGCCATCGCATTGGTGTTGGGCGCCGAAGGGCCAGGCTTGCGCGAAAAGACAAAGGACACCTGCAGCGCGCTGGTGCGGATTGACGCAGCAGCTGCTTTTGGATCGCTGAACGTTTCAAATGCGGCCGCGGTGGCCCTATATGCAGTCAAGGCCGACTAAAAAGGGGCACGATATGGCTGCTACGAAAATTGCGACCTGCTGCTATTGCGGCACCAGGGCTGCGCTGGTTCTACGCGGGAAAGAGCGCCACGAACTGACCTGCAGTAACTGCGGTGCGCCGCTTCATGCCCTGAAAATGTTACCGATTGCCCCGCATGGCGCCCCTGCGGCTGACCATGCAAAACGGACAAAGGCACACCGTCCGCCTGCCCGGCACTATCCTGCACAATCTTACCGAAAGCCGCAAAAGCGCAAGAAAAGCAAAAGCTTCCGGCGTAAAGTTTTTGAAGAATTATGGGATGTGATCGAGGACGTGTTCGACTGAAACGCATGTCACAGTCTCTCACGACTTGGCGAGGCGGGTCGTTTGCGCGGCCAGATCGGCATATTTTGCTGGCATGGACACGCAAACCCGACCCGGAGCCCCGCGACAATGATGACGCGCCGCCACATGCTGGCATTGATCGCCAGCACCCCATTGATGACCCGTCCGGCCTATGCCGGCCCATCACGCGTGTATTCCAAAAACGGGTTTGCCATTCACGGTATTGATCCGGTGGCCTATTTCGCACGGGGCGCGGCTGTACCCGGGTCAATGGCGCATCGGCTGGTCTGGCATGGGGCAACCTGGCTTTTTGTCGACCGGTCCCACAGACTGACCTTCGAGATGAACCCCAAGGCTTTCGCCCCCCAATATGGCGGTTATTGCGCCATGGGCATGGCAAGGGGAGAGGTGATCCCATCGGATCCCGAGGCATGGATGCTGCATGACGGCAAGCTGTTCCTGAACCATTCCGCCCAGGCCCTGTCGGCCTGGTCGACGGATGTCGAGGCCAATATGTCCCTTGCCAATGATCACTGGCCCCGCTTGCAGACCGGTTGAGATAACGACCGATCACAAAAATCTGAGCCGTACTTTTGCTGCCTGTCAGATTGCTTACCTCAGTAAGTGGAAGTGCCGTTTTGGAACAGCGGCCTTCACGCTACTGTCCCTCGTTCCGTAACTTACGCCCGGTTTTCGCCGGGCGTCTTTTTGTTTATGCAGAGGATCAATGCAGTATTCAGATGATTTTCTCCGCAATATCCTGAAACGAACCCGCACGATTGCGGTTGTTGGCGTGTCCGCCAAGCAGGTGCGCCCCAGTTTCTATGTCGCCCGCTATCTGGGGCTCAAGGGCTATCGCGTCATACCGGTCAATCCGGGGCTGGCTGGCCAGACATTGCTGGGCGAGACGGTCTATCCTGATCTGGCAAGTATCCCTGACGCGGTCGACATGGTTGATATCTTTCGCAGGTCCGAGGCGGTGCCCCAAATCGTGACCGAGGCACTGGATCGCTGGCCCGACCTGCAAACGATCTGGATGCAGATTGGCGTCAGCCATGCACAAGCCGCGCAAGCCGCACAGGATCGCGGCGTCGATGTGGTGCAGGATCGCTGCCCGAAAATCGAGTATCAGCGGTTGTTCGGCGAATTACGGATGGGCGGCTTTGCCACAGGGGTGATTTCGTCCAGGCTATAGGGACAGAACGCTAGCGGCTGGCTTTTTCGGCGATGCCGGACATGCCTTGCCGTCGGGCCAGTTCCGCCATGACATCATCAAGTGGTACATCCAGCGACGCCAGCATGACCAGCAAGTGGTAAAGCACATCCGCCGCTTCGGCAGTCAGGCCCGCCTGGTCCCCTTTGACCGCCTCGACAATCGCCTCTATCGCTTCTTCGCCGAACTTCTCGGCGCATTTTTCCGGCCCCTTGGACAGCAGCTTGGCTGTCCAGCTGCTACCCGGGTCGGCATCCTTGCGCGAGGCGATGACAGCGGCGAGTTCTTCGAGCGTCATAGCCGCACCGGTATGCCTGCGGCATCCATATGGGCCTTGGCCTGCCCGATCGTGTAGGTCCCAAAGTGAAAGATCGAGGCCGCCAGCACAGCCGATGCCCCGCCTTCCGTCACCCCTTCGACCAGATGATCCAGCGTGCCAACCCCGCCCGAGGCAATCACCGGCACATTGACCGCATCCGAAATCGCCCGGGTCAGCGGCAGATTGAACCCCGCCTTGGTGCCATCGCGATCCATCGACGTCAGCAGGATCTCCCCCGCCCCTTTTTCAACGACCGTCCTGGCAAATGCGACCGCATCTATGCCCGTCGCGCGCCGTCCGCCATGGGTGAAGATTTCCCACTTTCCGGGCGATACCGTCTTGGCGTCAATCGCCACAACGATACATTGCGACCCAAACCGCATCGCGGCCTCGGCCACGACATCAGGATTGGCCACGGCGGCAGAGTTGAAGCTGACCTTGTCCGCCCCCGCAAGCAGCAGATCGCGCACATCCTCATGGGTACGCACGCCCCCGCCAATCGTCAGCGGCATGAAACACTGTTCTGCGGTGCGGGTGGCCAGATCGAACATCGTACCGCGATTTTCCTGCGTGGCCATGATATCGAGAAAACACAGCTCGTCCGCGCCCGCCGCATTATAGGCAATCGCCGCATCAACCGGGTCGCCCGCATCCACGAGGTCCACAAAATTCACGCCTTTGACAACGCGCCCCTCGGCGACATCAAGGCAGGGGATGATCCGGGTCTTCAACATGCCGTGATCCTTAGGCGGAAAGCGGCGAAATGGGAAGGGCGGCGCTGGCATCAGCGGCGAAATTCAGGCTTAAGTTGCGCACTGGTATTGGAGGCAACACATGAAACACCTTATCGCAACCGCCCTTATCGGGCTTTCGACAACAGCAGCTTGGGCCGAAAATATGATCAAAGCATCCCCACTTTCCGTCAGCGAAACCATTGATGGGCTTGAGGCCGCCGTCACCGGCGCAGGCGCCACCGTTTTTGCCCGTGTGGATCATGCCAAGGGCGCTGAAAGCGTCGGCAAATCCATTCCCGATGCAACATTGCTGATCTTCGGCAACCCCGCCTTGGGTACTTTGGCAATGGAAGATGACCTGCGCGCGGGTCTCGTTCTGCCACTGCGCGTGCTGGCTTATCAGGATGCGGACGGCAACACGCAGATGACATGGACCCCGGCAGAAGACCTGTTTGCCGGTCTCGACATCGCCGCTGATGCGGAAGTCGTCAAAAAGGTGAACGGCGCGCTAAATGCGCTGACCGACAAGGCGATGAGCGCGAACTGACCCTATCGTCGTCTGCGTCCTGCCAACGCGGCCGCAGACGACATGCCCAGCCAAATGAATCCGATGATCAGAAACGGTATGATCGTGAAGATGCCCAGCGCAGCCAGCGGCATGGCATAGCCGAATATGCGCGGACAGGTGAAACCCTGGTAAGGGTCCATCTGGCACGTCAGCACCTGCTCTGCCCCCAAGGTCAGCAGCAGCACAAGACTTGGCACTCCAAGCAGCACCCAAAAGGCGACGCGAGCAATCATACGCATCAGGTCTGCGAGGCCGCCGCCACCCGCACCAGTGCATTGCGCGCGATTGCGATATGAAACGGCATGATCGCAGCTAGGTAAAGCCGCCCACCCAGGTGATGCGGGGCAACCCATGTCGCCAGACTGATCTGCCCCTGATGCGAAAGCACCGACACAAGAAAATTCAGATGCTTGTCATCAAAACCGGCAAGGATTTCTGTCTCGGTCTCGCTTTGTACCGGAAACGGGCCAAGCTTGTCGGCGGTCTGCGGGCCGTCATTGTCCAACCCGAACGGCGCTGTCACAATGCGTCTGATCCCCAACAGCGCCTGCGCCCATCCCGGAAAGCTGGTCACAATCTCGGCGGCCCGGCGCGGGGGCAGGTCCGACGCCACGCTGTAGCAGTCCAGAAAATCCCCTGCCTTGCGTTGCTGATGCAAGGCGCTGACCGCTGGTAAGTCGATCTTTCGGACATCTGCTGGCATGGGTGACTATCCTTTCAGGGTCTCCAGGGCGGCCGCCAAATCAATCGCCCCATCGTAAAGCGCCCGGCCGGAGATCGCGCCCGAAATGACGCCTGTCGCCTGCAACGCGGTCAAATCAGCCATGGATGACACCCCGCCCGAGGCGATCACCGGGATGTCGACGGCGCGGGCCAGATCAGCGGTTGCATCGACATTCGGCCCCTTCATGGCCCCATCGCGCAGAATATCCGTATAGATGATCGCGGCGATCCCCGCATCTTCAAAGGATCGGGCAAGGTCGGTCACCATGATGTCGGTCTCCTCTGCCCAGCCGCGTGTTGCAACCCGGCCATTGCGGGCGTCCAGACCCACGGCCACCTGCCCCGGAAAGGCTTTGGCTGCCGCACGCACCAGATCGGGGTCTTCGACGGCAACCGTACCAAGAATGACCCGTGCCAGTCCCTTATCCAGCCAGCGTTCAATCGTGGCCATATCACGAATGCCGCCCCCCAGTTGCGCAGGCACCGGACAGGCGGCAAGGATCGCCTCGACCGGGGCGGCGTTCACCGGCTCGCCCGCAAAAGCGCCGTTCAGATCCACCAGATGCAGCCATTCACACCCCGCCGCCACAAAGGCCTTGGCCTGTGCTGCCGGATCATCGTTGAAAACGGTCGTCTGATCCATATCCCCATGCACCAGCCGCACGGCGTTTCCGTCTTTAAGGTCAATGGCAGGGTAGAGGATCATTCGGGCGGTTCCTTTTGTCTGGATGTGCGCGTTTATGCATGCAGCAGACCGGAATGCAATGAACCGCGGCGACCCAACGTCAGACTTGATTGGCTGCGACAGGGTGGCGCATGCTAAGCCTAATTCTCAGGGAGGAAGACAGATGAAGAAGATCCTTATGACGGCCGCCGCAGCGCTTTGCATGGCCGGGACGGCAATGGCAGATCCGCTGGAAGGCATCTGGCAGACGGCCAAGGACGACAATGGCAATTTCGGGTTCATTCAGGTGGCGCCTTGTGGGGCCGCGCTGTGTGGGACGTTGATCAAGTCGTTTGACAGCAATGCCAATGAAATCTCGTCGAACTTCACCGGTCGCAACATCATCTCCGAGACTGTCGCAAATGGCGGCGGCGCCTATAGCGGGAAGGTCTATTCGCCTGATCGTGACAAGACATATTCATCCAAGCTGCAGCTAAACGGCGATCAGCTATCGGTATCGGGCTGTGTTTTGGGCATCTGCCGCAACGGCGGCACATGGGTCCGCGTGCAATAGCGCATTCTGCCTGGTTCCGGGGCATCCCCGGGACCAGCACCCCAATCGCGCCTTAACCGGGACGCAAGCCTGTTTCCACAAGAAGCCCCCGGCGCTTGGCCTCGAAATAGTACCCGCGGGCGTACCAGCTGACAGCTGTCGCCTCATCCCCGTCAGACAGCAGCCACGCCCCGCGCAGATACTTGCCCGCGTATTTCAGGTTGGTTTCCGCGTCCAGCAAACCTTCGGGGCTACCCCGATAGCCCATCGTGCGGGCGGTTTCGGGCAAAATTTGCATCAATCCCCAATAGGGCCCATTGCGCGCTGCCGGATTATGCGTGCTTTCGCGAATGATCACCCGATGCAACAGCGTCACGGGGATCTCGTGGATGGCGGCATATTTATTGATCAACCGGCGCAATTGGGGTGTTTCGTTCGGATATAGCGGGATGTCCCGGCGCGCAGCCCGTGTGGGCGAAGGTCGACCGCCACAAGCCGCCAATGCCGCCACGGCGCCCAACACAAAAAGACGTTTCGAAATCATGCTTTTACCTCAACGGCTTTCACGACGGACTTAATCCAAATTACGGGGTCCATTTCAGAAAATTGCCAATCATCTGCAGCCCTGCCATCTGGCTTTTTTCGGGGTGGAATTGGGTGCCGATAATCGTATCCCGCCCAACGATGGCGGTGATGTCGCCCGCATAATCCACATGCGCCAAACGATGAGCCGGATCGGTGACGTCCATCGCATAGGAATGTACGAAATAAGCGTGATCGCCGGTCTCGATATCCGCCAGAACCGGATGCGGGTGATCCAAAATCAGGTCATTCCAGCCCATATGCGGCACCTTCAGCGTCTCATCCGTCGGGCTGATCCGCCGGATATCTCCGCTGATCCAGCCAAATCCGGGCGTCGGGGCGTATTCATGTCCGGTCGTCGCCAGCATCTGCATCCCGACGCAAATTCCAAAAAAGGGCCTGCCCTTTTCCATGACCGCCGCGATGATCGCCTCTGCCAGACCGGTGCGTGCAAAAAGCCCGGCCCGGCAATGCGGGAAGGCCCCATCACCGGGCAGGACAATTCTGTCCGCCTTGGCCACAACATCAGGATCAGACGTCACCACAATCGGACCGGCGCCAACCTCGCCGGCCATCCGCTCAAACGCCTTATGGGCAGAGTGCAGGTTGCCGCTGTCATAGTCGATCAATGCGGTTGTCATAAACGACCCTTGGTCGAGGGGACCGCATCAGCCTTGCGCGGATCGGTTTCGACAGCCTCGCGCAGCGCGCGGGCCACGGCCTTGAACGCGGCTTCGGCAATGTGATGTGCGTTGAACCCGTGCAGCTTGTCGATATGGAGGGTGATCCCGCCATGGGTGCTGAGCGCCTGAAAGAACTCGCGCACCAGTTCGGTGTCAAATGTGCCGATCTTGCCAAAGGGCAGGTCCAGATTGCAGATCAGATAGGGCCGCGCGGACAGGTCAAGCGCGCAGCGCACCTGCGCGTCATCCATCGGCAGATGACAGCTGCCATAACGCCGAATGCCACGCTTGTCGCCCAGCGCCTCGGTCAGGGCCTGCCCCAACGCAATGCCCACATCCTCGACCGTGTGGTGATCGTCAATATGCAGATCGCCCGTCGCCCGGACGGTCATGTCAATCAGCGCATGGCGCGACAACTGATCAAGCATGTGATCAAAGAACCCAACACCAGTCTGGTTGTCATAAACACCCGCCCCATCCAGATTGATGGTCACGGAAATATCCGTCTCGGCCGTTTTACGTGTAATTGTTGCGGTCCGCATTCTGCGCATACCTCCCGGTCACTTTGGCCGATCTATAGGGGGATCAGACAGAAGCGCCAAGCCTCCTGCGTGATTGCAGTGCATTTTCAGCAAAATTTAAGGGTCCGTCCGTAGGATTCGGAAAGATGCCGCCACATAGAGGGAGAATCCGATGAAGGCTCTGATCCTGCGCGATGACGCCGAAGACACCGCAGCCGCTGCCAAGGGACTGATGGACAAGGGGTTCCAGGTCGTCTGCGTCGAAAGCCGCCGATTGGCGCATGAAATGATCAGGGTCGAAACCGTTGATCTGATGGTGGCGGATGAACGCATTGACGGGCGGTTGACACATGCGTTGCTGTTGTCGGCAGAACGCCGCAACCCCTATATCAGCACCATTATGCTGACCGACAGGCCCGGACGCGAGGCCGATGAATTATATGACCTTATTCCAAGCCTTTATGCCCAACTCAGCACTGACGTGACGCCAAAATTGCTGTGCTGTCTGGCGATGTCGTCGATTGAAAACTACGACGAGATTGCCGCCCGCATCGCGCGCCAGGAATTGGAGGATGCAGGTGATGCCGCAACAGCGCAGATCTTTTGGGACAATACCGCTGATCACCCGGCACCCGCGATTTACGGGCCGGTCATGCCCGCAGACAGCATGCCGGACGATGCGCCTGCCGATGATGAAGCCCCGCTTGTCGCCGCTATTGAACCGGTTGTCACACCTGGTGCGGATACGGGTGACGGGTTCCTTGACGATCTGGTTGATACGCTGATTTTCCGGCCGGCCGTTGCGCGCGTGGCATCTGATATCGCCGCGGAAACACCCCCGGTTGCGACATTCATCGGCCCCTCGTTCCCCGATGATGCATCAGGACCAGCACCGCGTTTTGTCGCGCCCGAGATGGATGATGCATATGCGGCGGCAGTGGACGCCCTTTTGGGCAAAATACCGGCGCCGGCCGAGACAACGGCGATTGGGCCGGTCCCGAGCCACGCAGCAACCCGGATGGCTGGCCGAAAAACAGCCGAACCCTTGCGACGCAGCGTTCCTTAGACCGGGTCGTGGGCCGGTGGGCAAACGGGCGCCGACGCGGTTGCGCTACCGAAAAAGGCCGCGCGCCGACCGCATCTATCCGGGAAGGTCCACAAAATCCTCAGGCAGGTCCGGAAGCGGATCATCGGGCGCCATTTCCACCGGCACGGCGGCACCCCCCGCCACTAACAGTGCATAGTGGAAACCGGTTGGTGTGAATGCGTGAACCGCGCGACCACCCATCTGCAGGGGCAGCAACTGGGTCAGGATTTGCATCCCGAACCCGGTGGTTTTCGGGGCCAGCTGCCTGGACAACCCGCTTTCCTTCCAGATGAAATTGTAACTGCCGTCGCTGGGATGATCCCAGCTGACATCCACCCGACCATCGGGAACAGACAACGCGCCATAAGTCTTTGCATTCGTGAACAATTCATTGATCGCCATCGCAACGGTTTGCGCATGGCGGACAGATAACCGCCAGCTTGGGCCACGCGCAAATATCTGATCACGCACCTCCGGGTCTGCGTCAATCTGCTGATCGAGTATCTGGCGCATCGTCATGCCGTCCCAGTTCTCGCCTGATAAGAAGGCATGCGTACGCCCCAGCGCATCAATACGCTCGTCAAAGGCGGTCAGAAAAACCTCGAGATCCTCCGAGGTCTGCACCGTGCGACGCGCAATAATCCGCACAAGTGTCAGCAGGTTGCCAATACGATGCTGCAACTCGTCCACGACACCATCGCGCCGGCGCAGCGCCAGCACCCGGGCGGTGACATCATCAAAGCGCATCATCACCATCGGCCCATGCGCCGCAACTTGCGGCAAAGGGATCATTCGGATCGACCACCAACGATCGTCCTGTTCGCCAGCAATCGTCTGGCGCATATCCTCTACGACCGTGGCACTGCCACCAATTGCGGCCTCAAATGCTGTTTTCAGACGGTCCCGATCCTGCGCATCCGAAAAAAAGGCGGCGATGGCGGTCATCGTCAACGCCCCTGCCGGCCAGTCATTCAGCGCGTCAAAACCATCATTGTGGATGTGAACATGTCCATCCGAGCCGACGATGGCACACGGCTCTGGCGTAAGGCGAAGCGCTGCCCGAAAGTCATCATCGTCACCAGCCATCAGAAACCATTCTATATGAGACACATCCATATGCGCGGACATGCCGATTGCAGCGCGGTTGTCACAAGCGCCCGCCAAGGATAGATCAACATAACGCAGGAAAGGACAAACGCAAAATGGCCCAGCCCTTCAATATCATGATTGTGGGCCAATCCGGGCGGCTCGCCTATGAGGCGTTGTTATTTACCGCATCATTGCGCCAAAACGCGCCGCTTTTTGACGGCACACTTTTTGTTGCAGAACCCCAGCCCGGCCCCCTATGGGACCGCGATCCGCGCATGCCGGAAAATATCAAGGGCGCGTTGGCGGCACTTGGGGCAAAGATTGCCCCATTTGATTCCCGTGTCTTCGGGCAATCCTATCCGCAAGGCAACAAGATCGAGGGCCTGCAAATCCTGCCGCCGGGTGAGCCATTTGTCTTTTTTGATACCGATACGCTGATCACCGGTGATATCAGCACCCTGCCCTTTGATTTCGACCGGCCCACCGCCTCGATGAACCGTCAGGGGACCTGGCCGGTCGAGGAACTCTACTGGCCCGGCTACACGGCGATCTGGAAGTCCCTTTATGACCGGTTTGGTCTGGATTTCGAAACCTCGCTGGACCTGTCGCAACCCGACGAATACTGGGAACGCTACCTCTATTTCAATGCAGGTTGGTTCATCGGTGCTGACCCTGCGGTGTTTTGCGAACGCTTCACTCACTATGCCCAGACAGTGCGCGACGACCCGCCCGAAGAGCTGGTGATCCAGCCGCTTGATCCCTGGCTGGACCAGATTGTTCTGCCACTTGTGATCCACAGTCTGGGCGGCGGCCGACCCGGGCCGGAACTGGACGGTCTGGATGGCGCATTCAGCTGCCACTACCGTGTGCTACCGCTCTTTTATGCGCGTGAAACTGACGCCAATATCGCCGCACTCGAGGCTGTGGCCACCCCCAACAAGGTCAAGAAATGGCTGAAACGGTATGATCCGTTCAAACGGATGATTTATCATGGCCGCGGCCACAAGGTGCGCGCCCTTTTTGATCAGAATAACCTGCCCCGGCGCGAACAGGCCCTGCGCAACAAGATCAAGGCCGCGGGCTTCTGGATGCGCTAGGGTCAGGAACCTAGGGTTCGGTCAAAACAAAATCGGCGACAACCGGGTAGTGATCGGTTGGCCACTCACCCGCAAATCTCTCGCGCAGGACATGCGGACCGCCGACACGGGTCACCTGCCCCGCATGGGCAATGTGGTCGATGGCGCCAAACAGGTTCAGCCCCCGGTTAAAGTGGTAGGTCGATCCTTTGACCGGCGCGAATGTCAGCCCTGCCGTTTCCAGCATACGCACTGATCTGTCGCCCAGCCGCGCATTGAGATCGCCAATCACAAAGAGGTTTTCGCCCGCATCCATCCATGGCCTGATCCGGTCAGTGACCAATGCGATGGACTGCAATCTGTTCGACCGGCTTGCGTAATCGGTGTGGATATTCAGCACGCGAAACTGTTGATCAGTCTTCAGGTCCCGAAACTGCGCCCAAGAGGCGAATGCCGGGAAAGACCCGTTGAAGGTGCGCGAATAGATGACGTCAGGCGTCTTAGAAAAAAAGAACCACCCCTGATCAATCAGCCGCAGCCGTGCGGGCCGGTACAGGATGGGCTGGGTCGATGGGAATACCGCCGGATCGCCAACTGCGGCGGCCGCGTGGTCGGGATTATTGGCCAACAACCAGTCCAGCGTCAGGTTTGTGACCGGCGCGTTGCCGAACGCAAAGCTTTCCATTTCCTGAAACCCGACAATATCCGCATCCAGCGCCTTGAACGCCTGATCCAAAGGTACCTTGCGCCGTTCCCAATCGCCCACGGACCAGGCCCCGGTCTGTCGGCTGACGATGATGTAATGGACGTTATAGGTGCCGACCCGCAGCGTTTGCGCAGACCGGTCCGGCAAGTCACCGCCCCCCGAATTGCGGATCGTCTGGCACCCAACCACGGCCAGAAGCACACCAAAAACAAGCCCCAGAAGACGCAATACCTTGATGATCATCACTTTCTCCTGCTTGCCCGGCCCGCGTCACGTTGTTTGTCAATTCGCAAAGACGCCGCTTTGGTCGGCAAACCCTTTCACCTCGATCGGGTTCCCCGACGGATCGCGGAAGAACATTGTCCATTGCTCGCCCGGCTCACCCTTGAACCGCACAGAGGGGGCAATGATGAAATCGGTCTGATACTCTTCCAACCGCCCGGCCAGCGCGGTCCAGTCATCCAGCGGCAGGACCACCCCGAAATGCGGCATCGGCACCATGTGATCGCCGACCTGTCCGGTCGGCGCATTGGCAAAGGGTTCACCCAGATGCAGGCTAAGTTGATGCCCGAAGAAATCGAAATCCACCCAGGTATCCGTTGACCGGCCTTCCTTGGCCCCCAGAGGACCGGAATAGAATTCTCGGGCGGCATCCAAATCCGAAACATGAAACGCCAGATGGAAAGGGACAGGCATGGAAAGTTCCTCTTTTTTGGGCGGGCCGTTGAGCGCCTCTCATTTTCCGCCTACACCTTGCGCAATAAGAATTCAAAGGGAGAGAAAACATGGCCGATGAACCCACATATGGTTTTGACACGCTGCAAATCCACGCGGGCGCCCGCCCGGACCCCGCAACAGGGGCCCGTCAGGTGCCGATTTACCAGACAACTGCTTATGTCTTTCGCGATGCCGATCATGCGGCGGCGCTGTTTAACCTTCAGGAAGTTGGCTATATTTATTCGCGCCTGACCAACCCGACAGTTGCCGCATTGGGCGAAAGGATCGCCACGCTGGAAGGCGGCGTTGGTGGTGTATGCTGCTCGTCCGGGCATGCCGCGCAGATCATGGCGCTGTTTCCGCTGATGGCCCCGGGCCGCAACATTGTCGTGTCGACCCGCCTTTATGGCGGCACGGTGACGCAGTTCAGCCAGACCATCAAACGCTTTGGCTGGTCTGCCAAATTTGTTGATTTTGACGATCACAAGGCGGTCAAGGACGCTATCGACGACGATACGCGCGCCGTCTTTTGCGAGGCCGTCGCCAATCCCGGTGGCCATATCACCGATCTTGATGCGATCTCGGCCGTGGCAGATGATGCTGGCATTCCCCTGATCGTCGATAACACCACGGCCACCCCCTATCTGTGCCGCCCGATCGAACACGGGGCGACCCTAGTGGTGCATTCCACCACCAAATACCTGACGGGCAATGGCACGGTCACCGGCGGTTGCGTTGTCGATAGCGGCAAATTCGACTGGCAGGCCAATGACAAATTCCCCTCGCTCAGCGCGCCCGAGCCCGCCTATCACGGTCTGAAATTCGCCGAGACCTTTGGCCCGCTGGCCTTTACGTTCCACGGCATTGCAATCGGCCTGCGTGATCTGGGCATGACAATGAACCCGCAAGCCGCCCATTACACCTTGATGGGGATCGAGACCCTCAGCCTGCGGATGGACCGCCATGTCGAGAATGCGATGAAGCTTGCCACATGGCTCGAGAAAGACGACCGGGTTGATTATGTCACCTATGCTGGTCTGCCCTCGTCACCCTATAACAAGCTGGTCCCCAAGATTTGCCCAAAGGGTGCTGGCGCATTGTTCACCGTTGCGGTGAAAGGCGGCTATGATGCCTGCGTCAAGCTTGTCGACAGCCTTGAGATTTTCAGCCACGTGGCCAATCTGGGCGACACGCGCAGCCTGATCATTCACTCTGCCAGCACCACGCACCGGCAGTTGACCACTGAACAGCAAGAGGCCGCAGGCGCCGGTCCGAACATCGTGCGCCTGTCGATTGGGATCGAAGATGCTGACGATCTGATCGCTGATCTGGATCAGGCCCTGGCCAAGGCCTCGGCCTGACCAAAAGGACCGGTCCTGCGGGGCCGGTCCCGCCCTTGGCGTCGGCAGCTTTGTGCTGTAGTGTTAACCGACGTTAAGCAAAATGCTTTTTGCCAGTACCAACAGGTGTTAGACGCACGAAATGACGACGAATTTCGCACTGACGCTCTCGTTTGACGGGATCGAATTGCTGCACCGCGTGACGGGCGGTTGGCAATTGGTTGGAAAAGCTGACGTCGAAGACCCCGATCTGGACAATGTTCTGGCCGATTTGCGCAGCAAGGCGATGGCACTTGAACCCGGCGGGATGATCACGAAACTCATCATCCCGCTCGACCAGATCAAGTATCTTGCCCTGGACACGACCCGAACGACAGAGGCTGACATCAACGCGGCCCTTGAAGGGGCGACCCCTTATGATCTGGCCGATCTGGTCATTGATTGCGATCGCCGGGGTGGCCGCACCCATATTGCCGCCGTTGCCCGCGAAACCCTTGACGAGGCAGAATCTTTTGCCCGCGCCCATCGTTTCAATCCCGTCTCATTTGTTGCGATCCCGGAACCGTTCACCTTTCAAAGCGAAGTGTTCTTTGGTCCGACCCGCATGATGCATGACGTTCTGGGCCCGCAGGGTCGGGTGGAACGTGATATTCTGCCGGTCATGAGCGTTGGCACCCGGATCAAATCCCGGCTTTTGATCTTTGATATTCCCGAAGACGAGCTGCCTCCGACGCCGGAAAACGACCTCGCCTGTCTGCTCAGCGAGGTCGCGACGGACCCGGTGGTCGAAAGCGCGCCCGCCAAACAACCAGATCCGATTGCCCCAAAGACGGCAGATGCGCCAGCACCGGATGAAACGCCCGCCGTAGCAGACGATACCGCCGTGACGCCCGTTGAAGACGCGCCCGCGCCGGACGCACCAAAGGCTGAAACGACAACGCCCGACAGCCCTGCACCTGCCGCGCCTAAAAAGCGCAAGGCGGCGAAAAAGCCGAAAAAGGGCAAGGCGACGAAGACAACTGCAGCGGCCAAGGATGCGGCCGCAGAGCCTGCTGCAAAAACGCCGCCCCGGAAACCGAAAGTCACGGAAACCGCCAGCGCCACAACGCTTTTGGCCCCTGATCCGATCATCGCGGAATATCATCCGCGACAGCCCGGGCAGGCCCAGCGACTGCGCCGCCGCGCGGTAGGCTCGCGCACACCGGTTGTTCCGGCACATATGAGTTCTGCGCCGGCGCTTGGGTCCGCGCAGTCCCTGATTGCGGAACCCACGGGCCGCAGTCAGCCACGTGTGGTGGATGCCCCACCCGCAAATGCAAATCGCAGATTGCTTGTCGGAACAGCTGCCGTCATAGGCATCGCCGCACTTGGCCTGCTTGCCTGGACGCAATATGGCGACGCGCCCGAACCCGCAGGCCCCACCGACGCGGCCGCGATACCCGCAACGGCAGACGTTGAAATGGTGGCTGCACCAACCGCCGGTGCAGGCCCGCAATTGCCCGTCTTTGATCAAGGGACTGTCCCCGCACCGACAGCCGTCGCCGCTGCCCCCGCGCAGGCCGTTGCACCGGGCCTTTACGAACCCGTTGATTTTGCGGCACTACCCGTCGCCAGCGCGCCGGACAGTGTTTTGCCGCCATTTGCCAACCCGCCCGCACAGGACGCTGAAACCGCCCCGGCTGCTACCGAAGGCGCGCCGGTTGTCGTCGGCCGGGTGCTAAGCCCCGATGAGGCGCAGCAGGTCTATGCGACCACCGGTGTGTGGCAACGCGCGCCCCGGCCCCTTGGCGCGCCGCGCACCACATCGCCCACGGTCGAAGGGGTGCCGGACCTGATCGCCGCCCCCGCCCGGATCGCCCAGCCAACGCTGCGACAGACACAGGAACTGGCACCTGACCTTAGTTTTCTGGCGCCCAGCAATCCGCCACCGCCAGATGCGACATTTACGCTTGATGCGGATGGTGCCATCGCCGCAACGCCCGAAGGGGCCGTGACGCCGGAAGGTGCCATTGTCTATGCGGGGTTGCCTGATCTGAATGTCCGGGCACGCCCGACCGTCACCGAAACCGATCTGGAGCGCCTGGCCGTTTTGGCGCCACCACCCGAGGGTGTCATCCTTGTCCAAGGCCCGCCTGCCGTGACGCCACCACTGCGGCCCGGCAATCTGGGCAGCGCGGCTGAGGATCTCACCGACGACGTGCTTGATGCAAGCCTCGACGCAACGCCTGGCGCGGTTTCACTTGATGGTTTGCAGCCTGAACCGGCCGAAGACGCGACTGACCTGCCACCGGCCGATCCCACATTGGCGACATTGCGCCCCCGGTTGCGGCCTGAGGGGCTGACCACGCCATCGGCCTTGCCAAGCAATCCCGATATCACCTCGATCATCGCCTCGATCGAGGAAGAAACCGCAGCAACAGACTTTGTTGATGCAACGGCCAGTGCGGTCACGCAGTCACGCCGCCCAAACACGCGGCCGCGCAATTTTGCCCAGGTCGTTGCAGCCGCACAGCCACGTCCCAGTGCGGCACCACAACAAGCCAGCACAGCGGCCGTCGTGGCAACGCCCGCCCCACCGCCTGTACAGCAACCTGCAGCAGCGGCACCCGTCGCCCCACGCGACTTTGCGCCCGTTCCGGGTGGCGTAGCACGGGCCGCAACACTCGAAGATGCGATCAGGCTGCGCGACATCAATCTGATTGGGGTCTATGGGCGGCCAAATGCGCGACGCGCGCTGGTGCGGCTTTCAAATGGGCGTTACGTGCGTGTGCAGGTCGGCAGCCAACTTGATGGGGGTCAGGTGACCGCCATCGGTGACGACGCGCTGAACTACGTCAAGCGCGGTCGCACCTATGCGATCCAGATCCCCTCGGGTTAACCTGCCTTCAGCACACCCCGTTCGATCTGATCAGCTTCGATACTTTCGAACAATGCCTTGAAGTTTCCTTCGCCAAATCCGTCATCGCCCTTACGTTGAATGAATTCAAAGAAGATCGGCCCAATCACGGTTTTCGAGAATATCTGCAGCAGGATGCGGGTCTCGCCCCCATCAACCACACCCTCGCCGTCGATCAGGATGCCGTGTTTCATCATCCGGTCCTTGGGCTCGTCATGGCCGACCACGCGGTCATAGCTGAGATCGTAATAGGCCTCGGGTGGCTTGGGCATGAACTTGATACCGCGTTCGGCGATCTCGTCGGTTGCGGCGTAAAGGTCATGCGCGCCGACGGCGATATGCTGAATACCTTCCCCATTGTAGCGACGCAGGTATTCCACGATCTGCCCGGTCTCGCCCCGGTCTTCGTTGATCGGAATACGGATCCGCCCACACGGTGATGTCAGCGCCCGCGACAAAAGCCCGGTGAACTTGCCCTCAATATCGAAGAAACGGATTTCCTTGAAATTGAACAGGTCCCCGTAGAATTTGAACCAGGTATCCATGTTCCCCTTGTGAACATTATGGGTCAGGTGGTCGAGATAATGAAAGCCGACGCCGCCGGGATGCGCCTTGGAGACCCAGTTGAACGCGGTGTTATACGGGTTCGCCTCGTAATACTGGTCGATGAAATAGATCAGGCTACCGCCGATGCCCTGAATGGCCGGGACATCCATCATCTTGCCATCCCCTTCATAGGGAACGGCCCCTTTGCTGACGGCATGGTCAAAAGCATGCTGGGCATCAACAACCCGCCATCCCATGGATGGCGCACATGGGCCATGCTGCGCGACAAATTCGCGGGCATGACTGCCCGATTCGTTATTGATCACATAGGTAATATCGCCCTGCTGCCAAAGCTGAATATCCTTGGTCTTGTGCGTCGCGGTATGCGTGTAGCCCATTTTGGTGAACAGGTCGCGCAGGGTTTCGGGCTCGGGATGGGCGAATTCGACAAATTCAAACCCGTCAGTGCCTGCCGGATTCTCATCGGTGATTGTCGCCTTTGGCGCGTCATGTGGAAAAGGTCCCATGGTGTCATCTCCTCTTGTTAGGGGGATCATAGCGCGTGATTTCCGGCGAAGTTGAGCAAACTTGTAGAAGTATCGGACAAAATATGCGAGTATTGCGCATTATTGAAGCCGAAAGCGCGCGATATCCGCATGGAACTCGACCCGATTGATTTGAAACTGTTGGCTGCCCTGCAGCGCGACTCAACCATCACTGCGCATGGTCTTGGCGAGGCATTGAACATGTCCCCATCCCAGGCTGGGCGCCGGCGGCAACGGCTGGAAACAGAAGGGATCATCGCCGGCTACCGCGCCTATCTGTCGCCGGAAAAGGTCGGGCTGCGTGTGCAGGCCTTTATCCAGATCGTGATGGCCACGCATACAGCGCAGAATGCACAAGATTTTGTGCGCATGACCCGCACGCGCCCGGATATCGTCGGCGCCTGGACCCTGACGGGCGAGGCGGACTACCTGTTGCGGGTCTATTGTGCAGATCTTGCCGCATTGAACCTGCTGGTCCAGCAGGTCCTGCTGCCGCATCCAGCGGTCAGCAGGGTTCAAAGCCAGATCGTGATGGAGCGGGTCAAACCCGACGCGCCATTGCCCGTTTGATCGGGCGGGAACGCGCCATCCTTTGTTTACAAAAGGCGGCTATTTGAAGCCGCAGGCGCGGTTTGCCACGTTGCGCCGGTGGTTCAAGGCTGCGATATAAGATTATGGAAAGCTTTCTTTTTCAGGCGACAATCTATCTGGGTGCTGCGGTCATTGCCGTCCCGCTGGCCGCCCGGTTAGGGCTTGGGTCAGTGCTTGGCTATCTATTGGCCGGGATCGTCATTGGCCCGATAACCGGCCTGGTCGGCACGGAAACAGTTGATATCCAGCATTTTGCCGAATTTGGCGTGGTGATGATGCTGTTCCTGATCGGGCTAGAGCTTGAACCGCGCGCGTTGTGGAACATGCGCGACCGGCTGATTGGCTTGGGCGGTCTGCAGGTCAGCGTGACAACAACAGCTATCATGCTGGCTGCGATGCTGCTTGGCTATGATTGGGCGACGTCACTGGCCATCGGTTTTGTCATTGCGCTGTCTTCAACCGCCATCGTGCTGCAAACCCTGTCCGAAAAAGGGTTGATGCAGACCGCCGGCGGCAGATCGACATTTTCCGTCCTGTTGACGCAGGACATTGCCGTCATCCCGATGCTGGCCTTTCTGCCGCTGCTTGCAGCCCCCGTCGCGATGCGGATCACGGCAGATGGGTCTGTTGAACGGATCACGGATGGGCACGACACGGCACATGCAAGCCTCAGCCTCGTTGAAGGCCTGCCGGGGTGGGGCGTGACGCTTGTGACCCTTGGCGCCGTTGGTCTGGTCATCCTGACGGGTATTTTTCTGACCCGGCCGGTGTTTCGCTACATCCACCATGCCCGCCTGCGCGAGATGTATACCGCATTGGCGCTTTTGATGGTGGTGTCCATCGCCGTTCTGATGGGGCTGGTTGGCCTGTCCCCGGCGCTGGGGACGTTCCTTGCCGGTGTTGTTCTGGCGAACTCGGAATTTCGGCACGAGTTGGAAAGCGACCTTGAACCGTTCAAGGGTCTTTTGCTTGGGCTGTTCTTCATCACCGTTGGTGCCGGGATCAACTTTGCGTTGCTGTTCGAGGCACCGCTTTATCTGATTAGCCTGACCCTGGGCATGATGCTGATCAAGGGGCTGGTCCTGTTCGGGCTGGCGGTACTGTTCAAACTAAAGGGCAAGGACCGCTGGCTGTTTACCCTTGGTCTGGCCCAGGCGGGTGAGTTCGGTTTTGTGCTGATCTCTTTTTCGGTGCAACAGGGGGTCCTGTCGCCGGGTCTGTCAGGGACGCTGCTGCTGGTGGTCGCGCTGTCAATGCTGATCACCCCGCTCTTGTTCATCCTGCATGACGTTCTGGGCAAACGCATGGGGGATCACGCCCAGCACCCCGAGGATGAGGTGGACGAGAAAGGAACCGTGATCATTGCCGGGATTGGCCGGTTCGGCCAGATCGTTAACCGGCTGGTCCAAAGTGCGGGTTTTTCGACCGTGGTGATCGACAGCAACCTGCAGACCGTTCAAATGATGCGCAAATTTGGATATCGGGGCTTTTTTGGTGACCCGACCCGGCCCGATCTGCTGAATGCGGCAGGGTTGGAAGACGCCAGGGTTCTGGTTGTCGCCGTTGATGACAAGAACTCAGCCAACCGGATCGTCGCGTATGCCCGGCGCGCCCGCCCCGATCTTCATATTGTGGCCCGCGCCCGCGACCGTGTGCATGTCTACGAGCTTTATAACGCTGGCGCCAACGACATCGTGCGGGAAATGTTCGACAGTTCGCTGCGCGCGGGACGCTATGCGCTGGAAAATCTGGGCCTGTCGGATTTCGAAGCGGCGGAGGCCGAACAGTTCTTTTACCAGCATGATCGCACCGCCATGCGCGAATTGGCCGAGCTGTGGAAGCCCGGCGTCCCCGTTGCCGAAATACCGGAATATGTGGCGCGGGCCAAAGAACTCAATAATGAGCTGGAAACCGCATTGGCCGCGCGCGAACAATCAAGTGACCGCAAGGCAAGCTAGCCTGCGGCAACCCCCGCTTCCGCAAAGGTCGCCATGCCAGAATGACAGGCGACGGCCCCTTTCAGCACAGCGATGGCCAACGCGGCGCCAGACCCTTCACCAAGGCGCAGGCCCAGCCGCAATAGCGGCTCTTTGCCCAGCGCCTCAAGCATCCGGCCATGCGCACCTTCTGCACTGAGATGCCCGGCAACAGCGTGATCAAGCGCCCCCGGCGCGGCCCTGTCCAGAACGGATGCGGCAGCTGTACAGATGAACCCATCAAGGATAACCGGAATTCTGTGATGCCGCGCACCCGCAATTGCCCCGGCCATCGCGGCCAGTTCGCGCCCGCCAAGACAGCGCAGAACCTCCAGCGGGTCGTTACTGCTATGCAGCGCAAGCCCTTGTGCGACGGCTTGGGTCTTGCGCGCAAGCCCGTCATCATCCACCCCGGTGCCACGCCCGGTCCAGTCTTCGGCGCTGCCACCAAAAAGCCTGGCCGCAATTGCTGCAGCCGCCGTCGTATTGCCGATCCCCATTTCGCCGGTCACCAGCAGGTCGGCGTTTGGATCAACGGCCTCCCACCCTGTGCGCAGGGCCGTCACAACCTCCTCCTCGCTCATGGCGGGTGATTTTGTGAAATCCGCAGTTGGCTGATCCAACGTCAGCGGGCAGACATCCATCTTGGCACCAAAGGCAGCGGACAGCTGATTGATCGCGGCGCCCCCGTGCTCGAAATTCGCAACCATCTGCGCGGTCACCTCGGGCGGAAAGGCTGAGACGCCTTGCGCACAGACCCCGTGATTTCCAGCAAAAACAATCACCTGCGGTTGCGCGATCATCGGTTTGGGGTTGCTACGCCAGCCCGCATACCAGATGGCCAGATCTTCCAGCCGGCCCAGCGCACCTGGCGGCTTTGTCAGTTGCCCATTGCGGGCCTGCGCATCATCACAAGCGCGTTGATCTATTGCCGGAGCTGCATTCAGTGTTTCACGAAAGGTTACCAAGGTGTTAAAGGGCGCTTGCATCAGGTCCTCGTTAGGTTGATCTTTGCACCTGTCTAACCAAAGTACCGGCAATGAAAAGGCATCTGTTGTGGATAAGAATACCAGCGAATTGATCCACTGGCAGGATGTCCCGGCAGCCTTCGGCTTGCTGACCCGTTTGCCGATCCCTGTGGATGAAGAAGGCGCCACCGCGCGGGGCGCCCGCGCCGCCTGGGCCTATCCGCTGGTTGGTATTGTTGTGGGTGTTTTGCAGGCAAGTGCCGTGGCCCTTTTGACGCTGGCGGGGTTGCCTATCGGTGTTGTTGCGGCACTTATTCTGGTCATCGCCGTCGTCGCGACCGGCGCCATGCACGAGGACGGTCTGGCCGATAGTGCCGACGGTCTGTGGGGTGGCTGGGACCGTGACCGCCGCCTGGAAATCATGAAAGACAGCCATCTGGGGGCGTATGGGGCCATCGCGCTGGCCTTGTCGCTTCTGATCCGCTGGCTGACATTGGTTGCCGTGATCGCGCTGGAGCAATATTGGGGCACACTGATCATCGTTGGCATGCTCAGCCGGGCGGCGATGGTTGTGTCCATGCGCGCCTTGCCGCATGCGCGCGACAGCGGGCTGAGCCGGAAGGTTGGCCGCCCATCCACCGCCACCACCGCGATTGCCGTTGGCATGGCCATGATGGTTGCTATTGGCATTGGTCAGGGCTGGCTGATTGTCATGGCCGGATTGGCCACATTCCTGTGCATCCTGATCGCGCAGACAAAAATCGGTGGGCAAACCGGCGACACCCTTGGCGGTACGCAGCAATTCTGCGAGATCGCCATGTTGCTGATGCTGTCCACCCAGATCGGGTAAGCAACATCAGGGCAAAGGCGCACAATCCAGCGCCGTGGCAAATGACCCGCGATCCACATGTGCGCCAATCGGGCGGGTTTCAATCACCCCGTCGCGCAAGGTCGTGGCCATCACTTGCGACCAGTCGGCATTGGCTGTGATCAGCTCTGGCCCGTCGCCGCAATCACGCAGACCACCGCCAATATCGGCCTCACCGATCCGGTGATTTGTCAGCCCTTCGAAATCCGCAACCGGCACCAATGCACCATCTGCAAAACGCCAGACACGCAGGGTCTTGGCCAAATGCGGGCGGTCGATATAGGCGATCTCAATCTGCCCGTCGCCATCCAGATCAGCAGCTGCAATCGGCGCAAGCCACCGGTTGGGTTGGCCGATATGCGGGGTCTCGGCCAGCTTTCCGGTATGGTTATAGATGGCAAGGGCACTGCCCGCTGTCACATCTGTTTCGACAACCACCATCTCGGGCAACCCATCGCCGGTCACATCCCATAGCCGGGGCCAGACATCTTCGAACACGTGGTCTTCGGGCAGTGTGATGCTGAACGCGCGACCAGCCCAGGATTCGCCAGCGTCAGCGACATCACCGGGCGCATTTGCGGTATTAAAGCGCAACTTGCCCCACTCGACCGCGTCACCCAGGATGCCATGGGCATAGCGTTTGGTCGGGTCATCAAATGCAGCACCGGTGATCATCGGTTCGGCACAGGCCATCCCGGACCACAGGCCGAAAACATATGCAAGCGATCTGATCAAATCTGCTTTTCAGGCATCTGCACACGCAACCCGTCAAGCGCGTCGGTGACTTTCAGCTGGCAGGTCAGACGCGACTTGGTGGCATCAGGCTCATACGCGAAATCCAGCATGTCCTCTTCCATCGCGTCCTTGGCGGGCAGTTTCTCGACCCAGGCATCATCGACATAAACGTGGCAGGTCGAGCAGGCACACGCACCGCCGCAATCAGCTTCGATCCCGGGAATACCATTGTCGCGGGCGCCCTCCATCACCGTCAGGCCGTTGGCCACGTAAACCACATGTTCTTTGCCGCCATGCTCTACATAAGTAATCTTGGCCATCTGCCCTCGTTCCTCACGGTTTTTGAAATCGTCCCCGTGGTTAGTAAATCACACATAAACAATGGGCCAGCCAAAATCAGAAAAACAGCCTGTGCAAACCACCCGATTTGCTGCCCGCGAGTCGGACGCAACCGCGTCAGGCGTGTGAAAATCCGCACAATTTTCATGGGTCCGGTGGCCCTTCCCACGTTTATATGTTTTACTTCAAAGTGTTAAAACTATTTTGCCGACTGCACTTGTTCTGCGCAAGGCATCACGGTTTTCTTCATGCACCCGCTGCCAAAAAGCGGCGCAAGAAAGTCTCTAGGGAGGAGATATAATGAGAAATTTTTCGGCGGCAGTTGCCGCAACCCTGGTCCTCGCCAGCCCTGCGGCACAAGCGGAAGAGGCCAGCTACATTCTGGCGACCGCATCCACAGGCGGCACCTATTATCCGGTTGGCGTCGCACTTTCGACCCTTGTGAAGGTCAAGCTTGAGCCGGCCGAAAAAATCGGAATGTCGGCGATTAGCTCTGCTGGATCAGGCGAAAACGTGCGTTTGATCCGCGAAGGTGAGGCGCAGTTCGGCATCCTGCAGGGCCTGTTTGGGTATTACGCGGCAACCGGCACCGGCCCGCTTGAGGAATCCGGACCGCAGGACAAGCTGCGCTCGGTCACGATGCTGTGGCAGAATGTGGAACAATTCGTTGTTGCCGCTGATGCCGCCCCCACTGGCACAATCGAAGATATGGTTGCCCTGAAGGGCGAGAGCATGGCGCTGGGTCGCCAGAACTCTGGCACCATCGGGTCGAACGCCACGATCCTGTCCGGCTTTGGCGTTGATATTGAGGCCGATTACGAGCTTGTTTTTGCAGGCTACGGCCCATCCGCAGAAGCACTGCAGAACGGTCAGGTCAAAGGGATCGGAACGCCCGCAGGTGTACCCACCGGCGCAATCAGTCAGTTGATGGCTGCCGCCGGCGACAGTGTCACAATGCTGAACTTTACCGACGAACAAGTCGCAGCCGCCGATGGTGGTCGCGGCCTCTGGACGCCTTACACGATCCCCGCAGGCACCTATCCCGGACAGACGGCCGACGTGAATACCATCGCGCAGCCGAATTTCCTCGCCACCAGCGCGGATCTGCCCGAGGAAAATGTCTACCTGATCACCAAGACGATCTACGAGAACCTGCCCTTCCTGCAGGCAATCCATCCGGCCACAAAGGTGATGGCCATCGAACAAGCCATTGCTGGCCTGCCCGTGCCACTTCACCCCGGTGCGGCCCGGTACTATCAGGAAGTCGGGATCGACATCCCTGATCGCCTGATCGCCGAATAAATGATCATCTGGCCCGTTCCTGAAGCGGGCCAGATCACAAATTTGGGGGGTGATATGGCAAACGAAAAGTCCGTTGACGGACCAACCTTACGTGAACCGACCGGCCTGCCAAATCTGGCGCTGACGCTGTTATGTTTCGTGATCGCGGTTGGCCATATCTATGTCGCCTTCGACCCGATCCTGTCGGAATTTCAGCGCAATGCCTACCATTTTGCAGGCTTCGCCTTTCTTGCGGCCGTCCTGCATCCGCTGATCAAGGGCAAGACCCGCAGCGGCCCGCTACTGGCCTTTGACCTTACATTTGGCGTGATCGTCGCGCTCGCAGCGATCTACATGCCATTTGCCGAGCAGGGCATCTATGATCGGGGTGTGAAGTTCAATACCCTTGACTGGGTGGCCGCAGCGATCTGCATCATTGGCGCGATTGAATTGACACGACGCTTGACCGGCTGGGTCATTCCGCTGCTGATCATCATCGCGCTGAGCTATGTCGGGTTCTGGGGCAAGCTGATCAGCGGTGTGTTTTCGTTTCCGGGGCTCAGCTGGGAATCCATCGCATTCCGGTCGATCTATGGCGATGATGCGATGTTCGGTACCATTGCGCGTATATCCTCGACATATGTCTTTCTGTTCATCATTTTCGGCGCCTTCCTTTTGCGGTCGGGTGCGGGTGACTTTGTGATCAATCTGGCCCGCGCCGTGGCGGGTCGTATGGTTGGTGGCCCTGGCATCGTCGCTGTCATCGCGTCTGGATTGACCGGCACCATCTCGGGCTCGGCCGTGGCGAACACCGCATCAACCGGCGTTATCACCATTCCGCTGATGAAGCGGGCCGGGTTCCCGCCGAAATTCGCAGGCGGGGTCGAAGCAGCCTCGTCCACCGGTGGTCAGCTAATGCCGCCGATCATGGGGGCTGGGGCATTTGTGATGGCCAGCTTTACCCAGATCCCCTACGAGCGCATCGTCGCTGTCGCGGCCCTGCCCGCCCTGCTTTATTTTCTGTCGGTCACGTTCTTTGTCCGGATCGAGGCCCGTCGCCTCGGCCTGCCGCCGATGGAAAGCGATGGCGAGACGTTGAAGTCCGCTTTCGTCAAAGGCGGCGCAAGCTTTGTCATCCCCATCGGGGGGCTGATCGGCATGCTGGTGGCGGGGTTCACCCCTGCCTATGCAGCCGTCTTCGGGATCATCGCGGTGATTGCGTCCAGCTGGCTGACGAGCAACCCGATGACCCCACGCGCCGTATTCGAGGCCATGGTCATGGGTACGAAGGGCATGATCATGACGGCCGTATTGCTCTGCGCGGTTGGTCTGGTGGTGAATGTGATCGCCACCGCCGGGATCGGGAACACGTTCAGCCTGATGATCGCAGAATGGGCCGGGGGCAATCTGCTGATCGCAATTGTCCTGATTGCACTGGCGAGCCTTGTGCTAGGCATGGGGTTGCCTGTGACAGCGGCCTATATCGTTCTGGCGACCCTGTCGGCCCCTGCCCTTGCAGGCATGATTGCCGACAGGTTTGTCATAGAGGCCCTTGCCGCCGGCACGTTGGGGGATGCGGGCGACGCGATCCTGATGTTTGGCGTGCCCGACCCTGCGGTGCTTGCAGGCCCGCTAAGCCTTGAAGAGGCGGGTGCCATCATCAAGGCACTGCCCCTGGAAGTGGCCGCACCGTTGCGTGACCTTGTCGTGCCCACCGACGTCACCGTGGCAGCCGTGCTTTCGGCGCATATGATTATCTTCTGGCTGAGCCAGGACAGTAATGTCACCCCGCCGGTTGCCTTGGCTGCCTTTACTGCCGCAGCCATCGCCAAAGCCCCCGCAATGGCCACGGGTTTTGCCAGCTGGAAATTGGCCAAGGGACTTTATATCGTCCCATTAATGATGGCCTATACCCCGTTTCTTGCGGGCGACTGGCCGGTGATGATCGGGATTTTCCTGTTCGGGGTGGTGGGGATCTACGCGCTTGCCGGTGCATTGCAAGGCTGTATGGAACAGCCCATTGGCATTGTCACACGCATCATATTGGGGATCGCAGGTGCCGCCTGTATCTGGCCCACGACCCTGCTTGTTCACGCAGCGGCGGTGGTGGTGATTGTGGCCTTGCTGGTCTGGAATATCCGGCAGATGCCCAAGGCCGAGGCGTCGCATGCATAAGGGCAGTTGCCTCTGCGGTGTGGTGCAGTTCACCGTCACAGGTGACCTGCCCGCCCCCAGTGCCTGCCACTGCGTGGCCTGCCGCAAGCATTCAGGGCATTACGAGGCGTCCGTTGATATCCCAAGGACTGCGCTGGACATCACCGCAGGACAAGAACAGGTGAAATGGTATCAGTCATCCCCCAAAGTCCGGCGCGGCTTTTGTGGGACCTGCGGTTCAACCTTGTTCTGGGATCCGGTTTTTCAGGACTGGACAGCGGTCGCCATGGGCGCATTTGACACCCCCACCCAGACCAAACTCTCGATGCATATCTATGTCGCCGAAAAGGGGGACTATTACGATATCGCGGATGGGTTGCCGCAGAACCAGACATGAAAAAAGGGCGGCCCGCTTGTCGGACCGCCCCTGAAAATGTTGATGGCCGGTGATGCGCTTATTCTTCCAGCACCAGCGCCACAAACCGCGGGTCGCCACCGCGACGCACCAAAAGCAGGATGGACTTGCGCCCACCTTCGGTTGCGGCTGTGATCCGCTCTTCCAGATCAGCGATGGATGCGACCGACTGCTGGCCGGCTTCGGTGATCACGTCACCTTCCAGCAGACCTTTTGAGGCGGCTTCCGAATCCGGGTTGATCCCGGTGATCACCAGACCTTCGTCAAGGTTCAGACTGTACTGTTCGCTAAGCTCTGGCGTGATCTCCGACAGGGTCAGGCCCAGCAAATCAGCCTCTTGCGGATTTTCCGGCTCATCACTTGATGCAGGGAATGCCACGGCTTCGGATGTCTCGCGACGACCCAGGACAACTGTCAGCGGCTCCATCGTGCCATCGCGCAGAACCTCGACAGGGACTTCCTTGCCGACGGGCGAGTTGCCTACGATGCGAACAAGCTCCCTTGTATCCTCGATTTCAACGCCGTCAAAGTTCAGGATCACATCGCCTGACAGCATGCCTGCATCTTCCGCAGGACCAGCAGGTACATCAGTGACCAAGGCACCACGGGCCAGGTCCAGCCCCTCGATGGCATCAACCATATCAGGCGTCACATCCTGGATGCGCACACCCAGCCAACCCCGGCGGGTTTCGCCGAATTCCTTCAACTGATCGACCACATTGGTCACAACAGCCGACGACATCGCAAAGCCGATCCCGATAGACCCGCCATTGGGCGACAGGATCGCGGTGTTCACGCCGATGACCTCGCCATCCATGTTGAACAGCGGGCCGCCAGAGTTCCCGCGGTTGATCGCAGCATCAGTCTGGATGTAGTCATCGTAAGTCCCCGACAACGCGCGATTGCGCGCCGATACGATACCGGCAGAGACTGAGAAACCCTGACCCAGCGGGTTCCCCATCGCCATCACCCAATCGCCAACCCGCGAACCTGGCCCGTTACTGTCACCAAATTCAACAAAGGGCAGATCGGTCGCGTCAACTTTCAGAACAGCGATATCCGTGTTTGGATCGGTTCCGACCAGCTCGGCCGGAAGTTCCTCGCCCGAGAAGAACTCGATCAGGATTTCATCGGCCCCTTCAATCACGTGGTTATTTGTGACGATAAAACCATCCGCAGAGATCACAAAACCGGATCCCAGCGCGGATGACCTGCGCGCGCCGTCACCGGGACCGCGATCAAGATCGTTGAAGAAATCCTCAAACGGGGACCCTTCGGGCACGATGCCTTGCGGCCCGGTGCGGCCTGCAACAACGGTACTTGTCGTGATATTCACGACAGATGGGCTGACCTGTTCTGCGAGATCGGCGAATGTGGTCGGACGTGTCTGGGCATCCGACGCGGTCGCCTGCGCGAGAACAAGGGCCAATGCAAGCGCCATGGCGCCAAACAACGCAGTCAGCAGGCGCCGGGCCTGCCCCTGGTCTTTTTGGATTGCGATTGCCTTCGATTTCACGGGCATATCTCCTTTTTCGGTTGATCCGGCCCCGAAACCTGCGGGGCATGATTGATATCTGATGATCTATGTAGGGCGGCGAATGTGCAACACAAACATGCGTCGCAAATGATCAACCGGATGTGATTTGTCGTGCTATCCAAAATGAGCAGTTGCCACATGGCCAATTCGCGCGTCAAGTAGCACGCGATCTGTTGATCCATCACCCAGTTACCTGTTGAGACCACCCAATGCTGACCGACCTTACGACCTCTTCCCTGCTGATCACCATGGCAGGGTCCTTGCAGATTTGCGGCTATCTTCTGATCAACCAGGTCTATCTGCGGCTGACCCTGCTGGCGGGTACATGTTTCTACATCGCTTATTATTACACGGTTGCCGACGCCCCGCTTTGGGGCGCGATACTGATCTCAAGCCTGACAGTTCTGACGATCTTGATCGGGCTGGTGGGGCTTTATGCAAAACATGCACGCTGGGCGATCCCGAAAGCGCATGCCGATCTATACCCGTTATTCGACGATCTCCCCCCCGGCGATTTTCGCAATCTCGTCACATCCGCAAAGCGCCAGATCCTGCGCGCCGACATTGTCGCAACAACCCAAGGGCAGCGGCCTGATCACCTTTATTTCATCATCGGTGGCACGTTCGCCGTCCAAAAGGGGACAGCCGCGTTTGACGTCCCCGGTCCCACATTTGCGGGCGAGGTTGCTTTTCTGACCGACGGGCCAAGTGCGGCAACAACCAGACTGCCTGCGGGGTTAGAGGTGCTGGTCTGGCGACGCTATGACCTTGCCAGACGGTGCAAACGGTCCCCGCGCTTCAAACTGGCGGTCGAGGCGGTCATATCCCGCGATCTGGCCCGCAAGGTCGCCCTGGCCGTCGCACCAGATACGCGGTGGGTCGGTCAATAACGAAAAGGGGCCAGCCACATGGCCAGCCCCCCAAAATTCGTCAGGAGCGCCGCGCTTTACTGGTCTGCGGCAGCGCCCGAATCCGATTTCAGATAGTTAAAGAACTCGTTGTCAGGCGACAGCACCATGGTCGAATTGCCCGGACGCAAGGACCGCTCGTAAGCTGTCATTGACCGGTAGAATTCAAAGAATTCCGGGTCCGACCCAAATGCCTGCGCGAAAATCGCGTTGCGGCGCGCATCAGCTTCACCCTGAATGATCTGACTTTGACGCTCTGCGTCCGAGACAAGCTCGATCACTGTCCGGTCTGCACCGGCCCTGATCCGCTGCGCGGCTTCTTCACCGCGTGCCTTTTCGTCGGCGGCTTCGCGGTCGCGTTCCGCTTTCATCCGCTCATACGTGGCGTTGAGGTTTTCGGTCGGCAGGTCTGTGCGCTTCAAACGAACGTCGATCACCTGCAGGCCCAGCGCCTGCGCTTCGGCAATCGCAGAGTTGCGGATACGCAGCATCAGCGCCGCCCGGTCAACCGACAGGATGTCGTTTGATGTCACAGAACCCAGCACCTCGCGCGTTTCTGCGCGCAGGATCGAATCCAGACGACGGGCTGCCGCCTCTTCCCCGCCCGCACCAACGGCGCGGCGGAACTGTTCGACATCGGCAATACGGTAGCGCGCAAAGGCATCAACAACCAGACGACGGTCATCAGATGGTGTGACCTCCAGCGGTTCCAGATCACGGCTGAGGATCCGGTCGTCATAGCGCACCACTTCCTGGATCAGCGGCAGTTTGAACCCGACGCCGGGCGTCTCCTTGACCTGTTTGATCTGGCCGAATTGCAGCACCAGCGCCTTTTGGCGTTCATCAACGATGAAGACCGACGATATCGCGCCCACGACCAGAACGATCAGGATGGGCAAAAGAAACATACTCTTTTTCATTAGTTTGACCCTCCGGCAGCTGGTGCTGCGGGTGAATTACGGCGCAGATCGTTCAGCGGAAGGTAAGGGACAACCCCTTGGCCGCTGCCGTCACCTTCGTCCAGCAGAATGATTTCGACCCCGCCCAATACTTTTTCCATCGTTTCCAGATACAGGCGTTTGCGGGTCACCTCGGGCGCGTTCCGGTATTCTGCGAGAACGGCTGAAAAGCGGCTTGCCTCACCCTCGGCCTGGTTGACGACCTGTGCGCGATACGCTTCGGCTTCTTCAAGAATTTGGGCCGCATTACCACGTGCCTCGGCGACAACCCGGTTGGCATAGGCGTCAGCCACGTTCTGTACCCGGTCGCGTTCCTGTTCAGCATCCTGCACAAGGCGGAAGCTGTCGATGACCGGATCCGGCGGATCGGCCTTGTCAAAGTTCACACGGATGATGTTGACGCCGCTGTCATAGCTGTCGAGCGTGGTCTGGATCAATGTGCTGAGGTTATCGGCAATGGCCCCACGATCCCGGTTCAGGATCGGCGCCAATTCCGATTGGGCAATAATCTCGCGCATCGCTGATTCCGCGACGGCCTCGATTGTTTGTGGCGGATTGGCCAGGTTGAACAGATATTGCTGCGGGTCGGTGATGTTCCAGACCACCTGGAAATCAATATCCACGATATTTTCGTCGCCGGTCAGCATCAGGCCCGCATCCATGCCAGCCCGGCTGGTGCCGATGTCAATGTTGCGTTCCGAGGTCACCGCGATGACCTCGCGGCTGACAATCGGCCAGGGGGCAAAGTTCAGGCCCGGACCGCCGGTTTGCAGATAGCGCCCCAGTAGCAATTCGACCGACTGTTCTTCGGGTTTCACGGTGTAGAATGAGGCAAAGAGCCAAAGCGCCGCAGCACCAAGCAGACCCAACCCAATCGTACCGCGTGTCAGTTGCGGCCCACCGCCGCCACCGCCGGTTCCCTTGTTATTGCCGCCACCGCCGCCGCCCATCAGAACGCGCAGCTGCTCGCGGCCTTTGTTCACCAGATCATCAATTTCGGGAATGCCAGGCCCCTCGGCGCCGGGTTTGCGCCCGCCATTGGGACGATTGTCGTCGTCACCTGATCCATTGTTGCCGCCGCCGCCCCAAGGGCCCCCATTATTTCCTGCCATCGTATGTCTACGCTTCCCTTATGCATCGCCCTAACGTCACCGGGCCGTTGTCATGCCATGTGTGGTGTCTTCGGGCGAAATCAAGTTGTCCGAACCGGTTCCTTCATCGTCACCAATTCTTCTGCCATCGTGGGGTGAACTGCAACCGTTCGGTCGAAATCCTCTTTTGTTGCCCCCATCTTGATCGCGATTCCGGCCATCTGGATCATCTCGCCCGCGTGGTCCGCGACGATATGACAACCCAATACCTTGCGGCTTTGCTTGCTGATGATCAGTTTCATCAACACGCGGTCCTCGCGACCGGCAAAGGCGTGGTTCATGGGTTTGAATGTAGTGGCATAGACCTCGACCGGTTCCTGCGCGCTTGCCGCTTCCTCGGACAGGCCAACCGTCCCCATTTCGGGCTGTGTGAAAATGGCCGACGGGATCAACGCGTGATCAACCGGGGTCGGGTTCCCTTTGAAAACGGTCTCGACAAAGGCCATGCCCTCGCGGATTGCAACAGGCGTCAGCTGCACCCGGTTGGTCACATCCCCAATCGCGTAGATCGAGGGGACCCCCGTCTGGCTGTATTCATCCACGACAACCTCGCCACCGCGCCCAAGCAGGACGCCAGCGGTTTCCAACCCCATATCATCGGTGTTCGGGCGCCGCCCGGTGGCGAACATGACCTGGTCAAAAAGCAGGTCGCGCCCATGTGTATCCTTGACCAGAATGCCATCGTCGCGCTTTTCCATCGACACAACATTGGTATTGACCTGCAGATCCACGCCTTTCTCGCGCATGCCGTCGGCAACGATCCCGCGGGCCTCATTGTCGAAACCGCGCAATATCTGTTCGCTGCGGTAATACTGGGTCGTTTTGACCCCAAGCCCGTTCATGATCCCCGCAAATTCGGATGCGATATATCCGCCGCCGACAATCAGGATGGATTTTGGCATATCATCGAGCAGGAACACTTCGTTCGAGGTAATCGCATGCTCTGCCCCGGGCAGGTCCGGCACCACTGGCCGGCCACCTGTGGCCACCAGAATATGCTTGGCGGTGATCTCCTCACCCGTGGACAAAGTGACCGTATGCGGATCCTTCAGCGCGGCGCGGGCATCAAAAATCGTCACGTCCGAATTACCCAGCAATTTGCGATAGATCCCCTCCAGCCGGTCCAGTTCGGCATGCAGTTTGGGGCGGAATTTGCCCCAGTCAAACGGGCCGGGTGTCAGATCCCACCCATAGGCGCCCGCATCCGCGAACATCTCGGAAAAGCCGGATGCAAAGACCATCAGTTTCTTTGGTACGCAACCGCGGATCACGCAGGTTCCGCCCATGCGGAATTCCTCGGCAAGACCAACCTTGGCGCCCGTCGCAGCCGCCACCCGTGCCGCACGCACCCCGCCAGAGCCGCCGCCAATCACAAACAGGTCGTAGTCAAAGGCCATTATTCAGCTCCATCAGTCATTGAGATCGGCAAAGATATTCGTGTCGTCCAGCACGTTAAAGTGGATCTCGGCACCCCCGTCATCGGACAGGTCGCGGACAGTGACCCGCCCGTCACCATGGCCCACAATCACGGTGTCGCAGATATCCAGAAACAGCCCGTTTTCGACCACGCCGGGGATCTGGTTCAGTGCAAGGCTTAATGTCTGGGGGGCGCCGATACGCTTGAGGTGCAGATCAAGGATGAAATTCCCCTCATCGGTGACAAACGGATCGTCACCAGCCTGGCGTTGTGTCACCTCCTGGCCCAGCACATCCATGCCCGCCAGTGTTTCCTCGATCAGGGCCTTGGTGGTCTGCATCCCGAACGGGATCACCTCGACCGGCAGCGGGAACGCCCCAAGTGTTTCGACCTTTTTGGATGCATCCGCAATCACGATCATCCGGTCGCTGGCGGTCGCCACAACCTTTTCCTGCAGATGGGCGCCACCGCCGCCTTTGATCAGCTGCAGGTTCGCATCATATTCGTCCGTGCCGTCAATGGTCAGATCAAGCCATTTCGCCTCGTCCAGTGTGATGACCTCAATCCCGACCTCGCGCGCCAGTTTGGCGGTGCGGGTTGAGGTGGGAACGCCCTTGATGCGCAGCCCCTCTTCACGGACCATTTCGCCCAGGCACTGTACAAGCCACGCGGCGGTGGACCCGGTGCCAAGCCCCACCTTCATCCCCGATGTCACATATTCCGTGGCCTGCTTGGCGGCCACAAACTTGGCTTTGTCAATCGGGGACATTTCGTTGGACATATCAGCCGCTCCGCAATCTTCTCGGGGCCTTATAGGCAAGATGGCTGGCAGGTGCGAGACCCGAAATGCCGGCGTATCGTGGCCGTCACGTGAATGTGCGCGCCACATGATACGCTGATCCGCAAAAACCGGTCGGTTTAGACCCTTTTCATTGCCACCATATTCGCTAGCGTCCCCGTCACAGCCCCCGCAAGAAGGGCCACGCAAGCAAAGGAACGTCGCGATGTTTTTGTCAGTCTTTGACATGTTCAAGGTCGGGGTTGGCCCGTCATCCTCGCACACGATCGGCCCGATGGTTGCCGCCGCGCGGTTCCTTGATCACCTGCGCGCCCAACCGTTCCGTTTGCACGGCCTGCGCGCCACCTTGCATGGCAGTCTGGCCTTTACCGGGGTGGGCCATGCCACCGACCGTGCGGTGATCCTGGGGCTGGCCGGGTTCAGGGCCGATGACTATGACGCCGACAAGGCCGAGGCGGCACTTGCCCGGATCGCGACAGAAGCCACCGTGATGCCCGACGGCCTTGGCACGCTGGCATTTCATCCAAAAGACGATCTGGTTTTCGACTACGGCCCGCCCCTGCCCGACCATCCAAACGGACTTGTCCTGCGCGGGGTCGATGCACAAGGGGACGTCATCACCGAGATCACATATTACTCTGTCGGCGGTGGCTTTGTGCTGACCGCCGCCGAACTTGCCGCCGGCAAGGACACAGATAACGGCCCCCCTGTTCCCTACCCGTTTCAGACGGCCGCCGAGATGCTGCAGATGGCTGACAAGCACGGGGTTTCTATCGCCGCCATGAAACGCGCCAATGAGTTGTCGCGCATGCCCGATGCCGATCTTGATCGCGGCCTTGACCGGATTTGGGAGGTCATGAACCAATGCATCAACCGCGGACTGACCACAGATGGCATACTGCCCGGCGGGTTGAGCGTGCGCAGACGCGCCAAGGGCATTTATGACGCGCTGATGGCCGAGCGGGGGATGAACCTGACCGCCCCGCATACCATCAACGACTACATGTCCACCTATGCCATGGCCGTGAACGAAGAGAATGCCGCAGGCGGACAGGTGGTGACGGCCCCCACCAACGGCGCCGCCGGCGTGGTTCCCGCCACCATCCGCTACTGGCTGGATCACGTCCCCGGTGCGACCACAACCAGAATATCCGAATTCCTGCTGACCGCTGCGGCCATTGGCGGGTTGATCAAATTCAATGCGTCGATCTCGGGTGCGGAATGCGGCTGCCAGGCCGAGGTGGGCAGCGCATCTGCCATGGCGGCTGCCGGATTGGCCGCCGTGATGGGTGGCACACCGGCCCAGATCGAAAACGCCGCCGAGATCGCGTTGGAACATCATCTGGGCATGACATGTGACCCTGTGAAGGGGCTTGTGCAGGTCCCTTGCATCGAACGTAACGGGCTGGGGGCAATCAAGGCGGTCTCGGCTGCCTCGCTGGCCATGCGCGGCGATGGACATCACCTTGTTTCACTGGATGTGGCGATTGAGACGATGCGCCAGACCGGCGTGGACATGAGCGAAAAATACAAGGAAACCGCATTGGGCGGTCTTGCGGTCAACGTCCCCAACTGCTGAAGCCTGCGTGCGGACGATGATTGTGGGCAGCGGACAGGCGGGCTAGGTTACGGATATGCAACATGATCGGCCCTTTCTTGGCGTCCTGCTGATGCTTGCCTTTTGCATTCTGGCGCCACTGGGCGACAGCGTGGCCAAGCTGCTTGGCGGCACTGTGGCGCTGGGTTTGTTGCTGATGGTCCGGTTTGGCATCCAGGCCATACTTTTGCTACCGCTTGTTCTTTATAACGGTGAACGGTTTGCCCTGCCCCCCGGCATACTAGGCTGGACGCTGTTGCGCACGGTTCTGCATATTCTGGGGATCGGGCTGATGTTCACCGCTTTGCGGTTTCTGCCCTTGGCCGACGCACTGGCCATTGCCTTTGTGATGCCCTTCATCATGCTTTTGCTGGGTCATTTCGTGATGAACGAAGTGGTTGGGATGCAGCGGCTGCTGGCTTGTCTGGTCGGATTTGTCGGAACATTGCTGGTGATCCAGCCCAATTTTGCCGAAGTGGGCGCACCCGCGCTCTTGCCGCTGGGGGTGGCGGTGGTCTTTGCGCTGTTCATGATGGTCACACGGCGGATTGCGCGCGCGCTGGACCCAATCAAATTGCAGGCGATCAGCGGGGTGCAGGCGATGCTGATCCTCGCGCCGGTTCTGTTCTTTGTCCCACAAACAACCGCCGGGCTTGGTGCCGCACTTGACGGACAAACCGCTTTATTGCTCGCCGCACTCGGCATCATCGGCACCCTCGCCCACCTGTTCATGACGTGGAGCCTGCGTTTTGCGCCCGCATCAACCCTGGCCCCGATGCAATATCTGGAAATACCGTTTGGTACGGTGATCGGATGGCTGGTCTTTGCGGATCTGCCAAACGGTCTGGCCGCGCTTGGGATCGCGATCACAATGGCCGCGGGCCTCTATATCATCATTCGGGAAAGACGGCTTTCGCAGCCGTCTCAAACTGCGCAGCCGGCAGACTGACAAGCAACGGGCCATCCGTTCGGATCACAACAGACCCAGCCACCGCGTTGGACGAGCTGATAAACCCGGTCGGATGCATCAGCTGGTCGGAAAAAGGCCAGTGGGCACCTGCCACGCTGCACCGCAATTCAGCCAATGGCATAAAGGCGATACGGCTACCCGCCGGCGGCGCCAACCGGGTCACGCCGCGGCGCGCCAGAAAGCTTGCATCAGAAGCGTCCAGCAAAATTACCGGCTTGGTCTGGAACCGGGCAAGGACATTCAAGACCGCCAATGTATGGTCCAGACGGCCGCCCGTGAAACCCAGCGCAACAAAGCCTGCCGCATCCACACGGCTGAGCGCCTTTTCAAAATCCGTCGTGTCCGTTTCCTGAATGTGGCAAAGCCGGTCAGCAAATGTGGCGCGGGCGTCGGCGGATAGACTATCGAGATCACCGATCACCATCGCGGGCGTCAGCCCCGCACGGCGCAACGCATCTGCCCCTGCGTCAACCGCTATATACTTGGAAACAAAGCCGGAAACGCGCGGCAGCATTGCCTCGTCAAATGGCGCGCCCCCAACTAGACAAACTATATCCTCAGCGGAAACAATTCCCTGCGTTGACACTTTATTCACCTCACTTCACAAACATTCCTCAAAACGGTCACAAAATGATCCTGAATGCAACGCGATGATGCTCCGCATGCAAGGCCAGTAAATGGCGAGCAGCGCTGTGCCAAAAAACTGTAGAAAGCGGGTAATGATGGGCGATAACAACAAAGTTCTGAGTGTTTCTTACGGCACCTTTTCGTGCCGGTTGGAAGGCTTCGAAGATTCGGTCGAAACGATGAAGACCGTGGTCGCCTATTTTCACGAATTGGCAGGGCACGAACGTTTCATGGACATGGAACCGCAAGCCCCCGATCTCGACACGCTCAGCGCCTTGGTCGTCGAGGAAGATGGCGCCCCTGTTGCCGCCGAAATGACAGATGAAGGCGTCAGCCTGCGGATCAACCGCCCGGACGAAGACGCGGCCGCCCGCCCCAGTCTGCGCCTGACACCGCGCCGCGAACCGCTTGTGGTGCATCAGGATGACATCCTGTCTGCTGACGATGATCAGGACGCACCGGATGTGGCCGCGGAACATGATGCCACCGAAATGCAGGCCGAAGACGATGCCGAGGCTGCAGAAGCACTTACCGACGAAGATGCGACTGAAGCCGAAGAAATCGACTATGTCGACAACGCGTCCGCTGAACAAGAACCCGTACCCGCTACGGATGACAGCGCCGAAGACGATACAGAAACCCCCTTTTACGATCCGGCAACGGAACAGGCTGCCTCGGACCAGGATGACAGCGTCGCGGCCAAGTTGCAGCGTATCCGCTCGCTCGTCGGTCGCGCCCCAAGTGCGGCACCGGCAGCCAACACCGATCAGCCAGACATGGCCGCCACCCCGGCATCCGTCTCGCGCGAAAGCGTTGTTGACCGGCTGACCGCGCTGACCGGCGCCACCCCAAAGCGGGATGAACCCGAGACCGAAGATCTGGTCGATGATTTCGACTTCAAGGCCGAAGATGCCAGCCCGCTGGTCCTTTCCAACGCCGAGGACAGTGACGAGGTCGACGAAGAAGACGCAGATGTTGCGACCGAAGATACACCCGGCGAGGTAGAAGAGACCACAGCGGATGAGGCTGTCACCGACGAGGCCGAGGACGATGATTTTGATATCGTGTCCGCAGCCAAGGACGAAGTTGCGCGCCGACGCGAAAACCTGTCCAAGCGCGAGAACCTGCCGCAGAACGATGATGATGCGATGTCGCAGATCATGTCGCGGGCCGATGAAAAGCTCAACGAACCCGAAGGACGCCGGCATCGGGATGCATTTGCGCAATTGCGGGCGGCTGTCGCGGCAACCGAAGCAGCACGGCAATTGGGGGACAAGACCGAACCGGCCGATCCCAAAGACGCATTCCGCGAAGACCTAAACGAGGTTCAGCGCGACGACGATACTGCCGAGGCGGACAAAGGCGGCGCGCCGCTGAAACTGGTACCGACGCAGCGGGTCGAAGACGACACCCCTTCCCAGCCTGCCGACCGGCTGCGCCAGATCGCGGCCGTCAAGGAAGTCGACACCGATCAGCCCGAAGGCTTTGCGGAATTCGCAACGGCACATGGTGCGACGGAACTTGGTGACCTCCTCGAAGCAGCAGCAGCCTATATCGCATATGTCGAAGGGGAAGAGGACTTTTCGCGGCCACAGGTGATGAAGAAGGTCCAGCTTGCCGCAGCAGATGAATTCAGCCGCGAAGATGGGCTGCGCTCATTCGGACGGCTGCTGCGCCAAAGCAGGATCATCAAATTAAGCAACGGGCGCTTCCGGGTCTCGGAGGACACGCGCTTTCGGCCAGGCACCGATAAAGTTGCACAAGGCTAGCAAAAAAGGCGGGGTCATAACCCCGCCTTTTTTCTTTCAAAATCGCATGCGGTCCGCAGGACCGCGCCTTTGGATCAAGCATCCTCATCGGGATCGGGCTGACCAATCCCCGTGAACACCCATTTCAAGGGAAATATCCAACCGATCCCCAAGGCGACATAGATAAAAAACTCGATCGCTTTGGGAAAGCGGCCCGCCTCACTCATCACCGTCGCGGCCAGCACGATATAGGCCGGCAAACCAACAGCCAGAACAAAGAGCGCCAGACGCTTACGTGCCTTGTAGCCCATCGCCATCAGTCCGCGAACGGATCCGTCACCAGGATCGTATCTTCCCGCTCTGGCGAGGTTGAGACCAGTGCAACGGGGCAATCAATCAGCTCTTCGATCCGGCGCACATATTTGATCGCCTGCGCGGGCAGATCGGCCCAGCTGCGCGCGCCCTCGGTGGATTCCGACCAACCATCAATTTCTTCATAGACCGGTGTGCAGCGCGCCTGCTGGTCCGCAGCCGTCGGCAGATAGTCCAGTTTCTCGCCATCCAGCATATAGCCCACACAAATCTTGAGCGTTTCGAAACCGTCCAGCACATCAAGTTTCGTCAGGGAAATCCCCGAAACACCCGATGTCGCGCAGGTCTGGCGGACCAGACAGGCATCAAACCAGCCACAGCGCCGTTTGCGCCCGGTTGTCGTGCCAAATTCATGCCCACGTTCGCCCAGTCTTTGGCCGTCCTGATCTTCCAATTCGGTCGGGAAAGGCCCCTCACCAACACGCGTTGTGTAGGCTTTGACAATGCCCAGGACAAAGTCGATGGCCCCCGGCCCCATGCCGACACCCGTCGCGGCCTGCCCGGCGATCACGTTGGAGGACGTCACAAACGGATAGGTGCCAAAGTCGATATCCAGCAACGCGCCTTGCGCGCCCTCGAACAGGATCCGTTTGCCGGCTTTGCGTTTCTCGTTCAGGACTTTCCAGACCGGGGCGGCATATTGCAGAATATCAGGGGCAACGGCGCGTAGTTTCGCCAACACCGCGTCGCGATCAATCGGCGCAAGGCCCAGTCCCCGGCGCAGCGCGTCGTGATGGATCAGCGCCCGGTCCAGACGCAATTCCAGCGTCGCATCATCCGCCAGATCAGCCACGCGAATGACGCGCCGCCCGACCTTGTCTTCATAAGCAGGGCCGATACCGCGACCGGTTGTGCCGATCTTGGCCACCGAATTCTGGCTTTCACGGGCGCGGTCCAGTTCGCCATGGAATGGCAGGATCAGCGGGGTGTTTTCGGCAATCATCAATGTCTGCGGCGTGATCTCCACACCCTGGGCGCGCAAGGTTGCGATCTCTTCGATCAGATGCCAGGGATCAAGCACAACCCCGTTGCCGATCACCGATAGCTTGCCGCCCCGGACCACACCGGAGGGCAATGCGTGCAGCTTGTAGACCTGCTTGTCGATCACCAGCGTGTGCCCGGCATTATGGCCGCCCTGAAAGCGGGCGATGACATCTGCCCGTTCGGACAACCAGTCCACGATCTTGCCTTTGCCTTCGTCACCCCATTGGGCGCCAACGACCACCACATTTGCCATCACTGCGATCCTTTTCGATGTCCGACCCGTCCTATATCGCCGCGCCCGCGCAGGCGAAACCTGAAATTTGGACGCAGCCGGGCTGGACAGGGCGACACACGCCCGCCATTGTCCGCGCCAAATCAAAGGATATGAGGCTTATCATGGGTTTCGCCATTCGCTGGGTGTTTGCATTTGCGCTGCTGGCCGCGACTTATAATCCCACACAATGGAACTTTGTCCGGTGGAGCATGGCCAATGCAGACACGAATCTGCCCGTGACCGTGCTCTTCGGGCTGATCCTGCTGGTGGGATACATCATCTATCTTCGGGCCACCCTACGCTCTATCGGGATATTCGGGATGGTCCTGATCCTGGCGGTTGTCGCGACAATCCTCTGGGTCCTGTTCGATCAGGGTGTGATCAGCCTGGACAACCCGACAATCAACACCTGGATCGTGATTGTTGCCCTGTCGATTGTCCTGGCAGTTGGCCTGTCCTGGTCGATTGTCAGACGCAGGCTGACGGGTCAGGCGGATATAGATGACGTTGACGAATAAGGGGACCAGGGGGGTTGCGGGATAGGTCCGTAGCTTTTAGATACCGCTTGTTCGCGCATGCCCCGAAAGGCCCTCTATGGAAAACGTCGTCCTCATCATTCATCTGATCCTGGCCCTTAGCCTGATCGGTACCGTGCTGTTGCAGCGCTCTGAAGGTGGTGGGCTTGGTATGGGCGGCGGTGGCGGCGGCGCCACTGGCGGGCGGCCCGCACCAACCGCGATGAGCAAGTTTACATGGATGCTCGCCATCGCCTTTATCTGCACCTCGATTTCGCTGACCCTGATCTCGGCCAGCAACACGGCCGGGTCTTCGGTGGTTGATCGGCTGGGCGTTCCATCGGCGGACGGGGTTGAAGTGCCTGATCTGGGTGACAGCCTGCTGCCGCCATCCGTGGGTGATGATGCGCCATTGGTCCCATCGGGCGAGTAACCACTAGGGGTTGCCGCCGGGCCACGTTTGGCAACAGGATGTTGGGTTGCCGGTTGCGCAATTGAACCGAATCCGGTAGTAGTCAAATCCCGTGATGGTGCGAATTTAAGACATTCGCTTTCCCACATTTATTGGAATTTTCACGGGGGCTCCCTGCTATGGCGCGTTTCATATTTATCACCGGTGGCGTGGTATCCTCGCTTGGCAAAGGGCTTGCATCGGCGGCGCTGGGATCCCTTTTGCAGGCGCGCGGGTTTTCCGTACGGCTGCGCAAGCTCGACCCCTATCTGAATGTGGATCCGGGCACGATGTCCCCGTTTGAACATGGGGAAGTCTTCGTAACCGATGACGGGGCCGAAACCGATCTGGATCTTGGGCATTATGAACGGTTTACCGGTGTCCCAGCGCGCAAGACGGATTCGGTCAGCTCCGGGCGGATCTATTCCAACGTGCTCGAAAAGGAACGACGCGGGGATTATCTGGGCAAAACCATTCAGGTGGTTCCGCATGTGACCAATGAAATCAAGGACTTCATCGCCATCGGGGAAGACGAGGTTGATTTCATGCTCTGCGAAATCGGCGGCACCGTGGGCGATATCGAGGGCCTGCCCTTCTTTGAAGCCATCCGCCAGTTTTCCCACGACAAGCCAAGAGGTCAGTGCATCTTTATGCATCTGACGCTGCTGCCCTATCTGGCGGCCAGTGGCGAGCTAAAGACAAAACCCACACAACACAGCGTCAAGGAATTGCAATCCATCGGGATCGCGCCCGACGTTCTGGTCTGCCGCTCGGAACAGCCGATCCCCGAAAAGGAACGCGAGAAAATCGCGCTGTTCTGCAATGTGCGCAAGGACTGCGTCGTCGCCGCATATGACCTGAAATCAATCTACGAGGCCCCGCTGGCCTATCACAAGCAGGGCCTGGATCAGGCGGTCCTTGATGCGTTTGACATCTCGCCCGCGCCGGCGCCCAAACTGGATGTCTGGCATGATGTGTTTGACCGCATCCACAACCCCGAAGGCGAGGTGAAAGTCGCCATTGTCGGCAAATACACCCAGCTGGAGGATGCCTATAAATCCATCGCCGAGGCCTTGACCCATGGCGGCATGGCAAATCGCGTCAAGGTCCGGATCGAATGGGTTGATGCCGAATTGTTCGACAGCGCAGACGCCACGCCCCACCTGGAAGGGTATCACGCGATCCTTGTTCCCGGCGGCTTTGGCGAGCGCGGGACAGAGGGCAAGATCAAGGCGGCCCAATTCGCCCGCGAAAAGAAAATTCCCTATCTGGGCATCTGTCTGGGCATGCAGATGGCCGTCATCGAGGCTGCGCGCAATGTGGCGGGTATCACCACCGCCGGGTCAGAGGAATTTGATCACGAGGCGGGCAAAAAGCGTTTCGAACCAGTTGTCTACCACCTCAAGGAATGGGTGCAGGGCAACCACACGGTCGCCCGCAAGGCTGACGACGACAAGGGCGGCACCATGCGGCTGGGCGCCTATGACGCCACCCTGACCGAAGGGTCGCATGTGGCCCGGGTCTATGACGGGTTGAGCATCGAGGAACGTCACCGCCACCGCTATGAGGTCGACATCAAATATCGTAAGAAACTGGAAGAAACCGGGCTGAAATTCTCGGGCATGTCGCCTGACGGAAAGCTCCCTGAGATCGTCGAGTGGGAAGATCACCCCTGGTTCATTGGCGTTCAGTTCCACCCCGAACTGAAATCGAAACCCTTCGCGCCACATCCGCTCTTCGCCGATTTCGTCCGTGCCGCGGTCGAGGTGTCGCGGCTGGTCTGAGAACATAAAACCAACGCAGCGGCTGGTGGTTTGCAAAACCGAAGGGCCGCGCGCGGATGGCGCATTTACTTGTCTGTTGGGCGACGCTTGGCGGTCATTCGTGACGTCGGTGTGGGGTGTGGCGTTGCAAAAACGCCGTCCCTGTTGGCGAGGGTTTGGACGGTCTCGGAAATGGTCCGGGGACCATTTAAGGTCCAAACGGGCGGAGCGCCGGCTCGGGTCTTGCCCCCGCGCAATGGAAGCGCTTGGTGGCAATAAAAGCCACGGCTGTTGTTGTGCAGAACGGTAGGGCAGCGCCCGGACCTCGGGGATGGCGCGCCAACGGGTTTGTTTGGCAGGGCTTAGTTGTTATCGGTGACGGCAGTGTGGGGTGCGACGTTGCAAAGGCGCCCTCCCCGTGGGGGAGGGTTTGGACCATTTCAGGTCCAAACGGGCGGAGCGCCGGCCCGGACGCTGCTTTCGCGCGGCGGAAGCATTGGTTTGCCATGAAAGCCGTGGTTGATGTTGTGCGCAACGGGAGGGCAGCGCCCGGACCTCGGGGATGGCGCGCCAACGGGTTTGTTTGACGGGACTTGGAATTTATTCGAGACGATGCTTTAGGGTGTAACGATGTAGAAGCGCCCTCCCCGTGGGGGAGGTCCGGGCACTGCCCGGCGATGCCGGGCGGGTGTTTGAGTCTATGAAGCTATTCCAATATCAGCACACAAGGCATCAATATCCTGAGTAGATAGCCAGATCAGAAATCCACGATCTACAACTGAAAGCCTCTTGTTCGCCTGATCATAGTCGAGAACAAATGGTTTAATCTTCTTTTTCGCTTGCAGCGCCGGAATTGCCGACAAAGCCTGTGTCACGTTTCCCGCGTTTAGCTCGCTACCACTTGGATGCACAGCCTCTAGAGCTTCGCGGATTTGCCGATAGCCCAAACCTTTTTCTAAATCGGAAATAGAACTGGTTATTACCGGGTGGAGTAACCACTTATACATTTCTAACGCCGTATCTTGAAAGCCAGCCGCAAAGTTGGTCAAAAATGTGGAGTACCTAGGTCCAGATTCTGCGACAACCTCCTCAATGAAGCTCTCAGCTAAACGATGGGATTCAACCGTCCTTTGCATTGCCTCAGTTTGGTAGATTTCGCCCGCCTTGCATGCTCGCAAACAGCTTTCTTGCACGATATAGACACTCCCCAAGCTGCCTTTAATTAGGCCGGTCTTAAACTCTTCCTTAAACTTAACATTCAGGAGGCTCTCGCCTTCAGATATTACCTTCCTCAGTTCATCCGTCTTCCATTCATCAGCGTCAACTGAAACAACGCGGCCAGATAAATCGCCATTCAAAAGAATTATTCTGTTCTCCTCGCGCCAAACAGCCACAATTATGAAGCAAATTCCGGAGCGTTCGTGTATCGTCTTCAGAAAAAACGCGTAGCTCTCTTGGGTTTCTTGCGGTAAGTAGTGAAAGTCTTCAAGCACGATAAACTTATCAAACCCAATCGCTTCCAGCGCATTAACCAAGTCATTTGGATCTGATGGATCCAGTTCTATGGGAGCCAACTGCTTAGAGTTCGACTCATTAGATTCTGTCTCTACGCCTGTTTCTGAAGCGACCTCAAAAAAACCCAAAGCCTTTAGCCCAGTAGAAATCTTCGCAACGAGCTTGTTCTTTTGCTCAATCGTTTTCGTTTCAGATACTTCCACCTTGAAGCCTGCCTCCTTCAAGATGGCTTCAGCGAGTTTTTCCAAACCCCAACGATTCTGGCACTGAACCAAAATGTAATCACTATCATCGAGGCAGTGCTTTCTCAAGCAGGTCTTACCCTGTTTGGAACTACCGTAGATGATCACATGCTTATTCAGAGTAATGTCGTTGATTAGCTTCTCATCTACCGAGTCGCGCACTACATAATTAATGGGTTTATCTCTAGAAACACCAAACACTTCATCGGTCTTGTATACTCTCACCCAATCACCTCTTCAAACTCCCTCCATTCGCCCTTAGACATCCCGGAGGTTTCCTGCGTTATCTCCTCACCTTTTAGCATACGCCTTACGCAGTCAATCGCCTTAGACGAGAGTGTGGCGCCGCCCATCCGGTAGTCCTCGAACGCGCCGTAGGCCGCGGGTACCCAGTCGGCGACGACTTTACAGATCTCTTCCGCATAGACCCGGATTTCATATTGCGCGTGGCTGTCTGCCCGCAGCCGCAGGAAGTGGAACAGGTTGTGCAGGTCCACCTTCCAATACCATTGCGTATAGATATTGGCGGGCAGGTTCATGCGGGCGAGTTCGCGGGCCAGCCCCCGCTGCCCTTCCTGGTCGATCATTTCGGCGTAGTGGTCATAGCAGCGCGCTGCGTCCCCTTTGAGATATTCGAGCACCCGGGCGGCCTCTTCCCCGGTCAGCGCCTCGCCCCTGCCCTGATTGTTGATCACGGATTGCGCGGCCAGTTTGTCGGGCTCGGGGATGTAGAACTCCCGGTCCAGGATTGAATAGCGCGCGGAGTATTCGTTCACATTCGCGGTCCGGTGCCGGATCCATTGCCGGGCCACGAAGACGGGCAGTTTAACGTGTAGCTTGATCTCGCACATCTCGAACGGGGTCGAATGCCAGTGCCGCATCAGGTAGCGGATCAGCCCGGCATCGTTGGACACTGATTTGGTCCCCTTGCCGTAGGACACGCGGGCCGCCTGACAGATGGCCGCATCGTCGCCCATATAGTCGATGACCCGGATGAACCCGTGATCCAGCACGTCATAAGCTTTGTAGAGATGCGTCTCCATCCCTTCGGCCACGGCCCGCAGCGTCGGCCGCGGCGCGCTGCGCAATTCGTCGATTTCGGCCTGTTGATCTGGGGTAATGGGCATCCGTGTCTCCGGCATTTGACTGAGTCTGCGGCGACTATAGGCAATGCGTGGCAGGGGCAAAACCTCGGATATGGGGAAATTCCGATGCGGGTCTGCCACAGCAGCGCGATGCGGGTTCCCACGCAGGTTGACGGGACAGTCGCCCTTGATTCATTGCATTGTTGCCTAACAAAGGCCTAATTTCGCGGTCACTGAAATGCGCAAGCCTGTGGCAAAACCCCCATAGGTCCCGATGATTACGACCCTCCGTTTGGTTGAACGTTGACATGCGAAATGCCGCGCAAGATGTTATGACCAAATAAAAATACAAAAGAGGCAGACGACCATGAAAAGATTTGCAACGGCTACGGCGCTGCTGGCGCTGCTGGCAGCCTGTGACAATGATCAACCGCTTTCGTTCGATCCTACTGTTGAAGAGCCGGAAACACCTGAAGGTGGCGAAACCGTAAACGGTGTTCCCGCGCGTGTGGCCGGTGAATTGAGAGTTGCGGATTACGATCCGGACGCCGGCACATTGAGCGTGCGCCTCCTTTCGCTGGATGGTGACGAATTGCTGCAGGAGTATACGGCTGCAGGTACGTTGGACGGCTATGATGTTTATGTCCAGCAGGATGACCCGCTTGACCGGTCTTTCACCGCATTCGCCGCCGAGAGTGAATCCGGCGGTGTGGAAGCGATCGTTGTCATGGATGGTGGCCAGTTCAACCGTTACTTTGGCGGTGTGACATATTCGCGTTCGGGCCAATATGATGCCCCGACCGAGGGGCTTGCATCCTATGCAGGGAACTATGTTGGCCTGCTGAATGGCGGCACGACTGCGGAACTGCCCGCCCCACCCGTTGACCCTGCCATTCTGCCTGTTGCATCGTCTCGCGTCACTGGACAGGTATTCATCAACGCCGACTTTACCGATGGCACGCTGAACGGCGCAATCTACAATCGCTCTGCGACGATCAGTGGCACCGCCACGGACCTCGAAAATCTGAACTTGATTGTCACCGAGATTGACTCAAGTGGTCGCTTTGAAGGCGAAGTTGAATTGGGTGTGCAAGAAACGGTTGGCAACTATGCCGGTATTCTTGGCGGAAATAATGCCAATGGACTCGCAGGTGGCCTGTTCATGGAAGGCGATTTCATTAGTACGGTTGAAGGTGAGAACGAATATGGCATATTCGTGACAAACCAATGTGGTACGGCTGGATCCGATCCGGTGTGTACGACGGGCCTCGTGGAGGACGTAGACAATATTGATGGGCTTGACTAAACCGGCACTGGTTGCGGCTGCTTGCATTTTTTGCCAGACCGCAGCCGCCCAACAGACCATCGACATTCCCATTGAAGAGGCCCGTGTTATCGCAACGCGGGCCCTTTTTGCTGGGGATGTTGAACTGGCCCTGCAGATTGCCAATGGCTTGTTGCGGGCAAATCCCGACGACCGGACCGCATTGCTGGTTTTGGCGGCGGCCGCCCCGCGCGCGGGTGATCCGGAAACCGGGCGCAAGGCTGGCGCCCGTGCTTATGCGCTGTCCCAAACTGACCCGCAGCGATATGAGGCTGCCCGCCTGACGGCATTGGCCGCTGCAAACCAGCAACGTTATACGCTGGCCACGTTCTGGCTGCGCCGCGCGCTGAATGTGGTCCCCAATGAAGAGGAACGCGCCCGCACCCTGCGCGATGCCAGAGGGCTGCGCAATCTCAACCCCTGGTCAACGAACCTGTCCTTTTCCATCGTGCCCTCAAACAACGTCAATGGCGGCGCAGAGGACGCTGAAATCACCGCAGCCGGGCAAGTTCTGACGGGGACATTGTCGGCAGACGCCTTGGCCCTCTCGGGTCTGCGCGCAACTTTTGCTGTTCAAACCCAATATCGGCTTTTTGGCACCGCAACGGATCGTTTATCGCTGGCCGCCAGCTATCAAGGCGCGCGCGTCAAGCTTGAGGATGAAGTTGTCGACGATCCGACCAATCCCGGCGCGCAAGTCACGCTGGATGCAGACGCCTTCTCTTTTGATGCAGTCGAAGCCTCGGTTATCTACGATCGGGTGCTGGCGGACAGCGCGGTGCAACTACGCTGGAGCGCCGGTTCTGTCGACTTCGGCGGTGATCCTTATTACGACTTCACCCGCTTCGCTATCAGCCAACGTGTTCCGCTTTCCGATAGTGTTGACCTGCAACTGTCCGGCAGACGCGAATGGCAATATTATGAGTCCATTGGCATTCGGAATGTCGAGGCGACGACCTTTGTGGCCGGATTGTCGTATCAATGGGACAACGGCAACCGGTTGGGGGGTAGTCTGACCCTTTCGCAGCGGGACAGTGAATCACCAAATTTCAACTACGATGAATGGGCGTTTCAAAGCTCGTTCAGTTTCGGCCAGCAGCTTGGCCCCGTTACACTGGGGTTGAACGCAGGCATCCGCAAGGCTGACTACCCGGTCTATGTTCTGATCGGGCCGGTTGATGGCGGGCGCCAAGACACCACGTTCTTCTACGGGGCGAATGTCGGCTTTCCTGATATCGAATATGCGGGTTTCAGCCCGGGCCTTTCAATTTCGGGCAGCACTGCAGAAAGCAACGTGAGCCGTTTCACCCGCGACAGTTTTTCTGTGGGTCTGACGCTGAACTCTGCCTTCTGATACGCCGCAACGCAGAGGCGATCCGCGGGCCATGACGTCGCGCGGGCCGACAAGGCTTTTACCGCATCGTTTTCCCGAAATTCAGCCCAACCGACCAACCCCGCCCAAATTGGATTGTTGCGCGTTCGGACCCAAAGCCTCGCATCAACTTTTATCAATTTTGCCTTAATCCTGCCTACAACGCCCAAAATGGCTGCCGATCAACGCGGTTGACGTCACGCAATTTCGCGGGTCAGATGCCGCCAAGACCCGAAATCTTCCGCAGCAACCGACGATGCGAAGACCCGCATGTATCGCCGTCACCACTTGTCAGCCCCGTAAAGTAGCTTGTAATATGTTGTAATAAAATGATTTTAATGGATGCGTCATGCTGCATCGCCGGTTGGACCCCTGTCGATCAGCGCGCATAGATTCAGCAACTCCTCATGTGTTAAGCATAACCGAAACTTGTTTTCGACGATTGCGACAATTGAGGCGCATTGTTCAATATTTTGACCCAATTCCGCCAGAACCGCGGATTAAGAATCGCTACAGGATATCAAATCTATTGCGGACGGAACGGGATCCGGACGCCGAACCGAAGGGTAAGGTTTATGCAAACGACGAAAAAACTTCAGGGGCTGTCACGCCGCGATATGCTTAAGCTGTCTGGGCAGTATGGCTTGTCATCGACGCTTCTTGGTGCCGCCACATTGGGTGGTGCATTCACGGTTGCCGATGTCGCACAGGCGGCTGAGTCCAACTACGAGCGCCGCTTCTCAAAGCCGGCACGCCACACATTGCGCTTTGGCGCATCGGGCTTCAACAAAGACAACCTGCTGATCGAACGCGCAGGCGCGCTGCAATTTGCGCTTGATCTGGAAGAGCGGACCGACGGCGAAATTCGCGTCGAGTTTATCGGCAGCAACCAGATTTGTGGTCAGCTGACCTGCGTGGACATGGCGCAGCTGGGGATCATCGACATCTACGCCGCGTCGACACAGAACTCCGCCGGTGGCGCCGCTTACCTGAACGTGCTGGATTACGCCTACATGTTCCCGGGCCGTGCGTCGCAGTACCACTTCTTCTACAGCCCTGAATCGCAGCGCCTGCTGCGGGATCCGCTTGAAAAGCGTCACGGCTTGAAGTTCCTGTTCACCCATTGCGAATTGCGCGGCATCCAGCTGGGCCAGACATTTGCTGAAAAGCCAACTGTCACCAAACTGGAAGAGCTTTTTGGTACACGCAACCGCGTGACCGGCACGCAGCTGGGCCGGATTGCAATGCGCCTGCTGAACCTGAACCCCGTGCCCGTTGCATGGAGCGAGACACTGGACGGTCTGCGTCTGGGTCTGATCGACGGCGCGGAAACATGGGCATCTGCCGTGGCTTATGCAGGCATGTCGCCTGTGGTTTCGCAATCGGTTGACCTGAAATTCTTCTGCGGTACCGAGCATACCTCGATGGCGTCCCAGTCATTCGACAAGCTCAGCGGTGAGTTGCAGGATGCGGTCATGGAATCCGCCTACTTCACACAGATCCACGTCCAGGCTGCAAACGAGGCTGCATTGGTCAAGACGGTTGGTTTCTCTGACCCTGTGCTTCCGGGCACCCTGTTTGACACCAACAATGTGCGCCCTGCCTTCCTGGACGCCGAGCAGATCCGCATGGCCGAAGAAATGTCATCGCCAGAATTCAACCCGGGTCCGTGGAACGAGTGGCGTGATCGCCTGAACGGCTGGGCCGGTGGCATCGACACCTACCAGGAAATCTACGACATCGCGCGTCAGGTCCCTGCGGACATGAAGCCCGAAAACGTCGAGCCACGCCGTTGGTGGCAGTCCTAAGTATCTAGTAATTGCGTGCGGTCCATTGGCGCCGCACGCCAACACCACACTCCAGTATAGAGGTCAAAATAATGATCGCTTCAAAGCAAAATAAGTCGAAACGAGGGTTGTCCATGCTAAAAACTTCGCTGATGCAAACGACAATGATGGCCGGTGTGCTGTCTGTCGCCGCACTCGCGCAAACAACCGCTGCCTATGCAGAGGAAGTCACACTGCGCGCGATGGACGGATCTTCTGATATTACCGCGAACCTGATGGATTTCGACGGCAATCGTTACACACTCGAGACCGCAATCGGTGAAATCCAGATTGACGCCTCTCAGGTGGAATGTATTGCCGGTGCCTGCCCGACCGAGGCCGCCGAGCCTGGCACGGCCAGCGCTTTTGAAGTCGCCGGTAACCCATATGTCGTTGATGGCCTGCTGCCATCGCTGTTCCAGGATTTCGCATCCGGTGTCAGCGGTTCTGCTAACGTGAACAATGGCTCTGTTTCCATCGCCTCTGCAAATGGCGCAGATGTCGGGACAGTTTCACTGGTTGGCGCACAGCCGCTGGACGGCATGCGTCGTCTGGTTGATGACCGCTCGCTTCTGGCAATTTCCGACCGCCCGATGACAGAAGAGCAGGCGCGTGTCTTCTCGACCGTTGGCAAGCCGAACCCAACAACCGAAGATCGTCAGGTTGTTCTTGCACTGGACGGTCTGGTCATCGTCGCAGCACCCGGCAACCCGGTCAACGCGATCTCTCGGATTGATATTGCCCGCATCTTTGCAGGCCAGATCACAAACTGGCGCGATCTTGGTGGTCCAAACGCACCGATCAACATCTACACCCCGGCCAATGACAGCTCTATCGCGCAGAACTTTGCCGAACAGGTCATGGCCCCTGCATCCCTGCGTCTGACCACACAGGCCGAAACGCTGTCTGATGACGCCGCTGTATCCGACGCTGTCGCCGCTGATCCATTCGGCATCGGCTTTGTGAACTTCTCGGGTCAGACTGCCGGCAAGGCAATGTCCATCCTGGGCGAATGTGGCATCCAGACGCCACCAAACGCCTTCACCATCAAGACGGAAGAATACCCATTCACCCGCCGTCTGCTGGTCTACCGTGCAACTGACGATCTGCCACAGCTGGCCGATGACTTCATCAGCTACCTGGACACCGCAGACGCGCAGAACGTCATCGCCGAAAGCGGTTTTGTTGACAAAACAGTATCCGTCGTCAGCAGTGACGAGCAGGGCCGCCGCTATGCCGCTGCGATGTGGCCAACAGACGCACAGACGAACCTGCGCGAACTGGGCGACATGGTCACACAATTGCTGCCTGCGCAGCGTGTGTCGCTGACGTTCCGCTTCCTGCCTGGCTCATCACAGCTTGAGGCCCGCGCGCTTGAAGATGTCCAGCGTCTGGCTGACCTGCTTGCCGCTGGTGAAGTCTTTGCAAACAAGGAACTCTTGCTTGTCGGCTTTACCGATAGTGCCGGTGCACCAGCCGCCAACCGCGGGCTGAGCGAACAGCGTGCAGAACGTGTTCGCCAGATCCTCAGCTCAGTTGCGCTGCCCGGCTCGCTGGACAGCACACCGATCCGGACACTGGGCTATGGCGAAGCGTCGCCGCTGACCTGCAACACCACAGCAGAAGGTCGTGCGACCAACCGCCGTGTTGAAGTATGGGTCCGCGACATCGTGGCAACTAACTAAGCAGCATCGGTACCGGCTGCGACCCTCGTGGACGGTACTCCCCAAATGCTCAACCTATAGTAGTGTGCGGCAGACCCGACTAACGAGAAAGCCGCACGAGAAGATTGGAAACTGAACATGAAAATGATGTTTACATTGGGCGTCTCAGCGATGTTGTCATGTGTATCATTGCCGCTCGCTTTGCAGGCACAGTCAGGCCCCACTGAACTGTCTGTCGAAGAAGCCACCAAACGCATCGACCTCGCCGCCCGCCAACGTATGTTGATTGAACGCATGGCAAAGTCGGTATGTTTTGCCGAAACTGATGTCCATGTCTGGGACAACGAACTGTACATGCAGGGTGCCCGGGTCAGCTTTGAGATTGCACATCGCGGCATTCTGGAAGGTGACGAAAAGCTTGGTATCACCGGCGAGACTGACCGAAACTTCCGCGAAACATGGAACGATCTTGATCTGACATGGCGGACCCTTGACCGGATCTATGACAAATTCGTCGAAGGCGAAGACGTCACCGAACAGGACATGCGCAATATCATGTCGCTGACCGAGACAGCCCATGATCACAGCGACGAACTTGTGATCCAGATGCGCACAAACTACGCGCAGTTCATCGGCGACAATGGTTTCGGAAACTCGATCCTGCTTGACCTCTATTCAAAGCAGAAAGAGTTGCTGCAAGAACTGTCCAAGAATGTCTGCCTGACGGCCGCTGGCATGGATACGGATGCAAGCCTGTCGAACCTCAACACCAATCTGTCCCAGTTCCAGGCCTCGCTAGATGGCTTCCGGTCCGGCATGCCGAACCTGGGCATCCCTGCCCCACCGACCGAGCGGATCACCATCCAGTTGGATCGGACTAATGATCGTTGGGAAGAAATCCGCGCCTATGCCGAAACGATCGCCGCAGGCGAGCAGCTGGAAGCGCAGGAACTGTCCGATCTGGAATTTGGCATTGACCAGGTGTTGCGCGAAGTTGACCGCGTTGTCTTCCTGCTGGTCGACCACATTCGCACCAACGGCTAGACCGCAGATCCGTAAAATTGACAAAGGCCAGTGCCCCTTGGGGCGCTGGCCTTTTCTTTTGGGCGGATCGCTTTCGAGCAGTATCTGCCGCGCCCCTTGGTTGACGCTGATGCCAACCCTGTTCAGAGTACCGCTATGGAACTGGAACTGGGGACCTTCTGATGACTTTTGCAAATTTGATGCGCAGCTCTGCCCTGGCGGGTGCTGCTGCGCTGTTCGCCACTGCCGCGAGCGCCGAAACCTTCCGTTGGGCGGTCACAACCGACCCCCAGACAATGGACCCGCATGCGGTGAACGCAGCCCCTGTGCTGTCCTTTCTCAACAATGTGTATGAAGGCCTCGTCCGACGCGGGCGCGACATGTCGATTGAGCCCTCACTGGCCACCTCATGGGCCCCGTTGGAGGGCGAAACCGGGTGGCGCTTTACCCTGCGCGAAGGTGTGACATTCCAGGACGGATCAGCCTTTACCGCCGCGGATGTTCTGTTTTCCTATCAACGCGCATCGGACGAGGCGTCTGACGTCCGGTCTTGGTTCGCCCCTGTTACCGATGTGCGGGTGGTTGATGACTTTACCGTTGATTTTGTGACCAACGCCCCGAACCCGCTATTTCCCGACAGCATCGCGAACTTCATGATCCTGGACAGCGACTGGGCGACCGCCAATGATGCCGGCCTGCCCGCCCGCGATGCCGAAAACTTCGCCACCCGCAATGTCAACGGCACCGGCCCCTACACATTGGCCAGCCGCGACCCGGGCGTTGAAACCCGGCTGACCCCCAACGAAGGATGGTGGGGCGAGGATCGCGGCAACGTCACCGAGGCGATCATGACCCCCATTGGCAATGCAGCCACAGGGCTTGCCGCGCTCTTGTCAGGCGAGATCGACTTTATCGAACCGGTCCCCTTGCAGGATGTTGCACAGGTTGAGGGCCGCGACGGGTTCAAGGTGATCGAAGGCGAAGAAACCCGTGTGATCATGTTTGGCTTTGGCCATGAACATGATGCGCTGCTTTATTCCACAGATGTGACGGACGCCAATCCATTCACTGATCCGCGCGTGCGCCTTGCCGCGGCCCATGCCATCAATATCGACGCGATTGACCGGGTTGTGATGCGCGGCAAGATCGACGCGGCAAGCCAGTTGGTCCCGGCCGGCATTTCCGGCTATTCCGAAGCGAACGCAGATCGGCCGGCCTATGATCCTGATCGCGCCAAGGAACTGCTTGCAGAGGCGGGATATCCCGATGGGTTTTCCTTTGGTCTGAAATGCACAAATGACCGCTATATCAACGACGAGGCCCTGTGCCGCGCAGCCGCATCCATGCTGGCAGCCGTCGGTCTGAATGCCGAACTGACGACCGTGCCGGTGCGCAACTACTGGGAACAGCTTCGCGCGGATGATTTCGACATGTATCTGCTCGGCTGGTCCCCGGGTACGTTTGATCACGAGCATCCCATCCGCTTTCTGATGCATTCACAGGATGATGAGAAAAAGCTGGGCTCGTGGAATTTCGGGAACTATTCGAACGCCCGCGTTGATGAATTGCTGCCCATGATCCAGCAGGAGCTTGACCCGGCGAAAAGGCAGACGCTGATCGACGAAGTGGTTGCCATCACGCAGGACGAAGTGGCCTATGTGCCGCTTTATGTCCAACCCCTGATCTGGGCCATGAAGGACAATATTGATGTGACTCAGCGCGCTGACAACTTCTTTATGTTGCGCTGGGTTGCTGTGAACTAATACACGCAAGGGGCGATGGTCTATTTCATCATCAAACGGCTGCTTCAGTCGGTTTTTGTGATGCTGGCCGTCGCTCTTTTGGCGTTTTCGCTCTTCAGATTTGTCGGCGATCCGGTCAGCCAGATGACCGGCGTCGAGACCAGCACCGAAGATCGCGCCCGCCTGCGCGAAGAACTGGGGCTGAACGATCCGTTTGTCGCGCAATTTGCCCGATTTGCCGGTGACATGCTGCAAGGGGACTTTGGCTATTCCTATCGCACCCGCCAACCAGTGGGCGAAATGATTGCCGATCGCATCCCTGCCACCCTTGAACTGGGCACGGTGGCACTTGTCATATCCCTGATCGTGGGGATACCTGCCGGGGTCTATACCGCCCTTCGACCGCGGGGGTTTCTGACCCAGTCCATTTTGCTGACAACCCTTGTGGGCGTGTCAATCCCCACCTTTGTGATCGGGATCATGCTGATCTTCCTGTTTGGCGTGCAGCTGGGCTGGCTGCCGACCTTCGGGCGCGGCGGCACGGTTCAGATCGGCAATTGGACCTCGTCACTGTTTACGGTCGATGGCTGGCGCGCGCTGATCCTGCCCGCCCTGACCCTGGGGGTCTATCAGCTGACACTGACCATGCGGCTGGTCCGGGCCGAGATGATGGAAGTCCTACGTTCGGACTATATCCGCTTCGCCACCGCGCGCGGCATCCCGTATCGGCGTCTGCACTTCAAACACGCGCTGGCGAATACGATGATCCCTGTTATCACGATTATCGGCCTGCAATTCGGCGGGGTCATCGCCTTTTCCATTGTCACCGAAAGCGTCTTTCAATGGCCGGGCATGGGCTTGTTGTTTCTGGAAAGTATCCGCTTTGTCGATATTCCGGTGATGGGGGTCTATCTGGTGGTCATCGCCTTTTTCTTTGTCCTCGTGAACCTGCTGGTTGATATGCTTTATATCGCCATTGACCCGCGTTTGCGGGTGAAAGAGGCCGCCTGATGCTGGCCCGGTTCTGGGATAGCGACGCCGTCTGGGCATTTCGCCACTCACCCGCGGCGATCGTCGCTTTTGTCGTTGCCGTCATCATCCTGGGCGGCGCATTGTTTGCGCCCTGGATCGCCCAATCCAACCCCTATGACCTGACCAGCTTTTCGCTGATCGACGGGTTGATCCCCCCGGTTTGGGAGGATGGATCGGACCCCCGGTTTCTGCTGGGCACCGATGATCAGGGGCGCGACATGGTGTCGGCCATCCTTTACGGGGCGCGCCTGTCGCTGCTGATCGGGCTGATGGCCATGGCGATTGCAACCGTCATGGGCGTGGGGTTGGGGCTGGCTGCCGGCTATTACGGAGGACGGTTTGATGCCATCGTGATGCGGATTGCAGATGTTCAGCTGGCACTGCCCGCCATCCTGACAGCCTTGCTGATCGACGGGGTTGCACGCGGCATCCTGCCGCCGGCTGCACAGGAAAACCTGCGGGTGGTGGTGCTGACCATTGCCATCGCCTTGTCGCTTTGGGTGAATTTTGCCCGAACGGCACGGGCCTCGACATTTGTGGAACGCAACAAGGAATACGTGCAGGCCGCCATGATCATGGGGCAGCACCCGCTGCGTGTGATGTTCTGGCACATTTTGCCCAATATCCTCGGGCCGCTTCTGGTGATCATGACGGTTGATCTGGCCTCTGCCATTTTGCTTGAGGCGACGTTGTCTTTCCTCGGTATCGGCCTGCCTGCGGACAGCCCATCCCTTGGCACACTGATCCGGATCGGCATGCAGTTCCTGCTGTCAGGCGAGTGGTGGATCCTCTGGGTCCCAACCCTGTTTTTGATCGCATTGGTCGTGTCGATCAACATACTTGGCGACTTCCTGCGCGATGTCTTCAACCCGAGGCTTCGCTGATGCTGGATGTGCAGGGCCTGACGGTCAAATTTCCTTCGCGCCATGGCGATTTCACCGCAATCGAGGATGTGTCGATCACCGTGAAACCGGGCGAGATCCACGGGCTTGTCGGGGAAAGCGGTGCCGGAAAGTCCACCATCGGGGCCGCCGTGATCGGCCTGTTGCAACCGCCCGGATACGTGGCTGCCGGCCGCATGACGCTGGGTGATACCGACCTGCGCGGTCTAACCCCCGATCAGGCCCACGCCATGCGGGGCGATCGTATCTCGATGATCTTTCAGGACCCGCAGACAAGCCTGAACCCGCTGATGACAATCGAAGATCAGTTGATCGAGACCATTCAGGCCCATGCAGATGTCAGCACAAGCGATGCGCGCAAACGCGCCATTGCCCTGCTGGAAGAGATCGGCATCAAAAATGCGGCCGGCCGGATCGGCGCCTATCCGCATCAGTTTTCCGGCGGGATGCGCCAAAGGGTCGTCATTGCGCTGGCGCTTTGCACTGATCCTGAACTGATTATCGCGGACGAACCGACCACCGCACTGGATGTGGCTGTCCAAAGTCAGGTGCTCGACCTGATCCGCCGACTGGCCGACACCCGCGACATTGCCTTCATCCTGATAACGCATGATATTGGTGTGATTGCGCAAGTCACGGACAACGTGACCGTCCTGCGCAATGGCAAGGTCATGGAAACCGGCACGACAACGCAGGTTCTTGGCGCGCCCGAACACCCCTATACACAGGCGCTGATGGCGGCTGTTCCACGTCTGGATCGGAAACTTGAACGGTTCCTGATGCCACAGGAAGATGGCGCAGCCGATCACATCCCCGGCGCAATAGATGCGGAAAGCTGGTTGCTGGACGGCGTGCAGGATCGGGGCGTTGATCTGGCCGTGACGGATCTAAGCGTCCGCTTTGCAGGCACCCGCACGCATCTTTTTCGCAAACCCGACCCTTACGTAGCACTCGATGGCGTCTCGCTGCATGTGCGGGCGGGGACTGTACTTGGGCTGGTCGGGGAAAGCGGGTCTGGCAAATCCACCTTTGCCAAGGCCGTTGCGGGGCTTGTGAACCCCAGCGCGGGGCAGATGACATTGGGTGACCGTGCCCTGCCCTACGCCAAATCCCGCGGGCGGAACGACCCGTCACGACGGCTGATCCAGATGGTCTTTCAGGATCCGTATTCCAGCCTGAACGCACGCCACCGGATCGGTGATATCCTGTCTGAACCACTGTCGCTGTATGGGTTGGAGAACGACAAGGCTAACCGCCGGGCGCTTTGCCTGGGGATGCTGGAGCTTGTCGAACTGCCTGCGGACGTCATTGACCGGTATCCACATCAGTTTTCCGGCGGCCAGCGACAACGCATCGCGATTGCGCGCGCATTGCTGGCCCGGCCGCGGTTTCTGATCTGTGATGAACCGACATCCGCGCTGGATGTCTCTATTCAGGCGCAGGTTCTGAACCTGCTCAAGGACCTGCAGGCCAAATTCGGGCTGACAATCCTGTTCATCAGCCACATTCTGGCTGTGGTCCGGCAGATGTCAGACGATGTCGCGGTTCTGCAGAACGGCAAGATTGTCGAGGCACAAACGTCAGAGCCGTTTTTTGAAAGCCCGCAAGCTGCGTATTCGCAACGGCTACTGTCCCTCACACCCAGCCTGACATTCTAAGGCGGTCGGGCAAAAAGCTGTCAGGTTGTGGCTGAGCTTTACCTCAAATTAAGAGGCAGGCGGTCATACACGCCCGTGCAGCGACGCGCTGCGAAACCTGAGTTACGGACGGAATCCAGCAAATATGACAGGCCAAACTGCGACTTTTGATTTGCCCCAAGTAATGAAGCTCGAGGATTGTCAGGCGCTTCACGCGTTTCTGTCGCAATCACAGGCTGACGGTATCGCGCTGAACGCGGCGAATGTCACGCGACTCCCCGGACTCGCGGCGCAACTGATAGATTTCGCTGCACGACAATGGACGGCGAATGATCTGCCCTTTGTCGTGGCCCAGCCAAATGAGGGGTTCATCGACAGTCTGGAAACCATGGGATTTCAGGATCTGCTGTTCACGATGGGGGCGGCACAATGACGACCCATATCCTGGCCATCGACGATTCCCGCACGATCCGAAGCTTGCTGACCATGGCGCTTGAGGGTGCCGGATTTGCCGTCACAACGGCTGTCGACGGTGTGGATGGGGTCAATAAATTTCGCGAGAAGCACGCCGATTTGGTCATCACCGACGTCAACATGCCCAACAAGGATGGGTTCGGCGTGATTGAAGATATCCGATCCAGCGATACCAATCGCGGGGTCCCGGTGCTTGTACTGACAACCGAAAGCGGTGCGGCCCTGAAAGAGCGTGCCAGAAAGGCGGGTGCAACGGGATGGATCGTCAAACCCTTTGATGATGAATCTCTTATCTCGGTCATTCGCCGACTAACGGGGGCGTAGCAATGACCCAAGACAGCTCTATCCTGAACGCCTTTTTTGAAGAATGCGAAGACCTGATTGTCGCCCTGACAGAGGGGCTCGAGGCCATGCGCGAAGGCCATGCCGATGACGAAACCGTCAATGCCGTCTTTCGTGCCGTTCACTCGATTAAGGGGGCCGCGGGCGCATTTGCATTGGACGAACTCGTCGGATTTGCCCACAAGTTCGAGACCGTCTTGGACGAGGTCCGTTCCCATCGGCTGGAAACCGATGACGGGCTGTTGCGCACCTTGCAACGCGCAGGCGATATTCTTGCTGATCTGGTTGATGACGCACGCGCCCAGACGCCTGCGAACCGCAACGCGGTTGACCCGGTTCTGGCCGAACTGCAAGCCCTTCTTGGCCCCGAAACCGCGCAAGAGGAGGAAGAGTTTGTTTTCGAAGCCATGACCCTCGATTTCGGCCCCCTCGACGATGCCGAGGGGGGCTATCGCGTGACATTCAAGCCGTCCGCGGAATTTTATGCGACCGGCAACGATCCGGTCTTGATCCTCAAGGCACTCTCGGAACTTGGTGAGGTCAAAACACAACTCGACACCAGCGCCTTGCCTGACAGTTTTGACGCGTTTGACTGGTCCGCGGGATATCTGGTCTGGACAGTTGATATCCCCGGCCTTGGCACCGATCTCGCGATCCGGGACGTGTTTCAGTTCATGGACGACCTCTGCGACCTCAAAGTCGAACCGTTGACAGAAGAGTCGGTGCCCGAACTCCTTGAACCCGATCCAGTTCCCGTCACAGCACAACCGGTAGCCCCTGTTGATGAACCACAGGAACAGGCAGCAGTACCCGCTCCCAAACCCGCCGATCGGACGGTCAAGAAACCTGCAACGACACTGCGCGTTGATCCTGAACGCGTAGACCGCCTTATCAATGCTGTGGGTGAGCTCATTATCAATCAGTCGGTCATCTCCCAACGGCTGCAGGAAGCCGATTTACCAAATTCCTCGGACCTGTTTTCGGATCTTGATGACTACAAGCTGCTGGCCCGGGAAATCCAGGAAGGCGTAATGGCTATCCGCGCGCAACCCGTCAAACCGCTCTTTCAGCGCATGCTGCGTATCGCCCGTGAAGCGGCCGACGCAACCGACAAGGACGTGGAACTCGTCACAGAAGGCGAGTCAACAGAAGTTGACAAAACTGTTGTCGAACGGCTTGCCGATCCCCTTACGCACATGATCCGGAATGCCATTGACCACGGCATCGAAACGCCTGATCAGCGACAGGCGGCAGGCAAACCGCGGCAAGGCACTCTGCGCCTCTCCGCAAGCCAGCGGTCGGGCAGTATCGTCATCGAAATTGCTGACAATGGTGCCGGACTGAACCGCCCGCGCATCCGTGATATTGCGGTGGAAAGGGGACTGATCCCATCAGATGCCGTACTGTCGGACCCCGAGATTGACCAACTCCTGTTTGCACCGGGCTTCTCTACCGCCAAAGAAGTCACCAATCTTTCCGGCCGCGGCGTGGGCATGGATGTGGTGAAGACGGCGATCACCGCGCTTGGCGGCAGGGTTGCCATCGCGACAATCCCCGGCGAAGGGACGACGTTTTCAATCACTCTGCCACTGACGCTCGCCGTCATGGACGGCATGATTATCACCGTATGCGGACAGACGATGGTGGTACCGATTTCAAGCATCCTTGAGACAATTCGACCCACGGAAAGTGATCTGTCGATGCTTGGGCTCAAAAGCCAGCTGTTGCACATCCGGGGCGACTATGTGCCGATCATTGATCTTGGCGAACGGCTGGGCCACCCCGCCAGCGACAAGCCGATGGCAGACCGCGTTCTTCTCTTGTTACAGACCGAGTCCGTCTCCCAATGCGCGCTGGCCGTCGATGATATCTTTGATCAACGGCAGGTGGTCGTGAAAAGCATGCAGGGCAGCTACGGGGAAATTGTCGGCGTCTCGGGCGCGACCATTCTCGGTGACGGAAAAATCGCGCTCATCATCGACCCCGATGCCATCGCCCATAGCGGCGCGATGCCTCAACACATTCACACTTCGCCTCAGGGAGATCGAATCCATGCAACAGCCTGACGATGCCGCGCAGACCAAGGAATTGGAGTTCGTGACGCTTGTGGCGGGCGGGCAGAATTTCTGCATCGAAATTACCCAAATCCGCGAGATACGCCGATGGAGCCCTGTCACGATCCTGCCCCACTCGCCCGACTATGTCCTGGGGGTCATCAATCTACGGGGGGCGGTCATCCCCATTATCGATCTCGCCGCAAAATTGGGGTTCCCGCGCATTGACCCAACCGAGCGTCACGTCATCATCATCGCAGCGATCGAAGACTGTACAATAGGTTTGCTGGTCGAGTCCGTGTCCGAAATACTCGGGGTCAAATCCGACATGGTACGTGAGACACCAAAGGGTACGGACGACGCAACAACGCGCGCCATCCTGGGGATCATTGCGATGGGCGATGACATGACGAAGGTTATCAACCTGGCAACGCTACTCCCTAACAACGATCCGGTTGCGGCATGAACGCGCTCAATCCGACCCTCCCGAAAGCCAATGGTCCGTCGGAATATGCATTCACCGACGCAGACTTTCGGCAGATCGCGCAAATGGCAAATGAGATCTACGGGCTATTTCTCCAGGATTCGAAAAAGCCACTGGTGTACTCGCGACTTGCAAAGCGACTCAGGGCATTAGGGTTAAATAGCTTTCGGGAGTACTGCGACCTCTTTCGCACGACGGCAGGCCGCGATGAACAAACCCATCTTCTCTCGGCCCTGACGACAAATGTCACACATTTCTTTCGGGAAAATCACCATTTTGAGCAACTGAGCACAGAAATCCTGCCAAGGCTCATTGATGCGGCACGGCGTGGAGAGAAGGTACGCATCTGGTCGGCGGCCTGTTCCGCGGGTCAGGAAGCCTATTGTCTGGCGGCAGCCGTGGTCGCCGCATGTCCCGATGCCGGCCGGTTTGATATCAAGATACTGGCAACCGATGTCGATCCCAATGTGTTGAAAATTGCGGAAACTGGTCGATATCCCGTGGATCAGTTGAGCGCTATTCCAAGTGAAATGAGGCGCACGATGGTCGCACCTACGACCAGTGATGACGATTTCGAGATAAATCCGAAGTTGCGCGAACTTGTGACCTTTGGCGAGTTGAACTTGGTCGGCGATTGGCCAATGAAACGACCGTTCGACGTGATTTTTTGTCGAAATGCCGCGATCTATTTTGATCAGACAACCCAAGCACGGCTCTGGGAGCGGTTCAACACAGCTTTAAAGCCGATGGGTTATCTGATGATCGGACATTCAGAACGGCTGTCCGGACCAGCAACACAATATTTCAAGAGCATCGGTGTAACCGCATACCAAAAACAACAGGGGCCGGGCACAGGACGCGCGCCTTACTCAGGAGAGCAATAGAAAATGAGCCTTAAAGACTCACTACGCATCATGATTGTTGACGACATGGGCGTCAGCCGCGGCCTTCTTGTCCAAGCGATAGAGGAAATGGGAATCTGGAAGAACCAGGCGGAGAATGATGGTCGTGCGGCATTGGCCAAGCTGATCAATGATCCCGTCCACCTCGTTCTATCGGACTACAATATGCCTGGCATGGACGGGCTGGAATTGCTGCGTGCGCTCCGCCAGAACAAGTCGACCGCGCGTATCGGCTTCATACTTGTCACGGGCAATCCTACACCGGACCTTGTTTCAAAGGGTAAGGCGCTGGGCCTGAATAACATTATCAAAAAACCGTTCTCCACAGCTTCGATGAAGCAATGCATCGAAAGTGTCGTCGGCAAACTATGAATGAAAATGCTTCACCACTGATCCCGCACGACGATGGAACACTTTTTTCCAGATTATCAGATGTTATCCGGGAGGTAGGGGTCGCCGTAGCAGAAATCGAAGAAACCATGGTTGATGAAGTGCAGTTCAACCAGCGGGCACGGCTGCCAAGTCACACCGTTCAAAAAATCGATGTCGTTATGCAATCAATCGAAGAAATTGCGTTGATCGTAGAACGCATGTCGCTTGTTGCGCCAGAGTGCCTGGAACGCAATCGCTTCGAAATTGTAAACCCGGCAAAACTGGAATGGATTCGAACCGTATTGCTCGACGACGAGACAAAAAACGCTAGCCCTGAGCTTGACCGATGTACAGGTACGGTAACGCTATTCTAACTGATATTGCGCCCTGTTTTCAAAAGCTTCGTGGCAAAATACCCTTTGAGCCCGGCACGCATCGAGTGGGGCTATTTCGGTCTGTTATGAAGGCAAAAGGTGGCGAGATGCCCCAAAGAAGTACGGCCTTCCTATGAGCCCGCACAACCGCTGGAGTGAGAACGACATCTTTGCGGACACTAACCTGCTCAGGGAGCTAACCCGTTCATGACGATAGTCTTCGAGTCTGGTTCAGTTATTCTTCAATTTCAGTCTGGCTTGTGCAAGCGCGGGAAACGCGGAGCAATCGAATTACAAATGCGCACTGGGGCGCTTTTGTACGTGGTTAACGTCCGTTTGATAAACGCGCCCGGACGTTATTGTAATCGTACCTCCACCGCACCAGGTTGCGGTGGACATGGCCCAGGCCGTCGCACACCTCCTCGTTCAGAAAATCGCGCGGCCTGCCATTGAACCACTTAACGAGGGTATTCTGCCGGGGTTTGCCCGGACCAATATCGCGCCACTCGAAATCGTTGTCGTTTACCTATATGCAGAAATGGCCGAATCGTGAACTCGGCGCCATGGTCGCAGGAAATATTAGCGGGTTTTCCATGGACCCGGGCAAGCGCATCCAATTCCCGCGCCGCGCAGGCCCCCAGAAACTAGTGTCCGCCATCCGCTGCCGAGCTGGCGATTGCAGGGCATCTCCCGAGAAGGGTCTAGGTTCTCGCGACGGCAATCATCGTTCACAAGCAAGCTGCAGAGCCGGCGCCAGGCACCCGTCGTTTCGGACAGGAAGTCCAGTGACGAACCTTCACCCACAGCAAAGCCTCTGGCATCTGCGTTCGCGCGCCAAGGGCGTGTTTCCGGCTCAGATCACCTGACACCCAGTCTTTCTTCGGTGTGTGGACCGACACAGCTTGTTCTGGATCATGACTATGCCGTTGCGTTCCAGCATCAACTGGATGCGGCGATGCCTTTGTCTCTCTGCTGAGGGCCCGGTTGTCCGGCGGAGGGTCTTTGGGTTGACACCATCACGCCTGCACGCCCGCCGTCGCTAGATGTCGTGGTCACGCATGCTTCACAGCGTTGCATCCCGCCCCGCGGGCGGTGTTGTCAACTCCTTCCAAACAGATCCTTCGGCACAACAGTGTTCAACATCGTGTCCGCCGGTTTACTCAAGCTTCACATTCTTGTTCTTCAACGGCCGTGATGGCCAAGTCGGGTCCCTCGATGCCGCCACTTCGATTTGCATTAGTAGAACGTGCCTTGGCTGAGCCCATGGGTTCGGTGCAGTCCACAAATCGGCGTTTCTGCGTCCCGTTTTTGGATCATCCCGATACGCCGCGTATTTGATCTTCAATGGGGATGGCCCTTCGGATCAATAAAACCCTAACCCGGTTCAGGCAGGACAACTGACCCAGATCATCCGCATTGCCCCATCATATCGCCTGCAAGGAACACCTCGACTGCACCACCCTCGTGACCAAGGACCTGAACCGAGACGAACCAACCTTCTTTTCCGACATCATCCCGCGTGCCCTCGCCAATACGCGACGCCGACGGGGTGCGCTTTTCGAAAGCGAAACACTCAGGGCTTGTCGTTTCCGAGCCGCTTGGCCTTCCAGATATCGTCCATGTAACCGCGAATTGTTCGGTCGGAGGAGAAATACCCGGCCCCCGCGATGTTGCGGAGTGCGGTTTGATGCCACTGCGCCTGATCTGCGAAAGCAGCATCTACATCCCGCTGACTGCTTTCGTAGCTGTCATAGTCTGATGCAACCAGAAACGGGTCATGATTCCATGTCGCATAAACCAAGCCATGATAGCGACCGGGTTCGTTTGCGTTGAAATGCCCTTCCGCCACGATCTGCAGCACATCCTGCAGCTGCTGGCTTTCCAAGATCGCCGACCGGGCATGACGTGGCATCTGATACCGTTTCTGCACCTCAGCCGCGGTCATCCCAAATAGAAAGAAGTTGTCCGCGCCCACGTGATCGCGGATTTCGACATTCGCGCCATCAAGCGTCCCGATTGTCAGGGCCCCGTTCATTGTAAACTTCATATTGCCGGTGCCAGAGGCCTCTTTGCCGGCGGTTGAAATCTGCTCGGACAAATCCGCAGCGGGGATCAATCGTTGCGCCATCGAGACATTGTAATTGGCCGGATACACAACTTTGAGCCGTCCCCGCATCGCGGGGTCATTGTTGATCACAACAGCGATGTCGTTGATCAGCCGAATGATCGTTTTGGCGGTGAAATAACCCGGTGCGGCCTTGCCCCCAAATATCTTGACCCGCGGGGTCCAGTTAGCGTCGGGGTTGGTTCGGATCGCGTGCCAGCGGGCAACCGTTTCAAAGACATTCAACAACTGCCGCTTATACTCGTGGATCCGTTTGATCTGCACGTCGAACATCGCATCCGGGTCGATATCGACCCCCAACTGTCGGGCGGTCCAATTGGAAAACGCCACCTTGTTTGCGCGTTTGGCCAGCCGCACCGCATCAATCACGGCCGGATCGTTTTCGTATTGTCGCAGGCCCTGCAGTCGATCCAGATCACGTTCCCATCCCGGCCCGATCGCATCTGTGATCACAGCTGACAGGCCCGGATTGGCCAGTCGCAGCCACCGACGCGGCGTGACCCCGTTTGTCTGATTGATAATACGGTCGGGGTAATGCGCATGAAGTTGGGCAAACACGGTGCTGCGCATCAGATCGGTATGCAGCGCCGAAACACCGTTGACATGCGAGGCCATGACAAAGGCCAAAATCCCCATACGCACCTGATCCTGATGAACAATTTTCTGTTCCGGCGCACAGCCCGTTGCCGCCTGATGATCACGGTCTATCCGTTCAATGATCTGCATATGCCGCGGCAATACACGCCCCATAAGCCATGTTGACCATTGTTCCAGCGCTTCGGGCAACAAGGTGTGGTTGGTGTAATTCAGGCAGCGCTGCGCGAGGTCCTTTGCCACATCCCAGCCCAAGCCATGTTCGTCGGTCAGCAGCCGGATAAGCTCTGGCCCCGCGATGGCCGGGTGCGTGTCATTCATCTGAATGGCAACTTTGTCGGGCAGCAAGGACATGTCGTCATATTCGCTGCGGAACCGGCGCAGAATGTCCTGCAACGCGGCCGAAGTCAGAAAGAATTCCTGCTTGAGGCGCAATTCCTTGCCGCTATCGGTGGCATCCTCGGGGTACAGAACACGGCTTAACGTCCGGGCCAGCGCCTCGGGTGCGGCCGCTGCCGTGTGATCGCCCGAGTTGAACCGTTCCAGGTCAAACAATTCCGTCGGGTGCGCCCCCCACAGGCGTAGCGTGTTCGCCCATTCGCCCTGCCACCCCACAACAGGTGTGTCATAGGCCCGTGCCAAAACCGTCTCGGCCGGGTGCCAGTGGCCGTCGTCACCCACATGCCCCTTGAATGGAATAGTGTAGCGCGCCTCTGGCCGTTCGAATTCCCATGGATGGGTCTGGTTCAGCCAATCCTCGGGGGTTTCGACCTGTTGGCCGCCTTCGAACCGCTGCCGGAACAGCCCGTGTTCGTAGCGAATGCCATATCCAAAACCCGGGCAGCCAAGCGTTGACATGGATTCGAGAAAACAGGCAGCCAGGCGCCCCAATCCACCATTACCCAGCGCCGCATCGGGTTCATTTTCGATCACATCGTCAAGCGTAATGCCCTCATCCATAAGCACGGCTGCAATGGTATCGTGAAGCCCAAGGTTGATCATCGCGTCCTCGAGAATACGCCCGATCAGAAATTCCATCGACAGGTAGTACACCCGCTTACCCTGCGCCTCGTAGGTGCGGCGCGTGGCTGCAAACCAGGGTTCTACAATCAGGTCCCGGATCGTGTAGCTGACCGCCATCCGCCAGTCATAAATACTGGCATGCGGTTTATCCTTGCCCAACGTGTAGATCAGGTGCTGATCAATACGTGCCCGCAATGCTTCGGCGGAAATGTCACTCATCATGTTCATCTAAATGCTCGATACGCTTTTGGGGACCAAGCATATCCCTTAAACGTCGCTTTTTTGTTTGTCACGGGAAAGCGGCGTTAAAGCGTTGCGCGAAAAACCTGAATCACTTAACGCTGCCTGAAATCAAAGATTTCAACGCGTTAAGTGATAAGCGATATTTCAAGTATTTCGTCAAACGCTATCGTCGCCTAACGCAAAAACCACGACCGTGTCGGCCAGGATCGTTGTGCCGTCGGTTGGCTGGGTCGCGTCATCCGCCGCCGTATCAAAACGGCGTACCCATCGCCGCCCGTCAGGCGCGTCCGGCAGGAGAACCGCCGCCGTCTCACCCGCGTTCAGCACCACCAGCAAGGCACCTTCCTTTTCCACGTAGGTGGGCGTTCCGGATGCCATCCGCAGCTCTGCCACAATCATGCGGAGCCCGGGATCATCCCAATCGGATTGTTCCATCGCCGCACCGTCGGCACGCCGCCAGAACAGATCGGGTGCCCCATCTGTCAGGCGTGGTCGCGAATGCAGAAACCGTGTCTGCCGCAAGATCGGATGCGCCTTTCGGAACGCAATGGCCTGCCTGCAGAATTTCAAGAACGCCTCATCGCGATCTTCCCAATTCACCCAACCCAGCGGGTTATCCTGACAATAGACATTGTTGTTGCCGTCCTGAGTGTTCCCAATCTCATCCCCCGCCAACAGCAGCGGCGTGCCCTGCGAAAACAGCAACGTCGCAATCATGTTGCGTCGTCTGCGGACCCGGGCCGCCCGTATCTTGGGGTCATCGGTTGGCCCCTCGACCCCCATATTGTCCGAATAATTTCCCGAATGGCCGTCCCGGTTTCCTTCCCCATTGGCCAGATTATGCTTGCGCGCATAGCTGACCGTATCCCGCAGGGTGAACCCATCATGCGCTGTCAGGAAATTCACCGATGAGGTCGATGCACGCCCATCATGGTCAAAGAACTGCGCCGAACCGCATAGCCGCGCGGCCATCCCCGCAACCATGCCATCATCCCCACGCCAGAATTTGCGCGTATCATCACGGTATTTGTCGTTCCATTCCGAAAAAGGGGCCGGATAGGCCCCAAGCTGATAGCCGCCGGGCCCGATATCCCACGGCTCTGCCATCAGCTTGACCTTGTTCAGGACCGGATCTTGCTGGATCGCCCGAAAGAAGGGACCGTTGCGATCAAACCCATGCGCGGTCCGCCCCAGCACAGAACACAGGTCAAAACGGAACCCGTCCACATGCATTTCCTGCACCCAATAGCGCAGTGAATCCATCACCATCCGCAGCACAAACGGATGTTCGACGTTCAGCGTGTTCCCGCAACCTGCGTCATCCATATAGTGCCGTTTATCCTCGGCCAAACGGTAGTAGCTGGCATTGTCCAGCCCCCGAAAGGCAACCGTGGGGCCGACATGCGACCCTTCAGCGGTGTGGTTATAGACCACATCCAGGATCACCTCGATCCCGGCGGTATGAAACCTTGCCACCATCTGTTGGAACTCGGCGATCTGGCCGCGATGCATGTAGCGCGGCTCGGGCGCGAAGAACCCGTAGCTCATATAGCCCCAGTAGTTGCGCAACCCTTGGTCAGTCAGGAACTGATCGTCCATGAATGCATGAACGGGCAATAATTCAATGGCCGTGACGCCCAGATTGTTAAGATGCTCCAGCATCGGGTCCGAGGCCATGCCAAGATATGTTCCGGGCAAATCCACATCCCGACGCCCGGCTGTCAGCCCTTTGACATGCGCCTCATACAGAATGGTTTCGGAGAGTTTGTGGTCGGGGCTGACCACCTCGCCCCAGCTGAATGCAGGATCTACCACCACGCAACGGGGCATGAAGGGCGCGCTGTCGCGCTTGTCAAAGCTCAGATCGACCGCAGGGTCGCCCACGGTATAGCCAAACAGGGCGTCATCCCAGGTCGGATGCCCTGTCAGCTGTTTGGCATAAGGATCAATCAGCAGTTTGTAGGGGTTGAACCGATGCCCGTCCTGCGGCCGATATGGCCCATCCACCCGGTAGCCATATTGTTGGCCGGGCTGCATGCCCGGGATGTAGCCGTGCCAGACATGCCCTTCCCGTTCGGGCAAGGCGACGATCTGGTTTTCCACCCCATCGGCGTCAAAAAGGCACAGGTTGACCCGCGACGCATGCTGCGAAAAGATCGCAAAATTCACGCCATTGCCGTCGAATGTCGCGCCAAGCGGATTGGCGCGACCGGCCTCGATTGGGAAATTTTCTGCCATAATCAGTCAGATGCCGCCAATCCTGCGTAAAGGGCGTGATATTCAACAGCCGACCGTTCCCAGCCCACCGCCTGCTTCATCCCGTTGCGTTGCAACTGGGCCCAGATTTTCGGTGCGGCGTAGAGCGCCGAAAGCCGGTGAAACGCATTTCCCAGGGCCCCCGCCGTGACCGGGAAGAACTGCACCCCTGTCGCAGCCCCGCTGCTGAGCGCGGCAGGTGACGCATTGATCACCGTATCGGCAAGCCCCCCGGTCAGTCCGACGAGCGGAACAGTGCCATAACGCAGCCCGTATAGCTGGGTCAGCCCACAAGGCTCGAACCGCGATGGCACAAGGATCGCATCGCCCCCGGCCATCATCCGGTGCGACAGGGCCTCATCATAACCGATCTGCACCCCGACATTCGGATGCGCCGCTGCCAGCTTGTGCAACGCAACCTCCAGCGCGGGCTCGCCCGAGCCTAGCAATGCAAGCTGGCCGTCATTGTCCAAAAGCGCGGGCAAGGCCTCGATCAGCAGGTCGATCCCTTTTTGCGAGGTCAGTCGCGAAATCAGAACACAGAGCGGGCCGCCGGCGGGTTCAAGCCCAAAGGCCGCCTGCAGCTTTTTCTTGTTTGCAGCCTTGCCCCGTGGGGTTTTGTAAGACTGGATTTCCGGATCGGTGGCGGGGTTCCAGACATCTGTATCAATGCCGTTCACGATCCCCGTCAGATCGGCCTGCCGATGCCGCAACACACCTTCCATGCCCATGCCGAATGTATCTGTCATCAATTCTTCGGCGTAGGTCTGCGATACCGTTGTGATCTTGTCCGCCCCCATCAGCCCGGCTTTCAAAGCCGATATCTGGCCCCAGAATTCGAAGTGATCCGCATTGAAACGCCACGGATCCAGTTGAAGTTGTTCCAGCATGTTGCCTGGCGCATTTCCGTGAAAGGCCACATTGTGGATCGTGAAAATAAACGGGGTCTTCGCATCCCCACCTAGCGCATGCATATATTCCAGCACGAGCCCAGCTTGCCAGTCATGCCCGTGCACAACGTCAGGGCGCCATTTTCCGGCACCATGCACAGCCACATGGGCCGCAGCATAAGAAAGCGCTGCAAAGCGCAGGGGATTGTCAGGCCAGTCATGCCCGGCCGCGTCCAGATAAATGCCACCCTCGCGATCGAACAGATGCGGTGCGTCAACCACAAGCAATGCCAGGCCCGCCGCCTCTGCCGACAGGATGCGCGCAGGCCCGCCAAACAGATTGTCAATCTTCGCGACAGTCCTGGGCTTGTTCAGTTGCCCGGCCACCTGCGGATAGCCCGGGATCATCGTGCGCAGCGTGGCGCCCAGACCGGCAAGTGCGGCGGGCAGTGCGCCGACCACATCTGCCAACCCCCCTGTCTTGATCAAGGGGGCGCATTCAGACGCCACAGACAGCACACGCACCATTCGCCGCTAACCTTCCGCTTTTTTGTCCAACATGGTTTGCGTAATCAATGTGGTCCCCCGGTCGGTGACGCGGAACCATTTCGCATCCTCGGTCGGGTCCTCGCCCACAACAAGGCCTTCGGGGATGATCACGCCACTGTCAATCACAACCTGCCGCAGGCGGGCGGATCGGCTGACAACCACATTGGGCAAAACAACCGCATGGTCCAGAACCGCGTAGGAATTGGTATGTACATTGGTAAACAGGCACGAATTCCGCACCTCGGTCCCCGAAATGATGCACCCCCCCGACACCATTGACGAAATCGCCATGCCACGCCGGTCGCGTTCGTCGTGAATGAATTTTGCAGGCGGCACGCTCTCCGAATAGGTCCAGACCGGCCAGCTGCGATCCCATAAATTCAGGTCCGGGGTGAAATTCGTCAGGTCGATATGCGATTCCCAGAATGCATCAACCGTCCCCACGTCCTTCCAGTAAACGGGCGAGCCTTCGGTCCGCACGCAGCTATTGTCGAACCGGTGCGCCATGGCCTTGCCGTTCTTGACGATATCGGGGATCAGGTCATTGCCGAAATCATGCGAGGAATTGGGATCTTCGGCATCTTTGGCCAGCAGATCACGCAGGAATTTCCAGTTAAAGACGTATATCCCCATAGAGGCGAGCGCCTTGGTCGGGTCGTCCGGCGTGCCCGGCGGGTCCGCCGGTTTTTCCAAAAATGATGTGATCTGCCCGCTTTTGTCGGTCGCCATCACGCCAAAAGCCGTGGCCTCCTCACGCGGGACGGTCAGACACCCGACGGTCACGTCGGCACCGGATTCCACATGCTCGCGCAGCATGATTTCATAATCCATCTTGTAGATATGATCACCGGCCAGGATGATGACGTAATCCACGTGGTAGCTGTCAACGATATCAATATTCTGGGTGACGGCATCTGCCGTGCCCTTGTACCAGCTTTCGGTCCCGGTGCGCTGCGACGCGGGCAGGATATCAAGGAATTCGTTGCGTTCGGCCCTGAAAAACGTCCAGCCCCGCTGCAGGTGCCGGATCAGGCTATGGGCCTTGTATTGGGTCGCAATGGCCATCCGGCGGATGCCGGAATTCAACGCGTTCGACAGGGCAAAGTCGATAATCCGTGTTTTGCCCCCAAAGGGCACAGCGGGTTTCACGCGCCGATCTGTCAACTCTTTCAGCCGGCTCCCCCGGCCACCAGCCAGCACAAATACCATTGAGCGCTGCGTCAGTCGTGTTGTTGGCATGTCGTCGTCTCCTCCCAAGAATTCAGTGTCCGTCCCGTCGCCGCAAGACCACGGTCGAGAGCGGTGGCAAAGTTACAACGATCGAAGCCGCCTGATCGTTGCATGCGACATCCTCGCTGCGCACGCCGCCCAGATTGCCCCTGTTCCCCCCGCCATAGATTTCCGCATCGGTGTTGAGCACTTCCTCCCAGACGCCCGCGCCTGGCACGCCGACGCGGAACCCATCACGCGGCACCGGGGTAAAGTTGCACATGACCACGACGGGCGCGTCATCGTCATTGCCGTAGCGGACATAGCCCATGACCGATTGCGCCGGGTCGTTGCAAAGCCATGCAAAGCCCGATGGCAGACAATCATTCACGTGCAAGGCAGGGGTCTCGCGATACAGCCTATTCAGGTCACGCACCAAATGCTGAACCCCGGCATGGGGCGGCAGGCTTGCCGCGTGCCAGTTCAGCTCTGCATTGTGGTTCCATTCTTCGGGCTGGGCGAATTCGCAGCCCATGAATAACAGCTTTTTGCCCGGATGGGTCCACATAAACCCATAATAGGCGCGCAGGTTGGCGAATTTCTCGGCCTCGCTGCCGGGCATTTTGGTCAGCATTGACCCTTTGCCATGCACGACCTCGTCATGGCTGATCGGCAGGATGAAATTCTCTGAAAATGCGTAGTGGATACCAAATGTCATATCATCATGATGATGCTGACGGTGGATCGGATCACGCTGCATATAGCCCAGCGTGTCATTCATCCACCCCATGTTCCATTTATAGCCAAACCCCAACCCGCCCGCATCAACCGGTTGGGACACGCCGGGGAAGGATGTGCTTTCCTCGGCCACGGTCATGATGCTGTTGTCGGCGCCATAAACCGCAACATTCATCTCTTGCAGGAAACCGATCGCCTCGTAGTTTTCGCGGCCCCCATCCTTGTTGGGAACCCATTGCCCTTCGTCGCGGGAATAGTCGCGGTAAAGCATGGATGCCACCGCATCGACCCGCAATCCATCCAGATGGTATTCTTCCATCCAGTAGAGCGCATTTGCCACCAGGTAATTCTTAACCTCGGTCCGGCCGTAATTGTAGATCAGCGTGTTCCAGTCCTGATGGAACCCTTCGCGTGGGTCGGCATGTTCGTACAAGGCGGTCCCGTCGAACCGGGCCAGCCCATGTGCATCGGTTGGAAAATGGCCCGGCACCCAATCCAACAATATGCCAAGCCCAGCCGCATGGGCCGCATCGACAAAATCCCGAAACTCATGTGGGGGCCCAAACCGGATTGTCGGGGCGTAAAGCCCGACAGGCTGATAGCCCCATGACCCATCAAAGGGAAATTCCGATACCGGCAGCAGTTCAATATGGGTGAACCCCATATGTTTGACGTAGGATACCAGATCCTGTGCCAGTTCCTTGTATGACAAGGGGCGCCCGTTATCATCCCACCGGCGCCGCCAGGACCCCAAATGCACCTCGTAGATCGCGATTGGCGCAGTACGGTCCGCGCGCGCAGCACGCGCCTTCATCCAGTCCGCGTCCTTCCAGCCATAGCCAGAGATATCCCGCACCACCGAGGCCTGCTCGGGTGGATGCTGTGCGCCGAAACCGACCGGATCAGCCTTGGCAACCAATCCGCCATCAGCCCCCACAATTTCATATTGGTACAGCGCGCCTTCAGCGATCTGCGGCAGGAATATCTCCCAAACACCGGTTTCGCCGACCTTGCGCATCGGGTGCCGGCGACCGTCCCAGAAATTGAAATCACCAATGACCGATACCCGCTTTGCATTGGGGGCCCAGACGGCGAAATGCGTCCCCGATGTCTTTTCATGCACGCAGACATGCGCGCCAAGGGTGCGCCACAATTCCTTATGCGTGCCCTCACCCAGCAGGTATTTGTCAAAATCGGACAGAACCGGGCCAAACGCATATGGGTCCTGCCCCGTATGGGTGCCGCCATCTGCGAACGTCGCTGTCAGTGTATATGCCTTGCCCGGAACAGGCGCCGCAAAGACATCGCCCGCCAGTCGCGCCAACGGCGTTTGCTTGCCTGCGACATTTGCCGAAACGCCCGTCGCCCCGGGCTGGAACGTGGTGATCCAGCGGCGGTTGCCGCTTTTGTGCGGACCAAGCACAGAAAATGCATCGCCATGGCGGCCCGCCTGCAGCGCGTCCAAATCAGCGGCCGTCAGAAATGACGGCAGGCTGTCGGTTGTCGTTGATGCGCTCTTGGCCGTTTTCCGGCCGGATCGCTTGTCTCCCATAGCGCAGGCTCCGTCTTCAATTCGGTGACCATGTGGCCGCGACAGAAATGCAGCAGCTTGCTGTCTGCACCCCTCCCATCGGACTAAGCCTAGCGCGGGAAACGAAAAAGGCCACGCAAATCGCGTGGCCCCCGGAATATCGCAGTGAAGGGATCAGCTACTTGATCTTGCCTTCCTTGTATTCGACATGCTTGCGCACGACCGGATCGTACTTTTTGATCACCATCTTTTCGGTCATCGTCCGCGCGTTTTTCTTGGTCACATAGAAATGCCCGGTCCCCGCGGTGGAGTTCAGGCGGATCTTGATGGTGGTAGGCTTCGCCATATCTCATCTCTCCTGGTTGCGGGCCGTGTGGCACAGCGCATAAAAACTGAATGAAGCTGCCTTTTACGCCTGCGCGGCGTCAAGTCAACCGCAAAGGCATGGAATCAGTCGTCTTGTGTGATATCGCGCGAGATCACGAGGATAGAGCTGTTTTTCCCGTCAAATCCAGGCACTGGCGACACCGAGAGTTCCAGATCTCTGAGGTCCCCGGATGTGACCGCAACACGCAGTCGGAATTCCTGCGGGTGGCCGGCAAGCGCGTCTTCAAAGCGTTTTTTCAGCTGAACCCGCTGATCTTCGGGCCAAAAATCCCACCATTGGCGGCCAACAACCTGCGACAGGTCGTCAATCTGCAGCGTTGGCAGCCCTTCGCCGCCAAGAAAGCTGATCCGGCCGGATGTATTCAGCAGCACAACCGAATCAGGCGCGTTGCGCAGATCAGCAAGCCTTAAAGCCTTTGCACTGTTCACATCCGGATTGGTAAATCCATCAAGCGTCATAACAAAATACTCCCGCTAAACCTTAGGTAGTCTCAGCCTTCAAAATGCAAGTCAAATTTTTGTATTTGCGCGGATAGCCTGTAAGCCGGATTCTGTGTCTTGCGGTTACCCGCAAGCCGATGACCATTCATCTGGAGCCGCTGTTGCCAACGCCCCTCTAGCTGCCAACCCGGACCGCCTTGGGTTCAAGCATCCCAGCCTTTGCAGGCGCGGGGTCCCTATTTGGCATTGCTCCCGGTGGGGCTTGCCATGCCGCTTGCGTTGCCGCCCGCGCGGTGGGCTCTTACCCCACCGTTTCACCGTGACCCGGACCTGCCGGGCCGTCTGTTCTCTGTGGCGCTATCCCTGGGGTTACCCCCGCCGGGCGTTACCCGGCACCGTGCTTTGTGGAGTCCGGACTTTCCTCGACGCCAGGCGCCGCGGTCATCCAGCCATCCGCGCGCCCCACCCGTTAGGCCCAAGCCGCGTTCACGTCAACGGGGTAGCGCCCGGCCAGGTCGGAAATCATCGCCGCATCGACCGCATCCAACGGTCCCGCCCATTGCGGGCGGAACCGCCTGCGGAAGGTTGCCAGCAGTAAGTCCGGGTCGCTGGTTGCGGAATAACCGAACCTTCGCATCATTGGTGCAAATTGCGCCACGTCCCCCGGCGGTGCAGGATCGGGCCAAACTGACAGCCCTGCCCGTGCCAACCTGCGCCAGTCAAACCGGACCCCTGGGTCAATCTTGCGCCCCGGGGCCATGTCGGAATGGCCGATCACACGTTCCGGCCGGATCGCCCAGCGCTGCATGATCCCTTGCAACAATGCACATAGCGCGTCCATCTGGGCCGCCGCAAACGGGCTGAACCCATCATTGGCCAGCTCAATCCCAATCGAATGGCTGTTGACTTCTGTCACCTTCCCCCAGCGTCCGGCACCCGCATGCCACGCGCGCATCGCCTCTGGCACCAGCGACAGAACCTCGCCATCTTCGGCGATCAGATAATGCGCCGACACTTCATTGGCCGGATCACACAGAACCTTCAACGCGCCCTGCGCGGACTGCATGGCGGTGTAGTGGATCACCACCATATCGGGGCTTGTCACGCCACGGCGCGGCCCGCAATTTGGTGATGGGTGTGATGTGAGCCTCAGTTTCCGGCAGCCCGCTTGAACGGGGCAGGATCCCAACCGCAGGCAAAGCCATCGCCATCGGGGTCAATGCCACGCCGGTCCCGCTCTGGTCCGCCGCGGGCAAGGAAATCGCGCTGCGCATCATCGGGTGTCGCATATTGCGCACAGTTGCGCTGAAAGCGGCTTTGCCCCGACAGCAGGGACCGGCTGTACCATTCCTGCCCTTTCAGATTCGGTGCGTTAATCGCGTATTCCACGATATTGGGGCCGGTATTGCTGGGGCGTTGCGGGACAGCGGTTGGCTGCACCTGTTCGCGTGCGGCAGCCTGGGCGGCGCGACGTTCCGCATCGCTTTCAATCGTCTCCCGGCCTGCAACGGCGTCAAAGTTTTGTTCGTCCGACAGGCTGGGGTTATTCTGGATCACAGGTGGCGCGTTTGTGGGCGAGGCATCAACGCCCTGCCTGCGCAACGGATCACTGCCCGTATTTGCTGGCGGCGTTGGGGCCGCAGCAACCGGCGCGGTTGCAACAGGGGCCGGGGCCGGCACTGTGGCGGGGGCAGCCTGTTGGCCGATCCCTGCCGCGGCCAGCGCGCTTGAGGGGATGGCGCCGGTCTGGGTTGGCGCGGCAGGCGCTGGCTGCCCGGGGATGGTATTGACCTGCGGTGGCGGGATGATCGAGCCGGGCAAGGGGCGTGACAATGCCGCCTCGCGCCGGGCCCGATCCAGTTCGAATTGCGCAAAGTCGTTAAAGCCGACACCGCGCGGCGGCTCGACCACGCGCGGCTCTGTGCACGCGGCCAGTGTCACGAGACCTGCAAAAAATACCAAACCCGTTTTCATGGGCGATCACCTGTCATACTGCGTCTTGTTTTGCGGCAGCTTACCACCACTTGGCAGGCTTGGCTACAAACCCGGCTGCACCCTCCAGCGCGTAGGCAACGTTAAGCAATTCGGCCTCTTCCCATGGACGCCCGATCAGTTGCAGCCCCAATGGCAGCCCCTGCGCATCCAGCCCCGCAGGCACGGAAATGCCGGGCAATCCTGCCAGGTTCACCGTGACTGTGAACACATCGTTCAGATACATCTGGATCGGGTCCATATTCTCGCCCAGCCCAAAGGCCGCTGACGGTGTTGCGGGGGTCAGGATGGCGTCAACCCCATCGGCAAAGACCTCGTCAAAGTCCCGCTTGATCAGCGCACGCACCCGACGGGCCCGGTTGTAGTATGCATCATAAAACCCTGCAGACAGCACATAGGTCCCCACCATCACACGGCGCTGCACCTCGGGGCCGAAACCTTCGGCGCGGGTCTTTTCATACATCTCGGTGATGCCATCACCCTGTGCAAGCTTGGCGCGATGCCCAAAGCGCACACCGTCATACCGGGCAAGGTTTGACGAGGCCTCGGCAGGCGCGATGACGTAATAGGCAGGCAGCGCGTATTTGGTATGCGGCAGGGTGATGTCCTTGATGATCGCGCCTGCATCCTTGAGCATCGCAGTCCCGTCAGCCCACAGCTTTTCAATTTCGGCCGGCATCCCGTCCATCCGGTATTCCTTGGGGATACCGATGGTCTTGCCCTTGATATCGCCGGTCAATGCGGCCTCGAAATCCGGCACGGCGATATCGGCGCTGGTGCTGTCCTTGGGATCATGGCCGCACATTGTGCGCAGCATGATAGCCGCATCGCGCACATCCTTGGTCATTGGCCCGGCCTGATCCAGCGAAGAGGCAAAGGCGACAATGCCCCAGCGCGACACGCGGCCATAGGTCGGCTTCAACCCGGTGATCCCGACAAATGCGGCGGGCTGGCGGATGGAACCGCCCGTATCCGTCCCGGTCGCCGCCAGACACAGATCAGCCGCTACCGCCGCCGCAGAACCGCCCGAAGACCCACCGGGGGTCAAGGCAGTGTCTTCGTTGCCCCGGCGCCACGGGTTGACCGCATTGCCGTAGACGGATGTTTCATTGGACGAGCCCATCGCGAATTCATCCATGTTCAGCTTACCCAGCATCACCGCGCCCGCGTCAAACAGCTGCGATGTGACGGTCGATTCGTATTGCGGCTTGAAGCCTTCCAGAATGCCCGACGCAGCCTGCGACGGCACGTCCTTGGTGCAGAACAGATCCTTGATCCCAAGCGGGATGCCACACATATCCGGCGCATCGCCCAGCTTGATACGCACATCCGCGGCTGCGGCCTGATCCGTCGCGATCTCGGGCGTGTTATGAACAAACGCGCCCAACGCGCCCGCATCGGCAATGGAGGACAGGCAGGCAGCCGTAATTTCGGCACTGGTGACGTCACCCTTGCGCATGGCGTCACGGGCGCCTGCGATGGTCAGTTTGGTCAGATCTGTCATTATTCGACCACCTTTGGCACTGCAAAAAATCCTTCCCGGGCGTCGGGCGCATTGGCCAGCACCGCGCCTTGCTGACTGCCATCGGTGACCACGTCCTCACGCCGTTTCAGACGCTGCGGGGTGACCGAGGTCATCGGCTCGATCCCGTCCACGTCAACCTCGTTCAGCTGTTCGATAAATCCAAGGATCGCGCTGAATTCAGATGCAAGCGCGGGCAAGGCATCATCCTCTACCTTGATGCGGGCAAGCTTCGCCACGCGGCGGGCGGTTTCGGTGTCAATCGACATTGGGGTCTCCCGGTATGGGTTTGTTGGCCAGCGTTTAGCGCTACAGACGGACGGTCGCAAGCATATGGCGCCGGTAAACGTTGATCATCCAGCCCAGCATGATCCCGTTCAGGCAATGCCACAAAAAATGCGTCCCGATCGGGACGATATGGCAGAGGGTTTCATCAAAGGACCGCAGCGTGATCGAAACGCACAAGATCACCCCGCCAATGGCCAGCCCCCGCCCCGTCTGCCCGCCAAGCCAGCCCGCGTAGATGAACAGCGCAAGCGGCACCGTCCAGTAAAAGTTCGACACCGCAAAAAACGGCAGCGTATTCAGGATCGGCACCAGAACATAGGCATAGGGCAGGAAAAAGGCTGTGGCGAGCAGCGCACGCACCCAGCCAAGCCCGGCCATGTCGCGGTTCACCAAAAACAGATAGACCAGAATGAACAGCCCTATCGGCGCGACATCAGATAAAGCCGCCCATTGGGTCGCAAAGGTGTGAAACAGGTAGCTCCCCACCCCGATGGCAAACAGTATGATGCATAACAGCCTTGCGGCCGGAAGCGCCTGACAGCGGCGCCACATGATGATGGCCGCGATGATGAAGGCCAGATTTGTGACCGCATTGATCGGCTCTGACCAATAGGTGAAGTCGGTCCGTTCACAATATCCGTCGATCTGGCTGGACCAATCCATCTTGCACCCCCATGGCTTGCGCGTATCCTGCGCAGATCACAGTGGAGGGCAACATGAATATTACATGGCTTGGACATGCAAGTTTTCGGATTGCGGTGGAAGATGCCGTTTTGCTGATCGACCCGTGGTTGACGGGAAACCCCTCTTTTCCTGACGCGTCGCGTTCCGCCGCGCTGTCAGGTGCAACCCACATCCTGTTGACCCACGGACATTTCGATCACAGCTCTGAGGTTGCTGAAATTGCCGCCGAAACCGGTGCCATCATCGTCGGTATTCCCGAATTATGCGCGTTCTTCGATGGTGTAGAGAGCATTGATTTCAACAAAGGGGGCACGGTTGATCTGAATGGCGCCAAGGTTTCTATGGTGCAGGCAACACATTCATCCTCGGTGGGCGCGGCCTATGCGGGGACCGAGGCAGGCTTCATGATCGCGGGCGATGGTCACACGATCTATGTGTCGGGCGATACGGACATCATGGCCGATATGGATTGGATGGCGGATTTCTACAAACCCGATATCGGCATCCTCTGCGCGGGTGGGCATTACACGATGGGAATGGCGGGGGCCGCTTATGCCGCAAGACGCTATTTCGATTTCAAAACCGTGATCCCCTGCCATTACAAAACCTTCCCGCTGCTCGAACAGACGGCCCAAGCGCTGATCGACGCGCTGCCCGACGTCAATGTTCTGACGCCTGCGGTGATGGAAGAGGTGACGCTTTAGGGTCTTGACCCTAGCGCCGGGCCGCGAAGAAATCCCGCAAGAGATCAGCGGCAGCGGACCCACCGATACCATCGTAGATCTCGGGCACATGGTGACATTGATCATGGCTGAATATGCGCGGCCCTTGCGCAACCCCCCCAGATTTCGGATCTGCGGCGCCGTAGTAAAGCCGGGCGATGCGTGCGTGACTGATGGCCGTCGCACACATCGGGCATGGTTCCAGCGTCACATAAAGATCATAGCCCGTCAGCCTTTCCTGCCCAAGGGCCGCAGAGGCGGCACGTATGGCCAGAATTTCGGCATGGGCCGTGGGGTCGTTCAACTCTCGCGTCCGGTTTCCGGCCTGCGCCACAACCCCGTCTGGCCCCGCAATCACTGCGCCAACCGGCACTTCCCCACGGGCAGCGGCGGCTTTTGCCTGCGCCAGTGCTGCATCCATATGTGACCGGAACACCATGCTGCTTGATGCCGCGCTGCATCCTGCAAAACAAGCGGGAATTGCAATGCGCTTGTTTGCACCTTAGAGGCATCACATGACTGATACCCCACCTCCCGGCGACCGGATCGCCAAAGTCCTGTCCCGCGCAGGCATCGCAAGCCGCCGCGAGGCCGAACGCATGATTGCGGCCGGACGGGTCAGCGTGAATGGCAAGGTGATTGACAGCCCTGCCCTGAATGTCACCCCTGCTGACAAGATCGTCGCGGATGGCAAGCAGGTCGGCGCACCTGACGTGCCGCGCCTGTGGCTCTATCACAAGCCCGCGGGGCTGGTGACCACTGAACGCGACGAACAGGACCGGCCAACGGTCTTTGCCTCCCTGCCCGAGACGCTGCCACGGGTGATGTCTGTCGGCAGGCTCGACCTCAATTCCGAGGGGCTGTTGCTGCTGACCAATGACGGCGAGGTCAAGCGCCGGCTGGAACTGCCCAGCACCGGATGGCTGCGCCGCTACCGGGTTCGAATCAACGGATCCGTCAGTGAGGCAAAGCTGGACCAGTTGCGCGACGGCATTGCGGTGGACGGGATCCGCTACCAGCCCATGACTGTGACCTTTGATCGCCAGCAAGGGGCCAATGCCTGGCTGACCATTTCATTGCGCGAAGGCAAAAACCGGGAAATCCGGCGCGCGTTGGGCGCGCTTGGGGTGACCGTAAACAGGCTGCTCAGGGTCAGTTACGGGCCGTTCCAACTTGGCCAGCTTGGTCAGGGCGAGGTCGAAGAGGTCAGGCAGCGCGTGGTGCGTGATCAATTGGGGCTGTCGGACAAACCCAAGCCCACCCGCACGCGCAAACCGGTGAACCGCCCAAAGACGCGACGTGCAAAAGGGGAATAAGGGCTTGGGTTGAACCCTTGCCCTGCCAGATGCGTTATGCATTGTGTTGATAAAAGAAAATTAGACGGGGGACTTCGTTTTGGCCGATCTGCTGACGCTGGAAAATGCTACCAACCTGATCATGCTGTGCTTTTTGCAGGCTGTTCTGGGTTTTGATAATCTTCTCTACATATCAATTGAAAGCAAACGCGCACCGGTCGCACAGCAACAGGCTGTCCGCACATGGGGCATCCTGATTGCGGTTGCACTGCGTGTCGTACTGCTTTTTACAATGATCCAGCTTCTTGATGCGCTGTCAGAGCCGTTCTTCATTCTGGAATGGGAAGGGGTGATCACCGGTGGGGTGAACTTTGCTACGCTTGTCTTCATCCTTGGCGGGGCATTCATCATGTATACCGCGGTCAAGGAAATCTCGCATATGTTGTCGATGGAGCATCTGGGCCACGATGTAGAAGGCAAATCAGGCAAATCCGCCGGGCAGGTGATTTTTCTGATCGTGCTGATGAACCTGATCTTTTCCTTTGACTCGGTCCTGTCCGCGATTGCCATCACGGATGTCTTTCCGATCCTTGCAACTGCAATCATCCTGTCCGGTCTGGCAATGCTATTGCTTGCAGACGGGGTCACCCGCTTTCTGGAAAAGAACAGGATGTACGAGGTGCTTGGCCTCTTCATCCTGCTGATTGTGGGCGTTGTTTTATTGGGTGAAGCTGGACAGGCGGCGGTCCACGGTGTGGAAAGCATGGGTGTACCCCATGAAGAAGCCAAGGATCTGGCCCTGCGCATCTTTGGTAAAGAGATCGTGCCGATGTCGAAATCGACCTTCTACTTCTCGGTTGTGGTGCTGTTTGCGGTTGAAATCATTCAGTCTGGATACACGCGCAAGCTGAACGCGGAACGTGCGGCGCTGCAAAAACACTCGTAATGCAGCGCCGGCGCACATATCTGTGAAAGGTGTTGGGATGAGCCGAGGGATAGATGTTTCGCCTGATCTTGTTGATTCTGTTCGTAGCTGCGATGCTGGTGGCAGGGGTTGTGGTGCTATCGGTGGTGGCCTCATTTGCCCTTCTTGGCCGATCGAAAAGTGAGGAAGATATGCCAAAGACATTCCAGCGGGTGGCTTACGTCGCTTTGGTCATCCTGCTCTTTGGGCTAAGCATCGGCTGGCTTGGGGGCCTGTAGAGATGGCCAAACGTTTTGGCGGCAAATACAGCCCCGACGGTCAGGCATCTGGATCGTCAGCATCTGCTGCACCGGTTGTTGTTGCACCCGGTGCGCATTCGAACCTGCTGTTTGTACCAGCGGTCATCCTTGTTTTCACCTCGTTGAACGAGGCACCGCAAACACTGGTGATCGGGTTGATCGGGGCTGCGGTCCTGACGCTGGCCGCATGGCTGCTGCGTGAGGGGCTTAAGGCCGAGGCCGCCTATAACGCACGCAAAGTGGCCCGCCGCCCCGCAATGCCCCGCAAAATGATTGCCTCTGCTTTGACCGGCATTGGTGCCGCACTGGCCGCCTATACGGGCGATACCGGCCTGATCGGGTCCCTTCTTTACGGGGTGGCCGCCGCCGGTTTACATTTGGCCGCGTTTGGCATTGACCCGCTTGCAGACAAACGGATGGAGGGGATCGACACCCACCAACAGGATCGTGTCGCCCGTGTCGTGGATGAGGCGCAGAATTATCTTGATGTGATGCAATCGCAGATCGAAGGACTGAATGATCGCCGGCTGACCGCTCGCGTGGCCGATTTTCGCGATGTGGCGGCCAAAATGATCCGGACGGTCGAAGAAGACCCGCGCGACCTGACCGGCGCGCGCAAGTTTCTGGGCGTCTATCTGATGGGCGCACGTGACGCGACAATCAAGTTTGTCGATCTCTATGGCCGCAAGCAGGACGCGGATGCACGCGCCAATTACGAAGCGCTGCTTGACGATCTGGAACAGAATTTTGCCGCCCGTACCGACAAGATGTTGCTGGATGATCGCATCGACATGGATATCGAAATCAACGTTCTGCGCGATCGCCTGCAGCGCGAAGGCGTCAGCCTGAATTCAAAAGGGAGCTAACATGTCCGAAACGATCCGCCAACAAGCCGAGGCCGCCCTCGCCGATGTGGAAAAAGTCACCGCCGTCGTCTTGCCCGAACCCAAAGGCGAGCTTGTCTCGCTCGAGGCGGCAGACGCCCCGACCAGCACCGAGATCACCACGCGGATGGCCGAGATTGATATCAGCGACACCAATTCCATCGTGGCCTTTGGATCATCCGCGCAATCGGAATTGCAAGAGATCAGCCAATCCATGCTGGCCGGTGTCCGCAACAAGGATGTCGGCCCCGCCGGCGACAGCCTGCGCAATATCGTCACAACGATCCGCGGCTTTTCGATCTCGGAACTTGATGTCCGCCGCAAACGCAGCTTTTGGGAAAAACTGTTGGGCCGCGCCGCACCGATGGCCAAATTCGCCGCCCGCTTCGAAGAGGTCCAGGGCCAGATTGACCGCATCACCGATGATCTGCTCAAGCATGAACATGTTCTGCTCAAGGACATCGAAAGCCTTGATGTGCTGTATGACAAGACACTGAATTTCTACGACGAACTGGCCCTCTATATTGCCGCAGGCGAAGCCAAGATCGCCGAGTTGGACAGCACGACGATCCCCGCCAAAGAGGCAGAGGTCAACGCAGCCCCCGAAGATCAGGCCGTGATGAAAGCGCAAGAATTGCGCGACATGCGCGCCGCCCGCGACGATCTTGAACGCCGCGTTCACGACCTGAAACTGACCCGGCAGGTGACAATGCAATCCCTGCCCTCGATCCGGCTGGTGCAGGAGAATGACAAATCCCTTGTGACCAAGATCAACTCGACCTTGGTGAACACTGTCCCGCTTTGGGAAACCCAACTGGCCCAGGCGGTGACGATCCAACGTTCATCCGAGGCCGCCGAGGCCGTGCGCGGTGCCAATGATCTGACAAACGAGTTGCTGACTGCGAATGCAGAAAACCTGCGCCAGGCCAATGCGACCATCCGCACCGAAATGGAACGCGGGGTGTTTGATATCAACGCGGTCAAGCAGGCCAATGAACACCTGATCGCCACGATCAATGAAAGCCTCGAGATCGCCGACGAAGGCAAACGCAAACGCGCCGAGGCCGAGGCCGAAATGGTCAAGATGGAAGCAGAGCTAAAGCAGACGCTTGCCGCAGCAAAAGCCAAGTCCACCCCAAGCGCGGCCCCTGGCGACAGCGATATCTGACGCCAAATGCGGGGAATGTTGACATGTGGGCGCCTGCTGCCGCTTGTGGCGCTGGTTGGCCTGGCGGGATGTGACGATCTGTTCGCCACCCCGCCAGAACCGCCGCCTGCACCCGCACCGGTGGTTGCACCGCCCGCGCCCACGCCCCCGCAGGTCACCGAACCCAGCCCCGCAAGCCGTGATCTGGCGCGGTATTATGAGCGTCTGCAAACCGACCTTCTGACCCAGGGCCTGCTGCGCGGTGATGGCGGCGGGCCGGATACGCCGTTTACCGACACGCAACTGGCCCGCAACTTTGTCCGGATCGCGCTCTTCAACGAATACCGCGACGACAGCGATTTCACCCGCCCGCAATCGACCGTGTCCAAGCTGCGCCGCTGGACCCAACCCATCAGGATGAGTGTCGAATTCGGCAGCACCGTGCCACTGCGCCAGCGCGATCTGGATCTGGCCAGTGTCAGCGCCTATGCCGCCCGGCTGTCGCGCATCTCGGGCGTGCCGATCACGATCACGGACGAGAACCCGAACTACCATGTGCTGTTTCTTGGCGAAGATGACCGGCGGGCCTATGGTGATCAGCTGCGCGCCCTGATCCCCGGTATCTCCGAGGCGACATTGCGCACCTTTGTCGATCTGCCCCGCAATCAGCTTTGCGTTGTCATTGGCACGTTCGAACCCGGCGCACAAAGCTACCGCAAGGCGATTGCGCTGATCCGGGCCGAGCATCCCAACCTGATGCGCAGCGCATGCATTCACGAGGAACTGGCCCAGGGCATGGGCCTGGCAAATGACAGCCCGCAAGCCCGGCCATCCATCTTTAACGATGACGAAGAATTCGGGCTGCTGACCACACATGACGAACTGCTTTTGCGTATGCTCTACGACCCACGGTTCGAAACAGGCATGCGCCCCAATCAAGCGGCCCCGATTGCACGACGGATCGCGCGCGAATTACTGGCCCCGACCAATAGTTAGCGGGCCGGATATATATCAAGGAGAACATCCACATGGGTATTTTTGACTTTCTCAAGGGCGAGTTTATCGACGTCATCCATTGGACTGACGACACACGCGACACCATGGTCTGGCGGTTTCAGCGCGAAGGGCATGAAATCAAATACGGGGCCAAACTGACCGTCCGCGAGGGGCAGGCCGCCGTCTTCGTGCATGAAGGTCAGCTTGCCGATGTGTTCACGCCCGGACTTTACATGTTGGAAACCAACAACATGCCGATCATGACCACGCTGCAGCATTGGGATCACGGGTTCCAAAGCCCGTTCAAGTCCGAGATATATTTTGTCAACACAACCCGGTTCTCTGATCTGAAATGGGGAACCAAGAACCCGATCATGCTGCGCGACCCGGAATTCGGGCCCACACGCCTGCGCGCCTTTGGGACCTATACGATCAAAGTGTCCGATCCGGCAGTCTTCATGCGTGAAATCGTCGGGACAGATGGCGAATTCACCCGCGACGAGATCAGTTTCCAGATCCGCAACATCATCGTGCAGGAATTCTCGCGCGCGATTGCATCCTCAGGGATCCCCGTGCTGGATATGGCCGCCAATACAGGCGATGTGGGCAAGTTGGTGGCCGAGGCCATTGACGGCACTATGCAGCAATACGGGCTGACCATTCCCGAACTCTATATCGAGAATATCAGCCTGCCCGCGGCCGTTGAAAAGGCGCTTGATGATCGGACATCCCGGGGGATTGCGGGTAATCTTGATGATCACATGAAATGGAAAGCTGCTGAATCCATGACGATGGAAGGGTCAGCCGCCGGCAATGCGATGGGCATGGGCATGGGTGCGGGGCTCGGCATGCAGATGGGCAATATGACCATGAATGCGGGGCCGTGGGGTGGCGCACCGGCCCCGGCGCCAGCCGTGGCCGCGCCGCCACCCCCTCCGCCGCCGCCGGTCGAACATGTCTGGCATATCGCAACGGATGGCGAAGTCTCGGGGCCGTTTTCCAAGGCGGCCATGGGTCGCAAGGTGACCGAAGGCGCCTTGTCGCGTGACAGCATGGTCTGGACCCAGGGGCAGGATGGCTGGATGAAGGCAGAAGATGTCACCGAACTGGCCAATCTGTTCACGGTGATGCCACCACCACCGCCGGGCGCATAGTGAACAAGGCTGCCGGTCAATCGTTGCGGTATACCGGCCCCGATACGGGGCTCACCGGGTGTCGCGCAATAAGCTGTCTGATATGACACAGCGTCGGCTGATCATCATCCTGCACTGGTCCGTGCTGATCATCGTCCTTGCCATGGTCAAGGGCGGTTCGGCCGCCGCCGGTCTGCGATGGGCCTTTGTCGCGGCTGGGCTGATCTGGATCGGCACCATGCTGACCCGCGGCATGTTGTGCAAACCCGGCCCAAAGCTGCAGGGGCGGTTGCGAGCGGCCTACCCTTGGATGCACCGGGGCATGTATCTGGCACTGGCCATTGCAGTTGTTGCCAATGCGGCTGCGCTGCTGGGTCTTGTTCCACATGATACCGGCTGGACCCCGCTTCTGATCCTGCTTGGGGCGGGCACGCTACATGGGCTCTTTCATTTTTGGCGGCACAATGTTCTTTTTGACGGGGCATTACGCAAGATGAGTCCCCGTTTCATGCATAAGATACTCTGATGGCACAGGCAGAACACCGTTTTCCCTGCGATACATGCGGATCAGACCTGCGGTTTGACCCGGGCGATGACCAGCTTGTCTGCGATCACTGCGGCAATGTGGAACCAATCGACGGGACACACGCCACCACCGGCGGCATCAAGGAGCTTGATTTTCGAACAGCCGTCAATGATCGGCTGGCTGACGAGGAGATCGAGGAAACCCGCGTCATCAACTGCCCCAATTGCGGGGCCAGCACGGAATTTGATGCCGATACCCATGCGGCTGAATGCCCGTTCTGCGCAACACCGGTGGTCACGGATACCGGGACGCATCGGCATATCAAGCCACGTGGATTGCTGCCATTTGAACTTGACGAGAAAACCGCCCGTGGGGCCTTAACCGACTGGCTGGGCAGCTTGTGGTTTGCGCCAAACGGGTTGACCGAATACGCGCGCAAGGGTCGCAAGATGAACGGCATCTATGTTCCCTACTGGACTTTTGATGCCGATACCAAAAGCAGCTATCGCGGCCAGCGCGGCACATATTACTACGAAACCAAGACCGTCATGCGCGATGGCAAGAAAAAGAAGGTGCGCGTACGCAAGACAAAATGGCGGTCCGCCTCGGGGCGGGTCGCGCGTTTCTTTGACGACGTGCTTGTGCTTGCCTCACGATCCTTGCCCAAGAAATACACCGACGGGCTGGAACCGTGGGACCTGTCCGCATTGGAACCCTACGAGCCTGCATATCTGGCCGGATTTCGTGCCGAAGGGTATCAGGTTGAACTGACCGAAGGTTTCACCGAAGCCCGCGCCTATATGGACCGGATGATCCTGCGTGACGTCAAATACGATATCGGCGGCGACAAGCAGCGGGTTCAGGATGTTGATACCGCCATCAGCGATGTGACGTTCAAACATATCCTGCTTCCCGTCTGGCTGGCGGCTTATAAATATCGGGGACAAACCTACCGGTTTGTGGTCAACGGACGCACGGGCCGGGTCCAGGGCGAACGCCCCTATTCGGCCTGGAAGATCGCCTTTGCGGTGATTGTCGGACTGATTATTGCATTGATCGCAGGATTTGTTATCGCTAACAGCCAATAAAACAGCGGAGATAGGCGATGATACTGTGTTGCGGCGAAGCCCTGATCGACATGTTGCCCCGGCAGACCACCGACGGCGGCAACGCCTTTGCCCCGCATGCCGGGGGTGCGGTGTTCAACACGGCCATCGCATTGGGCCGGCTGGGCGCACCGGTGCAATTCTTTTCCGGCCTCTCATCTGATCTGTTCGGGGACATCCTGCGCCACGAACTGACCGCATCCGGGGTTGATAGCAGCCCCGTCGCCATCAGCGACCGGCCCACGACGCTGGCATTTGTGACCCTGACTGACGGGCATGCCTCTTACGCGTTTTATGATGAAAATACCGCCGGGCGCATGCTGTCGGACGATGACCTGCCACCGGTGCAGGCCGACGCGTTGTTTTTCGGTGGCATCAGCCTTGTGGTTGAACCTTGCGGCGCGGTCTATCAGCACCTGATGCAGCGCGAGGCGCCGACAAAGGTGACAATGATCGACCCCAATATCAGACCGTCCTTCATCACCGATGAAGCCGCCTATCGCCAGCGGCTGAATAGTATGCTGGGCATGGCAGACATCATCAAGACATCTGACGAGGATCTTGCATGGATCACCGGCGGTACCGATGCACGGGCGTTGTTCGATGGCGGCGCAAAGGCGGCTGTCATTTTGCTGACACGCGGGGCCGATGGCGTCACCGTTCTGACCCGTGACGATCAGGCCGATGTTGCGGCTGAAAAGGCCACGGTGGTCGACACGGTCGGGGCGGGCGACACATTCAGTGCCGGCTTCCTCGCCCATCTGCAGCGCAGCGGGCATCTGACAAAGGATAATTTCGCACAAACCAGCCTCGACGATCTGCAAGCAGCCACAGCATTCGGCGCAAAAGTTGCCGCCATTACCGTCAGCCGCGCGGGTGCAAATCCACCCTGGGCGCACGAATTGTGAGGGCATTGCTGCAACGGGTCACCGAAGCTGCTGTGCGTGTTGACGGTCAGGTTATCGGTGAAATCGGTCCGGGGCTGCTTATTCTGGTGTGCGCGATGGACGGCGATGATGCCACCCAACCCGGACAACTGGCCCGGAAGATCAGCAAGCTGCGCATATTCGCAGACGAGGCCGGGAAGATGAACAAATCACTTGTTGATACGGGTGGCAGCGCGTTGATTGTCAGCCAATTTATACTTGCCGCTGATACATCCCGCGGCAACAGGCCCGGCTTTTCGACCGCTGCCACACCACAGCTTGGCATTCACACCGCGACAGGTGCCTTTGGGGCGGATATGGCGGTGAGCCTTGTCAATGACGGGCCGGTGACCATCTGGATGGATACGGCCGCATAAGGCGCGGGCAGCGCAGGGATGTGGCGCAAACAAAAACGCCCAACGTAAAACGATGGGCGCAATCAAAAATCTTGTTTTGGATCAGCAGCTTTTGCCGACGACCAGCACCCAATAAGGACCTTTGGGGCCTTCCGTAATCCCAATACCGAATTCCTCGATCCGAGGGTGCAGCATGTTGCGGCGGTGTCCGGGGGATTTCATCCAGCCATTGATAATCTGCTCGGACTGCGGATAGCCCCAGGCAAGGTTTTCAGCCACGATACAGTCGTTGTAGCCGGTCTTCTGGACCCGCGCCTGCGAGTTCGAACCATCCGATCCGCGGTGATCAAAGAAGTTGTTCACAGTCATGTCGCAAGCATGCACCATGGCAGCGCGACCAAGCTGGCGGTTGAAAACCAGTTCGGATTGACCATTGGCCCGTCGGCTTGCATTCAGGCCCGCCGCAATCTCCGAAGCCAGCGTATTCACATTGGCGGGGGTCCCGCAATTGGCAGCTGCCGCCTGGCTGCCGATGACAGCCATCAGCATGCCCGCAATAAGGGTCACGATGCGTTTCATAGATTTGTCCTCTTGTCCCACTTCTAGGGATAAGAGATGAACAAAGAACGAGGCAATGCTAAGGCAGCTCTAGGACGTCAGAACGGCAATTAAGCGCCAATCCGACGCAATTGTTCACTAATTAACGACAATAGGAACATAAGGGCTGCAATGCAGATGATGGACGGCCCAATCGGCGTATCAAGCGCAAGCGCCATCTGCAGTCCCCCCAGTGCGGCCATCGCCCCGATGCAGACGGATAGCAGGGCCATCCGCTCGGGTGTGTGTACGAATCGTCGCGCCGTTGCCGCGGGGATGATCAGCAATGCGGTGATCAGCAGCGCGCCCACGACCTTGATCGACACCGCGACAACACCCGCCAGCATCAATGTCAGGATCAGTTGTTCCCGGCGCGGATCAATGCCTGCCGCATGGGCCAGATCAGGGCTAAGCGTGGCGGTCAGCATTGCCGCCCAGCGCCGCCAAAGGATAAAGCCGACAATCAGCACCCCGCCCCAGATCACGCCCAGATCGCCCTGCGTGACCGTCAGCACGTCACCAAACAGATAGGCATCAAGGTCAACGCGCTGCCCGGGGATAAGGGTGACAGCCACCAGTCCCAGCGCCAAAGCCGCATGTGCCAGCACCCCCAAAAGCGTATCAACCGCATGCCCCTTGTCACTAAGCCAATGGATGATCAGCGCCATGACCACGGCGACCAGCCCCACACCTGCGATGATGCTGACCTTGAACGCCAGCGCCAATGCGACCCCCAGAACAGCCGCATGCGCGGTCGCATCGCCGAAATAGGCCATCCGCCGCCACACGACGAAACACCCCAAAAGGCCCGCAATGATCGCAGTCCCCACACCTGCAAGCGCTGCCCGGATCAGAAAGTCATCCAACATCTATTCCGCAGCCTCGTTGTGATGGTGATGGTCGTGCCCATGATCATGCCCGTGATCATGCTCGTGCCGGTAGAGCGCGAGCGCGCCGCCCGTGCCCGTCCCAAAGAGTTCGCGATACTCTGCAGTCGCGGTCACCACCTCGGGCGCGCCTTCGCAGCAGATATGGCCGTTAAGGCAGATCACCCTGTCAGAGGCGCTCATCACCACGTGCAGCTCGTGACTGACCATCAGGATCGCGCAGCCAATATCGCGGCGCACCGCATCAATCTGCTGATAAAACGCAGCCGAGCCCGGTTGATCCAACCCCTGCGTGGCCTCATCAAGCATCAACACATCGGGGCGGCCCAGCACGGCCCGCGCCAGCAATACCCGTTGAAACTGCCCGCCTGACAGATCCGCCATTTGCCGGTCACCGACATGTGGCACACCCGCGACATGCAGCGCGTCAGCAATCTCTTGCTTTCCGACCGGGACGGGCAGGCGCAGGAAGCGGTTGACGGTGATGGGCAGGGTCGGGTCGATATGCAGCTTTTGCGGCACATAGCCGATCCGCAGGCCGGGCGCATGGTCAACACGTCCTTTCTGCGGCTTGATGGCCCCGATCAGCAACCGCAGCAGCGTGGATTTCCCCGACCCGTTCGGGCCGACAATGGTCACGATCTCGCCCGGCTCTAGGGCGAGGCTGACATCCTGCAATATCTGTTGCCCCCCCTGCCCGAACCCCAGATGGCGCGCGTCAATCAATGGCATTATGCGCCCTCCGTCTGGCAGTCCGGGCACAGCCCTTCGGCTTCTATGACCGTTTGTTCCACCTGAAACCCGCTATCTGCGGCCTGCTGTCCAAGTGCGGTTGCGCTTGCCAGGGCTTCGGCGACCTTTCCGCAGGACCGGCAGATCATGAAAGCCGGATCATGATGCGCACCAGGATGCGCGCAGGCAATAAATGCGTTCAGCCGTTCGATGCGGTGAACGAACCCGTTCTCGACCAGAAAGCTCAACGCCCGATAGACAACAGGCGGTTTTGACCCCAGCCCCTCGGCGTCCAGCCGCGCCAGCACATCATAGGCCCCCATTGCCGCGTGACTTTCCAGCAGGATCTCAAGCACCCGCCTGCGCACCGGCGTCAGTTGCACATCACGTGTCCGGCAGGCTGTGTCTGCAGCCGTCAGCGCAGCTTGCACGCAGGTGCTGTGATCGTGGCTGGAAAAGCCTTTTGTATCGGGCATAAGAACACCTTGTTATGTTATAACATACCTCCTATAGGAAAGCCGGAATGAAATCACAAGGATATTGCCCATGCGTCGATTGATTAGTTGTTTATGTCTTTTGCCGGCGGCGGCGTTTGCAGATTCGCCGCGGGTCATGACCGATATCGCGCCTATTCATAGTCTGGTGGCTCAGGTCATGGGCGATCTGGGCAGCCCTGATCTGTTGCTGCCACCCGGTGCGGACCCGCACGACTTTGCGCTCCGCCCCAGCGATGCGGACAAGCTTGCCAATAGCGACCTGATCATCTGGGTGGGGCCAGAACTGACCCCGTGGCTGGAAGACCCGCTTAACGCGCTTGCCCCGACCGCTGACAAAACGGCATTGACCGAAAGCGTCCTGTGGACCCCAATTCGGGAAGGCGACACCGAAGACGGCGCAATTGACCCGCATGGCTGGCTGGCACCCTTTGTCGCCCGCAACTGGGCTATTGAGATCGGCATGGCACTCTCCGCCGCCGATCCGGCAAACGAAAGCACCTACATGGCCAATGCCAATGCAGCCGCCGAGGCACTTGGGCAATTGAACGTCGAGATCAGCGACAAGCTCGCGCCGTATTCCGAGGCCGGTTTCATCATGCCGCATGATGGGTATCGCTATTTCGAGGATTTCCACGATCTGTCCAAGGCAGGCGTGATTGCCGACATGCATGCGCATGATCCCGGCCCGTCCCATATGGGTGAATTGCGTGATCTGGTGCTCAGCGGCGATGTCACCTGCGTCTTCAGCGACGCAGAAATCGGTGAAAACTGGGTATCGGTTCTGATTGACGGGACAGATGTTCAGACCGCGATGATTGATGGCACTGGCGCCAATCTGACACCCGGCCCGGACCTCTATCCGGAACTGATCCGCCGGATGGCTGATACATTCACCGACTGTGTGACGCCTGCCAGCTAGGGTCAGGACCCGCTTTCTAGAAATCAGTTGGTGCGCCGCCCTCTGCCTTGCGGCGTGCCACAAAATCGGCAAGCGCGTCCTTGACCGCGACATCCATCGGCGGCGCCTCGAAATTGTGGATGATGTCGTTGAATATCCGATGCGCCCGTTCCGCCGTCCAAACGCCGCCTGCCGCCTCCCATGCTTCGAAGTTGCGCCAGTCCGAGGCGAAGGGTTGATAGAACGCGGTCTCATAGCGTTCCTGCGTGTGATCTATCCCAAAGAAATGCCCGTTTGGCCCAACCTCCTTGATTGCCGCGACCGCGATGTCGTCGGGGGTCGTGGCAATCACAGCAGGCTCCATGTAACGCTGGATCATTTGCAGCACTTCGCAATCCATGACGAATTTCTCGGGGCTGGCGATCAGCCCGCCTTCCAGCCAGCCTGCGGCGTGATAGACGACATTCGTGCCAGACTGGACAGCAGACCAAAGCGAATTTGAGGTCTCCCACATGGCTTGCCCGTCAGGCACATTCGCTGCACACACCCCCGAGGCGCGCATCGGCAACCCGTAAAAGCGGGCCATCTGCCCGGTCATCTGTGTCGCCCGCATATATTCGGGCGTGCCAAAGGCGGGGGCGCCCGATTTCATATCAACATTACTGGTGAACGTGCCGATCACACATGCAGCGCCCGGTGCAACATATTGGAATAAGGCAATCGCGCTCAGCGCTTCTGCAATCGACAAGGTCACAGCGCCGGACATTGTGACCGGCGCCATGGCCCCGGCCAGCGTGAACGGGGTGACAACCACAGCCTGCCCGCGCCGCACGCATCGCAAACAGCCGTCAATCATCGGCACATCATGCTTGAGCGGCGAGGTCGAGTTGATGTTGGTATACATGTGCGGCTTTGCGGCAAACGCCTCCTCGGTCAGCCCGCTGGCGATCTTGACCATCTCCATCACGTCTTCGACCCGCTCTTTGCCCAGCGAATAGGCATGCGCAACTTTGTCGGTCAGGGTCATCTTGTCGTAGACCACATCCAGATGCCGGACCGAGGCATGGATATCCACCGGTTCAACCGGATAGCCGCCGGCAAAATGAATGCAGTTGAAGAATTGGGTCAGGCGCAGCAGATCCGCACATTGTGCCCGGCTGCCGGCGACCTTCTTGCCGATCTCAAGGTCGAAATAATTCGGCGGGGATGAGACATTGCCAAACAGGATATGTTTTCCGCCAATCGTGATCTTGCGATCAGGGTTGCGGGGGGTGATGTCAAACTGCGCTGGCGCATGTCCCAGCATTTCCATCACCCAGTCGCGGCCCATCCGCACATTGGTCCCCGTCACCTTGCATCCGGCCTGTTTGAAAAGTCCTAATGCCTCTTCGTTCAGGAACTCGATCCCGATATCCTCCAGGATGCGCATTGCCCCATCATGGATCGCCTGCACCCCTTCAGGCCCCAGCGGTTCGGTGGGTCGGTCATGATTGATCGGGGGGTTCCAGGGCATCTGATCAATGCTTGCGGTCATGCGCCGTGCCGCATTGCCCGCACGCCCGCCGCCACGTCGTCTAGTCTTGCTGCGATCCGCCATCTGTGTCCCTCCGGTCAGGCACCAGACTGGCAGGGCGGATGGTCCGTGTGTCCGTGAAAACCGACACCGAGTGTCGGAAATGGCCCCTAGCGGCGGTCCAGCCAGTCGGGGATCGCCGCGATGCTGGGCAAAACCACCGCTGCAAATGGGGCCAGCTCCTCCGCCGGGGCTGGACCGGTCAGCACCCCGATTGTGATCATCCCCGCGGCCTGCCCGGCATGCAGATCATGCAAGCTGTCGCCCACCATCACGCAGCATTCCGGCACAAGGCCGGTCTGATCGCAGAAGGCATGCAATTGCCCGGGCGCAGGTTTGCCCCCATGCCCGCTGTCATAGCCGGCCACGAAATCGAACTGGGCGCGTATGCCCGCCCGGTCCAGATGTACAAGCGCAGGCGCCTCTGCATCATTGGTCGCAACACCAAGGCGCAACCCGCGGGACCGAAGATCAGCCAGGAGCGGGCGCAGTGGGGCCGCCGCGACCTGTGCCACGTCACCGGCCAGCGTGTTCATCCGATGCAATAGCTGGTCGCGATCCGCATCGGGCAGAAATTCCAGCATGATATCGGCGATCTCGCCTGCAGTACCGGCCACAACCGGGCTGCCATTGCGAAACCGTTCCGACCCAAGATCAAAGCCCATGGCATCCGCCATGGCGGCGATCCTGTCTGCGTCGCCGTCCAACTCGCGTTGCAGCATTGCCTTGGTCCAGGCGGCCCAGGTCGCATCAAAATCGAAAAGCGTGCCATCCTTGTCAAAGATCATGCCCCGAATGGGAGCCCCTTTTGTCCCCTGCCCCATGGTCAGGTCCAATGAACCTGCTCTGCCCCGGGCAGGCAGGCGCGGGCGCGCATCGGCATATCATAGGCCAGCCCTGCGCTGTCACAAAAAGCGATGACCCATGCATCATCCATGGTCAGGAAATCCAGCACTGCCGTTTGGAACGCCGGATCAGCCGCTTTTTGGCGCATATCATCAACCGACCCGCCGGTTGATCCTAGAAAAACAGGGCAAAGTTCATCATTCCCGGCCAACCAGCCAAGGGCCTGAATAGCGATCGTCTGGGCCTGTTCAGGGTTCATTTACAATCCTCATTTTTTCGGCAACCGTTTCTTAACTTTTTGGGCAGAAATTGGGCCAACTTTGACGCGATCCGCTCTTGAGGAGAGACGAAATGCCCGGCCGAATTCTGATTGTTGATACCGTCGCAACCAATCGCATTGTGTTGAAGGTAAAGATGATTGCTGCGCAATTTCAGGTAGATGCCTGCGGTAGCAGAATCGAGGCCGAGGCCATCATTTCCACAAACCGGCCGGACCTTATCCTCATTAACCTCTCTGATCCGGTGGAAGATCGGCATGCCTTTTGTAAAACACTCAAATCGGAAAGGGAAACCGCCAATATCGCGGTGATTGCCGTCGGCGTGGCCGATACGGCCCGGGCCCGGCTTGCTGCATTGGATGCGGGCGCGGATGACGTTTTGCCCAATCCGATGAATGACGTGTTGTTGATGGCCCGTATCCGGAGCCTTTTGCGCGTCAGCAGTGCATGGGAAGACCTGCTGATGCGCGATACGACAAGCCGCGCGCTTGGGTTCGAGGAAGCACCGGCGCAATTCCAGCCGCCCGCGAAAGTGGCTTTGTTGACCCCGGACGATACAGATGCAAGTGGGTTGCTGGATATGCTGCGGTACGGGCTGGCGCTGCCTGTGAAACAGATCAGGACGCCAGAGGTGCTGAAGAACAACAGCACCCGGCCCGCCCCCGATCTGTTTGTGATCGACGGGACACGACAGCACGGGGATGACCGGCAATTATTTGGACTGGTGTCGGACTTGCGGTCGCGCGCGGCCACACGCCAATCGGGTCTTTTGGTCATTACGCCGGATGCCAGCCCTGATATCGCGGCGATGTTCCTTGATCTTGGCGCCGATGATGCGGTGCCCGAATGTCTGGCCACCGCCGAGATTACCCTGCGGGCCAAGGCGCTGATCCGGCGTAAACGAACGCATGATCATCTGCGCACAACCGTTCGCAACGGGCTACAGGCCGCACTGACCGATCCGCTGACGGGCCTCTATAATCGGCGTTATGTCGACCCGCATCTGGGCCGTCTGGTCGAGCAATCGCGCCTGTCGGGCCAAGCCCTTGCGATCATGATGCTGGATATTGATCATTTCAAATCCATCAATGACCGTTTTGGCCATCCGGCAGGCGATAGCGTGCTTGTGCAACTGGCTGATCGGCTGCGCGAAAACCTGCGCGCGATTGATCTGGTCGCCCGGGTCGGCGGCGAGGAATTTCTGATCGCGATGCCCCGTACCAGCGCAGCGCAAGCACATGCGGCTGCCGACAGGCTGCGCCGGATCGTCAACCGGGCACCCTTTGATGTGGGCAAGGCCCATCCGCCGCTGAACGTCACCGTTTCGGTCGGCGTGGCCGTGCGGCCGCATTCGGAATTGACCGAAAAGGCCGCCAAACAAATGTGCGATGAAGCCGATACCGCACTATACGCCGCAAAATCGGCCGGGCGGGATCAGGTGGCGATCAGCCGCGCGGCCAGCCGCTCAGCCGCCTGACGATTTTCGGTCATTCCGCGGGCGCTGCAGTTCCTGCGCCAACCGATCTGCGAAAATCTGGCGCCGCTCTGGCGACATGGCCGTGATCTGCGCGACCAGATTTGCCTGTGCCTTGGACTGTATCTGCGACATCTGCGCCTGCCGGGTCTGCATCACCGCAGTCAGCGCATCGGGATCAAACGGAACCTGGCGCAGCACATCAACCATCTGGGCCACATGCGCGCGCGGATTCATGGCGCGCAGATCCGCATCGCGTCGCATCGCGGTCCCGATTGCCCGCCGCTCATCCCGGTCCAGCGCCCGACCAACGGGCCCAAATCCAAGATCGAAGGCGCGCGGCGGGCCATTGGCAAATTTGCCGCTGGCCGCCGCCCCGACAACGATACCCACGATCAGCAGGTTCAATGCCAGCGAAATCACCAGCGCGACCCGCAACATGCGCGCGGGTTTTGCAACCTTCGGATCAGCCATCTGCGATATCCCCCGCCAGAATGAAGTCATCAACCTCAAGTATGTTGACCGACACGGTATCCCCAAAAAGGCCGGCCGAGAATGTCTCGATCACGGGCGGGGGTGCGATGCCCAGCCAGAGCCCGGCCACCGCAGCCGTGGCAAGACCACCCAAGGCAGGCATGCCGCCCAGCAGCTGTGCAATTGCGGCCCAACCGCGCGGCGCGTTTGACATGACCGGTTCGGGGGGCGCATGCGCTGCAGCCGCATCCGCAAGAACACGCGCCATCAAGGCGTCAGGCACCTGTGGGCGGGCATCACGCGCATCGTCCAGGATTGCATCAAGCCATTTGTCATTTGGGTCAGTCATCTTGATATCCCAACTCTTCTTTCCGGTTTGCCATTGCGGCGGCGAGCGCGCGTTTGCCCCGCGCTGTCAGGCTTTCAACAGACCGCAGACTGATCTGCATGATCTGTGCGATTTCAGCATTCGACAACCCCTCCAGATGCCGTAACGATACGGCCTGGGCCTGTCGGGGTGGCAAGGCGGCCAGCCCATCGGCAAGGGCCTGCATGCGCGCCTTGTGCTGCAAGCCAGCCACTGCACCGGGGGCCGGATCGGCAGGTTCGGCCACATCATCCAATGCCGATATCGGGCGCCGCTTGCGCAGATGGTCGGTACACAGATTGGCCACGACCCGGTAAAGCCAGGTGCTGACCTGCGCCTCACCCTGCCGCCAGTCAGGCGCAATTTTCCAAAGACGCATCATCGCCTCTTGCGACACATCCTGGGCCGCTGCCTGATCGCCTAACATCCGATAGGCCTGCGCCAGCACCCGTGGCAAAAGCCGCACGGACAAGTCGCGTGCGGCTTGCCCATCGCCAAGCGCGAAGGCAACCAGCAAAGCCTCGTCAGAGACCTGCGCATCAGGGGACGACGCTGTGATCATGCGCAGTTCTGCTACCTCGCCGGTGGCCGCCGTGCAATCGGTGGCAGCCGGGATGGCCGCCACCAGATGCATCCTTACCCACGCCCGCGCGGGCCACCACGCCGATTGCCCCATCGGGCTTTGGCTGCATCAAATTCCGCCTCGCTCAGCTGGCCGTCACCATCTGCATCCACCCTTTCGAACATCTTTGCGGCCCTGTCGCCACCGCGCGGCTGCATTTCATCGCGCTGCAGCAAACCGTCGCCATTGGCGTCCAGCCGTTCCAGCATGCGCGCGCTGCGCTCTGTTGCGTTGCGTGCGCTAGCGGCTGCAAGCTCTTCCGCCGACAATGCGCCATCTGCGTTGCTGTCAGCCTCGTCAAACCGCATCTGACCGCGTGCCTGTATCTCGGCCAGGCTCAACGCGCCGTCGCCATTGCTGTCGAGTGTAGCGAAGTCAGGTCGGTCATCGGCGGATGCGGCACCCGCAACCCCGCTTAGTGCCAATACGAACATTGTCATCATTGCTGTCTTTTTCATCTGCTTTCCTCATTTGTGATCAATCGCGCAGCCAGTTTTGCCGCGCTGACCCTCCTTCAACGTCGCACTGTCGGTATTCCGTCGCGAATGTCGCAAAAAAGTTGAGACGGATGACAAAAATCAGCCCAAGGCTGGCGCAAAGTGCCACACCACCCTTTTAATATTGTGCCCATTGGGCCATGTGACCTCTAACAGAATGGAGCTTACGAATGTCCGACGCACAGACAATAGGCGACGACCGGCCAATGAAACCCGCCATGTGGCACGGCGTTTGCCGTCGCTGCCCCAATTGCGGTGATGGCGCCATGTTCGAAGGCTACCTGAAGGTCACAGACCAATGCCCGGTATGCCAAGAGGCGCTGCACCATCACCGCGCAGATGACGGCCCTGCCTATCTGACGATCCTACTGGTTGCCCATATCCTTGGTTTTGCGATGCATATCATGTGGGTTCACCTGCGCCCTGATCCGCTGGTAATGGCGACGATCCTTGCAATTGGCGCGGTTGCGTTGTCGCTTTATCTTCTGCCAAGGTTGAAAGGTATGGTTGTGGGCATTCAGTGGGCCCGACGCATGCATGGGTTCGGTCATTCTGCCTGACCCGCGAAAAAGGGTAAGGGGATGAACAAAACCGCCATTCGGGACGCCGCGACACTGATCATCATCCGCGATCAGGGGACCGATCCTGCCGTGTTGATGGGACAGCGCGGTGCAACGGCTGCGTTCATGCCCGGCAAATTCGTCTTTCCGGGTGGCGCGGTAGACGTCAATGATGCCACCATTCCCGTTGGTCGTCTTGATGCTGTCAGCGAAACCCGTCTGGCCCTCGACAGCGCTTTGCCCGCGCAGGCGCTGGTGGCCGCCGCCATCCGCGAGCTTTGGGAGGAAACCGGCCAGATCCTTGGCCAACCTGACAATTGGCCCGACGCCCCCCCGGGCTGGCGCGGCTTTGCCGCCACCGGGCACAGGCCACATGGGCAGGCATTGGAATTCTTCTTTCGGGCCGTCACCCCAAAGGGCCGGCCCCGCCGCTTTGACGCCCGCTTTTTTCTGGCCGATGCAGACAAGCTGACCACGGACCCTGACGATTTCAGCGGCGCCGAGGACGAGCTGTCGCATCTGCAGTGGATCCGTCTGGCTGACGCCCGCAATTTCGATCTGCCCTTTATTACGCAGGTTGTTCTGGGTGAGCTTATGACCCATGTCGCCCGCGGCGGTCCGGTGCCCAGCGTCCCGTTCTTTCGCAACGATGACGAGGCGCATCTGATCAGCAGGCTGGGCGGCAAACAACTGTTGTAAGCCGGCCAATGGGTCTTAACCCTAGATCGCCAGCACCAAAGCAATGACGCTGAGGGTCAGCAGTGACAGCCCCTGCCATTCCCGGGCCGAGATACGTTCCCCGAAAACGACGGCGCCGATCACAATTGAAAACAACAACTCAACCTGCCCAAGCGCATTTACATAAGCCACGTTTTGCAGGGTAAAGGCCGCAAACCAGCAGATGGACCCGATCATGCTGGTCAGCCCGACCAGCCCGGCGATCCGCCATGCGACCAGTACGGCCGTGATTTGCCCCCGTTCGCGCCAGACCAGCCACAACGCCATGGCCAGACTTTGAAAGGCCGTCACAAACGCCAGTGTGACAATGGCCCGGTAAAAGAAATCACCATGTTCCAGCGCCAGCGCCGCCCCTCGATAGCCGTTGCCGGAGACCCCGAACAATAGCCCTGCCCCCAACCCCAGTGCCGTGGCCCGGTTGAAGATACGTTGATGCAATGGTCCCGAACCGCCCGGCGGATCAGACAGCAGCAAGACCCCTGCCAGCCCCAGGACCATCGCTCCCAGCGCCGGCAGGGTGAAGACATCGCCCAGGACAACAAATCCAACCAGCGCGCTGAGCAGGACCTCGGTCTTTTTGAACGTGATCCCGACCGCGAAATTGCGATGGGCAAATAACGCAACCACGCACATGGTTGCGACAATCTGCGAAATCCCGCCGGCAAGCATATAGGGCCAAAAGGCAACCGGGATCTGCGGGCTGCCCTGCCCGCTGCTGCGCGCATAGACCACTGCGATGACGGCAACCAAGGGGGCCGAATACACAAATCTCGCAAAGGTCGCGCCAGCGGTGGACAGCTGCGTGGACTTCAAGTGTTTTTGCAGCATGAAACGCAGTGTCTGCGCAAATGCAGCGCCAAGTGTGATCGGGATCCAGAGTTCCATGATCTATGTCACCCGGTTCTTGTCGGGCCACGTGCGCCGGCGGCCGATCACCCTTTTACACCAACCGCCTTGCCCACGCCCGCGGGTCGGGGCAGTGCCGCATGGGCCGCGGCGATCCGGCCCAGCGTCTGCGCGAGTGACGTACTGGGCAGGCAGGCCCGTCGCGTCTGCAAGCTGACATGGATCATCATATGTTCACCTGTCGCAATCAGCTGGTCGCCCGCAAACATCTGGTGGAACAAGTGCATCTTCTTACCCTGCCCCTGCAGGACCTGCGTTGTAATCCGGATGACCGCGCCCGCCTTGGCCTCGCCCAGATGGCGAATATGGGTCTCGGCGGTGAAATAGCTTTGCCCGGCGGCGATATAATCTGCGTCACAGCCAACAAGGATCATCATCCGGTCGGTCGCGTCGCCAAAAGCCTGCAAATACCGCGCCTCGTTCATATGGCCATTATAGTCCGTCCAGTCGAGCGGGATGGCCCGTTTCACCGTGACGATCGGGTGTGACAGATCATCGGGCAGTACGATCGCGCCTTCTACCGCCGCGTCATGGCGGTTAAGCAGCGCGCCCGCCCCCCAATTCTGCGCCTTCAATCCACGCAGGATGGTCACCAGGTTGTCATCCCTCGCCCGCTCCAGATCGCGGATTGAATACTGCCCTGATTGCGCATCGGACTGTCCGGCAATCTGGGCGATCAGGTCTTCGGTCAGCTCGGGTACATCCATCAACTTGGTCCACGGCCAGGCTAGGGCTGGTCCAAATTGTTCGATGAAGTGGCGCATGCCCGCCTCACCACCGGCAATCCGGTAGGTTTCGAACAGCCCCATCTGCGCCCAGCGCAGGCCGAAACCATAGCGGATCGCGTCGTCAATCTCTTGCGTGGTGGCAATCCCGTCCTTGATCAGCCATAACGCCTCGCGCCAGACAGCTTCGAGAAAGCGATCCGCGATATGGGCATCAATTTCGGCCCGAACCTGCAATGGATACATCCCCAGACCGGTCAAGACGGCCTTGGCCCGATCCAGAAACGCATCCGGGTTTTGCGACGTGCCGACCAGTTCGACCAAGGGCAGCAGATAGACCGGGTTAAAAGGATGGGTGACGATAATCTGATCGGGACGGGTGGCGCATCCCTGCAATTGCGACGGCTTGAACCCGCTGGTCGATGACCCGATCACCGCATCATGGGCGCAATGGGACTGCACGGTCTGAAACACCTTGCGCTTGAGCTCCAGCCGCTCTGGCACGCTTTCCTGGATCCATGTCGCATCTGCGACCGCGTCAGAAATCGTGTCGTGAAACTGCAGGGTCCCCTCGGGGGGCAGCGCCACATCCGACAGCCCGGGCAATGATCGGCGCGCATTGTCGATCACCTCGCCGATTTTGCGCTGTGCCTCCGGATCAGGATCAAAGACGCGAACATCCCAACCCATCAGCAAGAAACGCGCCGCCCAACCGCCACCGATGACGCCGCCGCCGATGATCGCTGCCACTTGCGTCATGTCAGGTTGCGGCTGGCGGGTTGGCCGGATTGTCAAACTCGTCCGCTGGCACAGGCTCGCGCCGGATTGTGGGATCGCAGGCAATCATTCTGGTGGCCGCATCGCGAATAATCAGCCCACCCCGGGCGCGACATTGCTCGAACGTCATGCGGTTGCCGATGACCATGAATTCCTGTCTGCCGCCGTCCGACCCAACACCAAGCCCGCCACCGCCGCCAAGGGGAACCCCATCGCAACCGGCAAGCAAAATCACAAAGCCCACAACCAGACGTTTCATTGCGCCACCTCCATCAGTCGATCCAGCTTATACCCGTTGAAAGCCAAAACGCTACGGGCCGCGGCCAACCGGTCGGGCGGGATCTCCGGATCACGGTTCAAAATCCAGCCGGACCGGCCATTTGGTGCGCCAACGACAGCCGTCCGGTAGTCCGCATCCACCCAAAGAACCCAGTAATCCGCGGCGCCGAAAGGTACCGTCGGGAAACTGACCTTCAAACGGCCGGGACCCACGATTTCGGCGCTGCCGGCAATGGTTGATTTGATGCTGCCATCGGGATTGCGGCAGGTGTTCAGCACCGAGACCGTCCCATCCGACCGCAAGCCATATTCGGCGGTCACCCCGACACATCCGGCTTCGAACGGGACCGGAAAGCGGGCAACCTCGTACCACAGCCCGGTATAGCGTGCGGGGTCAAAGACCGCTTGCGAAGATATTGGCACCTCGGTGTCGCGATAGACCTCTAACAGGCCGCCGACATCTTCGCCGGGCAAACCACAGGCCGCAAGGCCCAGACAAAGTGCAAGCGCCCTCATGCCGGGGACTGCTTGGTCAGGCCCAGCTTGGCACGGACCTCCGCGGGGCCGATGACCGTGGCGCCAAGCCCCTCGATAATGCCGACCGCCCGGGTCACCAGTTGGGCATTTGTGGCCAGCACACCCCGGTCCAGCATCAGGTTGTCTTCCAGCCCGACCCGCACATTGCCGCCTGCAAGAACAGCGGCAGCAACATAAGGCATCTGCGATCTTCCCAGCCCAAAGGCCGAGAATGTCCAGTCAGGCGGGACGTTATTGACCATGGCCATAAACGTATTGAGGTCATCCGGCGCGCCCCATGGCACCCCCATGCACAGCTGCACCAGCGCAGGCGCATCCAATACGCCATCCGCCACCAGCTGCTTGGCATACCATAGATGGCCTGTATCAAACGCTTCGATCTCGGGCTTGACGCCAAGCTGCGTCATCATCCGGCCCATCGCCGTCAACATGCCCGGCGTATTGGTCATTACATAATCAGCTTCGGCGAAATTCATCGTTCCGCAATCAAGCGTACAGATCTCGGGCCGGCAGGCGGCAATATGGGCCACACGCTCTGTCGCGCCCACCATATCCGTCCCGGCGACAGTCGGCAGCGGTTGCTCGACCCCGCCAAAGACCATGTCGCCCCCCATGCCGGCCGTCAGGTTCAGGACAACATCGACCTCGGCAGCGCGGATGCGGTCGGTGACTTCGCGATACAATGCCAGATCGCGCGATGGCACCCCCGTTTCAGGATCGCGCACATGACAATGAACAACCGCCGCGCCCGCCTTGGCCGCATCAATGGCGCTATCGGCAATCTGCTTGGGGGATCGCGGGACATGCGGGCTGCGGTCTTGGGTAGATCCGGATCCTGTCACCGCACAGGTGATAAATACGTCGCGGTTCATCTGCAAAGGCATCCGTCTACTCCCTTCCGATATCAATTTCCGCGACACTCCCTGAAATTGGCAGGCCGCACAAGCCGCAATCCTTGACAGATCGGGGGCAGCTCTGCCAGGTGGTTTGCATGACAGACTTGGCACATATCACGGTCGTCTATTTTACCAACGCCATATAACGGCGGCTGGCCCATTTCCGATACTTGAACACAACAGCCGCCCGCATGGGTCCGATGTTGTTTGCGCCCTTGCGGGACATCATCGCAAGGACATCACATGACTGACATATCAATCGACATCGCAACACGCCGCGATTTGGCGCAGATACAGGCTCTGATCCGGGAACTCTCGGCCTTTCACGGGGACACGGCGCAGGTCACGCTGGAACAGCTGCAGGATATCTTCTTTGGCTCACATCCCAAGGGGATCGCTTTTGTGGCACGGGAAAATGGCGCCGTCACAGGCTATGCGGGGGTTCTGGAAACAATCGCCGTGCATTCGGCATTACCGCGATTTGATATTCACCATCTGCATGTGGTCGAAACACAGCGCAACAAGGGGATCGGCCGGGCCCTGATCGCGGCGGCCGCGCGCTATGCGGGCACCCGCGGCGCGCGCGGGCTGACAATCGGGACTGACGCACAGAACATGACGGCGCAAGCGGCCTATAGGGCCATGGGGCTGGAAGAAATCACAGATACAGGACCGCGGTTCTGGATCGAAGCGTCGTAGGATGGGTTTCAACCCATCCTTGTCAGTAAGGCATCGGATGCGCCTTATGGGCCGCTTCAATCTCGGCCACGACCTCATCGGACAGGCGCAGATCCTTACCCGCGAGGATCTGCACCAGTTGCGCTGATGTCGTGGCCCCAAAAATCGCCGAAATCGGGAATGGCCGACAACGCTGCCAGACGAGGGCCATATGCACCGGATCCAGACCATGTTTAGTCGCAATATCCAGATAGGCCTGCGCTGCGGGCAAGGTCCTGTCGGTCATGCGCCCGCCAAGATCGGCATTGATCGACATGCGGCTGCCATCCGGTACGGCGCCCCCCTGGTACTTCCCGGTCAAAAGACCACATGCCAGTGGCGAAAAGGACAGCAAGGTCACATCCTCATTCACCGCCATCTCGGCCATGTCGGTGTCATAAAGACGACATAGCAGCGAATACTCATTCTGCACGGACACCATGCGAGGCAGGCCCGCATCCTCGGCCAGATCAATCCATTTGGTCATGCCCCAGGCGCTTTCGTTAGACATACCGATGGTGCGGATCTTTCCGGCACGCACGGCCTCGCCCAATGCGCCCAGCACATCCATCATATGGTCCATGGTCTGCTGGCGGTTCTGGCCGGACGGATCATAGTCCCAGTTCTGGCGGAACATGTATGAGCCACGGATTGGCCAATGCATCTGGTAAAGATCAATCACATCGGTCTGCAAACGCACAAGGGCCGCATCAACAGCCTCGCGGATCACCGCGCTGTCATAGCCACGGCCTTCACGCACCCAACCCGGGTTATTGCCCGACACTTTCGTGGCGATCACAACGTCATCGCGGCGGCCGGTCTTGGCAAGCCAATTGCCGATCACCTGCTCGGACAGGCCCACGGTTTCCGCCCGGATCGGATTGACCGGATACATCTCTGCGGTATCCAGAAAATTGAGGCCTGCATCCACGGACATGTCGATCTGCCGATGCGCGTCATCTTCGGGCGTCTGATTGCCGAAAGTCATCGTGCCCAGGCACCAATCGCTGACCATGATATCGCTGCGACCAAGAGAGATTTTTTCCATAGCGGGCCTCGTCATCTGTTTTGGCGGACACTAGCTGGTGCGGCGGCGGTGGCAAGGCATAAGCGGGACAGCACATCGGTGATTTCGCTGGCTTCACCGGGCCGATTTGCGGCATAGCTTGCAAATGCGCATGCTGATTTCCTTTGCGGCACTCTTTGTGTCGGTCACGCTGCTACAGCTCTCGTCCGGCGGGGTTGGGCCGCTGGACGCGCTGACAGGCCTCAATGCAGGGTTCAGCCCGGCCGAGGTGGGTTTTCTCGGCTCGGCGCATTTCTTTGGCTTCTTTATCGGGTGCTGGTGGGCACCGCGCCTGATGGGCAGTGTGGGGCATTCACGGGCATTTGCGACCTTTACGGCCATGGGGGCGATCGGGCTTGCCGCACATGTGATCATTCAGGACCCTTTGCTATGGGCGCTGTTCCGGGTGGCCTCGGGGATTTGCATCGCGGGCTGCTACACAGTGATCGAGGCATGGCTGCAGGCAAAGGTCACCAACGAAACCCGTGGCCGCGCCATGGGCAGCTACCGGATCGTCGATATCAGTGCATCCTTTCTGGCGCAGTTCATGATCGGCGCGCTGGCCAATCTTGAAACATATATCGCCTATAACGTCCTGACGATCCTGTGCTGTGCATCCCTTTTGCCGCTGACAATTACCAAACTCACCCAGCCTGAAACGCCCAAAGCCACGCGTCTGCGCCCTTCGCTGGCCTGGCGCTGTTCGCCGCTTGGGGTGGCCGCCGTGCTGGTCGCGGCACTATCCAGTGCGTCATTCCGGATGGTCGGGCCGATCTACGGACAAGAGGTCGGGCTGGATCCCAGCCAGATCGGCTACTTTCTGGCAGCCTTTGTTGCAGGCGGGGCAGTGGCACAATATCCGGTCGGTTGGCTGGCGGACAAATATGACCGGCGCTGGGTGATGATCGGGCTGTCCGTTGCGGCGGTGCTGTCATCCCTGATCACGGTTGGTGCGGCAGGAACCGGATCGGCGGGCATCATGCTGGCATCAGGCTTTTTCGGGCTGACCACCTTCCCGATCTATTCGGTCGCAGCCGCCCATGCCCATGATTTTGCCCGCGATGATCAGCGGGTCGAACTTTCCGCCGCGCTGATGTTCTTCTTTGCGCTGGGGGCCATTGCGGCCCCCTATGTCGCCTCGGCGCTGATTGCGGGCTTTGGCCCCGCCGCGATGTTCTACCTGATTTCGGCAGGGCATGTCGTGCTGATCCTCTTTGGTCTCAGCCGAATGCGGGTGCGGCGCGCGCCCGAGGCGCGCACACGCTATATCTACGCCCCCCGCACAAGTTTTTCCGTGGGCAAGCTGCTGCGGCGCAAACGCGACCGCTAGAAGTTATAAAGAACTGCCACCCGCGTCGTGGTGACGGCTGCGGTAAAGGTGTCGTCCATGAAATCGCGGATGAACTCGCCGCGCAACGTGACCTTGTCGGAAAAGTTGCGTTCGACGCCCACACCCAGATTATAGCCATCAGCCTCGCTATCGCCCAGATCGTAGGATGTCAGGCCACCGGCAAAGCGTGCCTTGACCGCACCCAGATCGTAGGTACCCCAGGCGCGCAGGCGCTGCGTGCCGTAATCAGCGTCGCCCGCGATACGGCCCCCGATCTCAACCTCGGCCCCGTACCAGGGCCCAAGACCGATCCCCGCAATCAGCGACGCAACTGTCTGTGTGTCACCGGAATGCGGATATCCGTAATCCAGTGCCGCACCTGCGTAGATGTCCTGCGCATTTGCAGCGCTGCCAATCAGGCCGGCCGCAACGATACTTATGATCTTTTTCATGCTCTTCCTCATTTTGTGGTGTTTTTATGGGCGAAATCCTACGCTCTTCCTGCCCCGAACGCCATAGCGCCGCCGTGACTGTCCGAAAGAAAACCGCATCCCATTTGATCTAGCCGCCAAGGAAGGCTAGAGGGTTGATCGCATCACAACACCCATCTCAGGAAATCCATGGCCCGTCATCTGATCACCTCTGCAATTCCCTACATCAACGGGATCAAGCATCTGGGAAACCTCGTCGGTAGCCAGCTTCCGGCTGACCTTTATGCCCGCTACCTGCGCCAGCGCGGGCATGAGGTATTGTTCCTCTGCGCCACTGACGAACACGGCACGCCTGCCGAACTGGCCGCCGCCAAAGCCGGCAAACCCGTCGCCGACTACTGCGCCGAGATGCACGGCTTACAGGCCGAGATCGCAGAGGGTTTCGGGCTGTCATTTGATCACTTTGGCCGGTCGTCCAGCCCGCAGAACCATGCGCTGACCCAGGCATTTGCAACCCGTCTGGCCGAGGTCGGGCTGATCAAGGAAGTGACCGAGGAACAGGTCTATTCCGTCGCCGATGGCCGCTTTCTGCCTGATCGCTATATCGAAGGGACCTGCCCCAATTGCGGTTTTGACAGCGCGCGGGGCGACCAATGCGACAATTGCACCAAGCAGCTAGACCCGACCGATCTGATTGACGCGCATTCGACAATCTCGGGGGCGACCGCATTGGAAGTCCGCGAGACCAAACATCTTTACCTGCGCCAGTCCGACCTGAAGGATGATCTGGCCCAGTGGATCGACAGCAAGACCGACTGGCCGATCCTGACCACCTCCATCGCCAAAAAATGGCTCAACGATGGGGACGGGCTGCAGGATCGCGGCATCACCCGCGATCTGGATTGGGGCATTCCGGTCAAACAGGGCGACCAGACATGGCCGGGCATGGAAGGCAAGGTTTTCTACGTCTGGTTCGACGCCCCCATTGAATACATCGCCTGCGCGCAGGAATGGGAAGACGCGAGCAAAGGGACCGATTGGGAACGCTGGTGGCGCACGGACAAGGGCGCCGATGATGTGACCTACACCCAGTTCATGGGCAAGGATAACGTGCCGTTCCACACCCTGTCTTTCCCCGCCACGATCATGGGCACGCAGGAACCCTGGAAGCTGGTCGATTACATCAAGTCGTTCAACTATCTTAACTATGATGGCGGCCAATTCAGCACCTCGCGCGGGCGCGGGGTGTTTATGGATCAGGCGCTTGAAATCCTTCCCGCAGATTATTGGCGCTGGTGGCTTTTGTCCCATGCGCCGGAATCGTCGGATGCCGAGTTCACCTGGGAAAACTTCCAGACGGATGTGAACAAGGATCTGGCCGATGTGCTGGGTAATTTTGTCAGCCGGATTACCAAGTTTTGCCGATCCAAATTCAGCGAGGCCGTCCCGGACGGCGGCGCCCATGGCCCTGCTGAGACGCAACTGATCGCTGATCTGACAACCCGTATCCGCGCCTATGAGGGACATATGGATGCAATCGAGGTACGCAAGGCAGCTGCCGAATTGCGGGCCATCTGGGTCTTGGGCAATGAATATCTGCAGGCCAACGCGCCCTGGACAACCTTCAAGACAGATCCCGAAACCGCCGCCATGCAGGTCCGGCTGGCGCTGAACCTGATCCGCATCTATGCGGTCTTGTCAGCGGCATTCATTCCCGATGCATCCGCCAAGATGATTTCAGCCATGCAAACGACTGATGACACATGGCCCACCGATGTCGCCGCAGCACTTGATATGCTCCCCGCCGGGCATGCATTTACCGTGCCTGACAATCTGTTCCGGAAAATCACCGATGAAGAGCGGAGCGATTGGGAAGCACGGTTCGCCGGAACGCGCGAATAATGCGTTTGGGTCCTGAACCTAGTCTAGCAAGGCCTGGCTGCTTCTGAAAAACATGGCCTGGCCGACCGCTGATTTGATCTGCTCTTCGGAGTAGGGTTTGGTTATCACAAATGCGGGTTCCGCACGGTCGCCCGTCAGCAATCTTTCAGGGAATGCGGTGACAAAGATTACCGGGGTGCCTGCTGCGGCCTCCAGAATTTCGTCAACCGCTTCAATCCCTGAGGATCCGTCAGCAAGCTGAATATCCGACAGGATCAGATCAGGTTTTTCCGCAGCCGCCAGCATCACGGCCTGCGCATGGGTCGCGGCGGCGCCTGTGACGTCATGGCCCATGCCGATGACAAGATCATGCAGATCCATCGCAATCATCGCCTCATCCTCGATCACCATCACGCGGCCGGAAATATTAGCCTTGATCTCTTCGCGGGCCTCGCTGATCAGGTCGTTTACATGCGAGACAGCAACATCCATGATCTCGGCAATCTGTTCGACCGCGAAATCGGCAATGGCATATAACAGCAATGCGTGGCGCGAATCCGGTGTCAGATCGCGCAAATGCGATTGGGCCGTTGCGGCCAGGCCCCGTTCGGCCATTTCCGCACCGACGATTGACTCGCTCCAGATTTGAAAGAAGGCCCGATAAAAGCCGACACGGATCGAAGATGACAAATTCAGCAGGCTCAGATTGCGCGCAACCTTTTGCAGGGTTGCATGGGCCAGGTCGTCACCGCTGGTCTGATTGCCGCTCATCGCCCTAGCATGACGGCGTAAAAAGGGCAATTCCCGTACAAGTTCCGCAGAAATATGGTCAACCGACTTGTCTTCTGGCATAACCAACCAAACCTTATGAGTGCGCTAGCCGACCTAATACAATCTTATGGCGACCGGTGAACAGCCCCTAGGGCAACTTTTTTAAGAGAAATGTCATGGCCCAAGCACCAAAAAAGCCGGACGTAGAGCGCGCGATAGATGAAAATCTCCGCCGCGCCTACGAAAAAATGGTCGATGAAAAGGTGCCTGAAAGGTTTCTGAACCTGCTGGACCAGCTGCGTGATGGCAATCTGCCCCCCACCCGCGACGATGAAGACCCGAGCAGTAAGGCCTGACAATGGGATCCTCAAATAACCAAACTGATCCGCGTGACGAGATCGTCGAGCACATCCCCGATATGCGGGCCTTTGCGCTGAACCTGACCCGGAATCCCACGCTTGCCGATGACCTGGTTCAGGACGCGCTTGTCAAAGCCTGGCGGAAGTTTCATCAGTTTCAGGCTGGCACCAATTTGCGCGCCTGGCTCTTTACGATTTTACGGAACACATTTTATTCCGAAATCCGCAAGAACAAGAATGATTTTGGCGAGAATGGTCAGGACCTCGACGAACTGGCCAGCATCATGCACGGGCAGGATGCGCAAATCGCCCTGATCGACTTTGAAAAGGCCTTGGGCTTACTGCCGACCGAACAGCGCGAAGCGCTGATCCTCGTGGCCGCCATTGGCATGTCTTATGACGAGGCTGCCGAGACATGCGGTGTGGCCATGGGAACGATCAAAAGCCGTATCAATCGCGGCCGGAAACGCCTGGCCGAGCTGCTTTATGGTGATGCGCCCATTCCAGCCGAAGAGGCCGAGTAGTCCCGCCCGGCTTGGCAGGCCGGTCAGGTCTGCTAACATCGCCGCCAGAATGCAGCACGGAGGCCACAGCCCAATGTTCAGAACAGCGTTTGCGCTATGCGTATGTCTAGCGTCACCAGCCATCGGTGCACCTTGCGGGAATGATGCCAGTGGCTTTGCCAACTGGAAAGCGGCCTTTGCCCAGGAAGCTGCGCAAGCAGGTGTTGGCGCCCGGGGCCTGGCCGCATTGGCGCAGACAAGCTACGCCACCCGGACGATCAATGCAGACCGCAACCAGAAATCGTTCCGCTACGAGCTTGCCGATTTCATGCGCATTCGCGGTGCTGACACGATTGTTGCCCAGGGCAAGCGCCGGATTGCTGCGAACCCATCCTTTTACGCCTCAATCGAGCGGGTGTTTGGTGTTCCCGCCGAAGTCGTGGTCGCCATTCATGGCATGGAAACCGGGTTTGGGAATTTCATGGGCGACGCCAATGTCGTCTCGGCCATTACAACGCTGGCTTACGATTGCCGCCGGTCCGAATTCTTTACCGGGCACGCGTTGGCGGCGCTGAAGCTTGTTGATCAGGGCGCACTTTCGGCCAATACCGTAGGCGCCATGCACGGAGAGCTGGGGCATACCCAGTTTCTGCCCGGCAACGTGATTGCCTATGGCTATGACGGCGATGGCAATGGCGTGATTGATCTGACCAACATGACCGACAGCCTTGCATCAACGGCAAACTTTCTGCGCCAGAAGGGCTGGCAGACGGGGGCCGGATATCAGGAAGGGCAGCCAAACTTTGCAGTCATTCAGGAATGGAACGCAGCAGGCGTCTATCAAAAGGCCATTGCAATCATGGCCGCCCGCATGGCCAGCTAAATCGCGCCGATCCCTGCCTGCGACCAAAGAACATCCCTGATCGGCGCAATCCTCAATTGCATCGGTGGACGCGCCCCGTCATATTCCACCATGTGGGGCAAAACCGTATGGACCACCTGCAAAGACAGGGGCCGGGCAGAGGTAGATTGAATGCGCATTTTGTTTCTAATGGGGGCGTTGGTTGCAGTGGCCGCCTGTGGTGGTGGCGTCAGCGGCACAATTGGCGAGGCCTGCATCGACGCGGACCGCCGCGCGGCATCCCCCGCCTTGTGTTCCTGTGTGCAGCAGGTCGCGGATCAGACATTGTCAAATCGGGATCAGCAGCGCGCAGCGGCGTTCTTTGCCCAGCCACAGCTGGCGCAAGATACGCGGCAATCCGACAATGCAGGCTCCGAAGCGTTCTGGCGGCGCTACAAGACCTTTACGGATCGGGCCCGGACGATATGTCGGCCCGTAGCCTAGCGCAGGCGGCCTCGATCATGTCAAGCGCACCGTCGAAATCGCGTGTATAATAAGGGTCAGGCACATCCTGATCTGCTAATAGCCTGACATGCGCCGGATGCCCCGCAGGGCGCTGGCGTTCGATATCGGCAAGGTTCTGGCGATCCATCGCGACGATCAGGTCGAACCGGTCAAAATCCGCAATCTGAAACTGCCGCGCCCGCAACGCGCCCAAATCAATGTCACGCTGCCGGGCCGCGTCCTGCATGGGGCCGTAAGGCGGGTCGCCCACATGCCACCCACCGGTCCCGGCACTATCAATGGTCATTGTGGGGGCCAGTTTGCGCATCACCCCCTCGGCCGCAGGTGATCTGCAGATATTTCCAAGGCAAACAAAAAGGATCCTGGTCAACGCAGCACGCCACGTTTTGTCATCGCGCGCGCATAAATCCACAGCAGGATCAAGATAACCGGGATCGCAAACGTGAACACCAGCGCAACAGTCCCCGAGAAAGCCAGCGCATTGCCCGCGTCAGAAATCACATATGTATAGACCGACGAGACGATCAGCCCCACAAGCGACAGCGCAAACGCCGTCGCGGCAAAGCGTGACCGGAACAACAGCAAAAGCGATCCCAGAACCGAAAACCATACGCCAACAGCCCAAGATGCTTCGAACCAGACCGGCGCATCATTCAGAAAACGCAGTTGATCCTCGGTCAGCGCAGAGAGGTAATCCGCGTTTTCGGTCTGCGACATGATATAGTCAAATGCGCCGCCCGCATTCCACAAAAGGCTCAGCACGCCGACGATCCACAGATGAATTGGTGTTTTGGTCATTGGGCCCTCCCCCACAATGGATGTTGCACAAACCCTATCAAATCCGACAGGATCAGGCCAGTGACGCCCGCCTCGGGGCCGCAGACAGACCAGGGATCCAATCATGCATATTGCAATCTTGACCGGCGCCGGCACCTCGGCTGAAAGCGGGCTGGGTACGTTTCGCGACAAGGACGGGCTGTGGACGCAATATGACCTGAACGATGTTGCGACCCCCGACGGGTTCGCACGCGATCCGGCCCTGGTGCAGGGTTTCTACAACGCCAGGCGCGCGAATTGTATCAGCGCTGCCCCCAATGCCGCGCATACAGCACTCGCCCGGCTTGAATTGCAATCTGACCATGACATCACCCTGATCACGCAGAATATCGACGATCTGCATGAACGCGCGGGATCGCCCGATGTGATCCACATGCATGGCGAACTGATGCGCGCCCTTTGCGCCCGGTGTGACGCGCGCTGGGACGCGCCGCCAGTCATGGATGCAGACGACCCCTGCCCCCATTGCGGCCATAACGCAACCCGCCCCGATGTCGTCTGGTTCGGCGAAATCCCCTATCATATGGATCGGATTTTGGAACAGGTGCGCGCCGCAGATCTGTTTGTCGCCATCGGCACCAGCGCCGAGGTTTATCCCGCCGCCGGCCTCGTCGAAATCGCGCAGGGCGAAACCCTGGAAATCAATCTTGAACCCTCAACCCGGGCGCATGTCTTTGATAGCAGGCGCATCGGCCCAGCGACGCAAACCGTGCCCGCCTGGGTGGCTGAATTGACCGGGGCGTGATTGCCGCCAAGGCTGGACAGCGCGCCGTCGCAAGATAAGAAGGGGTCCATGCGCAAGGTCACTGATATACAGACATTGGCCCAAGGGGTTCAGAGCGGTGACAGGCGCGCCCTTGCCCGTGCAATCACATTGGTGGAAAGCGGGCGGGCCGATCACCGGGCCGACGCGCTCTCCTTGCTGGACACGCTCGGCACTGCGCGCTCGGCGATGCGCATCGGTCTGTCGGGGACGCCCGGTGTTGGCAAATCCACGTTTATCGAAAGCTTTGGATTGATGTTGACGGCCGCGGGCAAGCGGGTTGCTGTTTTGGCGGTTGATCCATCCTCTGCCCGGTCTGGCGGTTCCATTCTGGGTGACAAAACCCGGATGGAACATCTGGCCCGGGATCCGAATGCCTTCATCCGCCCCTCGCCCAGCCAGACCCAGCTTGGCGGCGTGGCCCGCAGATCGCGCGAGGCGGTCGCACTTTGCGAAGCTGCCGGTTTCGATATCGTTCTGATCGAAACCGTGGGCGTCGGGCAATCCGAAACCGTGGTCGGGCATATGGCCGATCTGTTCGTGTTGCTGTTGGCCCCCGCAGGCGGGGATGAATTGCAAGGGGTCAAGCGCGGTATTATGGAAATGGCCGATCTGATCCTGGTCAACAAGGCCGATGGGGGGCTGAAAGAACAGGCGCTGCGCACATGCGCCGATTATGCAGGGGCGTTGCGATTGTTGCGCAAGCGCCCGCAGGATCCTGCGGAATTTCCCAAGGCGCGTCCCGTCTCTGCGCTCGAAACCGAGGGGCTCGCCGATGCCTGGGCGGATATGCAATCGCTGGCCGCCTGGCGGCGTGAACAGGGCGTCTGGGAAGCGACACGGCGCGCGCAGGCCAGCTATTGGTTTGCCGAGGACGTCAAAAACGGGGTTCTGGATCACCTGCAGGCCGATCCCAACATCGCAGCACAGATCGCGACGGCAGAGGCGGCGGTGAAAGCGGGCGCGCTCACCCCCTCGGCGGCGGCGGCACAAGTGCTGGCGATGTGGAAAGGCGCGTAAGGGTCCGCGGACGCGGACGCGCCAACGATAGCGCTGTTGCTCATGGGGCAGGGTTTGGCGAGCAATCAACTCGCCTGTGCAGGCACCCATTGCAGCACGCCATCCTCATCAATCACGTAATCAGTCTGCGGCAGTGGACCCACCGGCTGGGCACGCAGGGTCCGCAAGGGCACGGCGATGCGGGGTTTGATCCCGGCCCCATGTGCATCATAGGCCGCGCGGGCGCAGGCCTGCGTCAGCGCGTTGCGATCAAATCCGCGCGGGTCCGACAAGGTATCGACCGGGAAGCGTGCAAAGGCATCGCGGGCGGATATAATCTCCAACAACTCAAGGACATGGTTATTCCAGTCGGGCGGGTCCGCCATGCCGTGAACTTCGGGCCAGCCAATCTGGGCAAAGATCGCAACCGCCACGGCATTGGGACAATCCTTTTGCCACAGCATCCATTTCAGCACCTCGAATGAGCTGTCCAGATCGTAATTTAAACCCTCTGCCACCGCGTGCCACAGCCCCGGATCACGATTGTTGCGCAACCAGGTCACAAGTTCGGGCATCTTGGCCTCGGTGGTCAGTTCGTGGGTTTCCCATCCGGCATCAGGGATCGCCTTCAGACCCGGGCGCGGCAAGGGCGGCGGCATGTACCTGTTTCGTATCAAAAACCGAAGACGCAACGTCAGCAACAAGACCGCGCCCAAAATGGCGAAAACCAACGACGTCATGCCAACTCCCACATGGATGTTTGGAACAAGATAGGTCAGGTTAGGCGCAAGATTGTTGCCATTGACTTAATCGCGATGGATTTGGTGACACATCGCTGCCAAATCGGGTTGACTGAATAGCGGAATCCTCCTATCTGGCGCTGATCTCATGCACGGCCTTGCCTTTGGCGGGGCTGAACCCTTCTGAAAATACGATGTCCCGCCGTCACTGGCGCGCTGATATCGCCGAAAACAAGGAAAATGCCCATGTCGCGTCGTTGCGAATTCACCGGAAAAGGGCCGATGTCTGGCAACAATGTCAGCCACGCCAAAAACCGCACCCGCCGTCGGTTCCTGCCGAACCTGCAGGATGTGACGCTTCAGTCTGACGTGCTGGGTCGGTCATTCAAGTTCAAGATCTCCAATGCGGCCCTGCGGACAGTTGATCACCGCGGTGGGCTGGATGCATTCATGGCCAAGGCAAAGGATGCAGAACTTTCCGCTGCAGCGTTGAAAGTCAAGAAAGAGATTGCTGGCGCGACAGCAGCCTAAGCTTCTTTTAGACATGATATTCAGAACCCGGATGCGACACGCGCCCGGGTTCTTTTCGTTTGGCCACATGGTCATACAACGCCTTGCGATTGGTCGCAACGGCGTTGCATGGGTCTTGACCCATGCCCCCGCTTTGGTCGACACGTAACCCATGACCGGCCTGCCAATCGACCACGTCCTGCCAGAACTCATGACCGTTTTGGCGGCAGACGCTCGGGCCGTCCTGCAAGCGCCACCTGGTGCGGGCAAGACGACGCAAGTGCCGCTTGCACTGTTGCAGGCCGGGTTGACGGCACAAAAGATCATCATGCTCGAACCCCGCCGCCTTGCGGCCCGGGCTGCCGCCGAACGGCTGGCAGAAAACCTGTCTGAACCGGTTGGTAAAACTGTCGGCTACCGGATGCGGGGGGCCACCAAACCGGGCACCCGGATCGAGGTCGTTACCGAAGGCATCCTGACCCGCATGATCCAGTCGGACCCAGGGCTGGACGGTGTCGGGGCGATCATCTTTGACGAATTCCACGAACGGTCCCTCAACAGCGACCTTGGCCTGGCGCTTGCATGGGAAATCCGGCAGATCCTGCGGCCCGATCTTATCCTTCTTGTCATGTCAGCCACGCTCGACGCAGGCCCCGCAGCACAGATGCTGGACGACGCCCCGGTGATCACATCGCAGGGGCAATCATTTCCTGTCACCACGCATTTCCTGGAACAGCCCATCCGCAAGGATGTGCGATTTGAGCAGGCCGCCGCCGAACTCATCAGCAGCGCCATCGCCAAGACCGAAGGGGGTGTCCTTGCCTTTCTACCTGGCGAGGGCGAAATTCGCAGGGTTGCGGCAGCCCTTGAGGGCCGCCTGCCCAAGGCCTGCCATTTGCACCCGCTTTATGGCGCGCTTCCCTTTGCAGCACAGCGCGCAGCCATTGCGCCGGCCAGCGATGGGCGCAAGATCGTCTTGTCGACCTCTATCGCAGAAACCTCACTGACCATCTCGGATATCCGGGTCGTGGTTGATTGCGGGCGATCCCGACGAGCCCGGTTTGATCCGGGCTCGGGCATGTCACGGCTGGTCACCGAAAAGGTCAGCCGGGCCGAAGCCACCCAGCGGGCAGGTCGGGCCGGGCGGGTGGCCCCGGGGCAGGCCTACAAGCTGTGGACCAAGGGCGAGGATGGCGCCCTGCCCGCCTATCCACCGGCCGAGATCGAGGCCGCCGACCTGACGGGGCTGGCGCTTGAACTGGCTGTCTGGGGCAGCGACGGGTTGAACTTTCTGACGCCACCGCCGGACGGGGCGCTCGCCGAAGCGCGCAACCTGCTGCAAAATCTGGGCGCGCTGGACACAGACATGCGGATCACACCACACGGAAAGGCGCTTGCAAAACTGCCACTGCATCCGCGTTTGGGGCATATGTTGCAAATCGCGGGCGCGCAGGCCGCACCACTTGCCGCATTGCTTGCCGCACGCGACCCGTTACGCGGTGCCCCCAGCGATGTCGCCCTGCGTCTGCGCGCCTTAACAGGGCGCTATGATGGCCCCGGACAGCTGCATCAACCCGCCCTGTCGCAAATCAAGGCCGAGGCGTCCCGACTGGCAAAAGGGCTGAAACACGGGCCGAAACTGTCGCTGGCACAACAATTGTCGCTGGCCTATCCAGACAGGGTGGGCCTGCGCCGCAAAGGATCGGACCCGCGCTATCTTTTGTCGGGCGGAAAAGGGGCCATCCTTGATGCAAGCGACCCGCTGGCCGGGCAGCGCCTGATCGTGGCGAGCGACCTTGACGGCAACCCGCGCGAGGCCCGGATCAGACAGGCCGCCGCCATGACCGAGGCCGAACTCCGCCACATCCATAGCAATCTGATCAAATGGGACGACATCTGTCAGTGGTCGCGCAGGGACAAACAAGTCATCGCCCGCCGGCAAGAGCGTTACGGCGCGTTGATCCTGGAAGACCGGCACTGGCCAGACGCGCCCCCGACGGCGATTGCCGCGGCCATGCTGGACGGTGTGCGCGAATTGGGGCTGCACCCATCAGATGCGGCCAATCGGTTCCGTGCGCGCGTCGCACTTGTCGAGGGGATGCCTGCGATGGATGATGCGTCCCTTCTGGCCGATCTTGATACATGGCTGTTGCCACATCTGACAGATGTTCGCACGGCGGCCCAGTGGCGTCAGTTTGATCTGCTGCCCGCCCTGCGCGCGATGCTGGACTGGTCGCAGATGCAACGGCTTGATCAGGCGGCGCCGGCGCATTTCGAAACGCCTCTGGGGCGGAAAATTCCTATCGACTACGAGGATGCGGTGCCGCAAATCACCCTGCGCTTGCAGGAAATGTTCGGTGTGACGACACATCCGCATGTGGGGCGAACGCCGCTGCGGATCACGCTGCTTTCGCCCGGCCAAAAGCCCGTTCAGGTCACCCAGGACATCGTGACATTCTGGTCATCCTCTTATGCCGATGTGCGCCGCGACATGCGTGGCCGGTACCCCCGCCACCCCTGGCCCGAGGATCCAACGCAGGCCGATCCGACCTTGCGCGCCAAGCCACGCGGCACCTGAAACCCGGCATCAGGTCGCATCGGGTTGCCACAAAATCGGCAGAAATACCCCATGCTCGCAACAACTTGAACGTGAAAAATTGCAGAACGAATCGTGATATGTTAGGTACTTGTTAATAAAACGAGGCAATTCTTTCGGTCATGTCAAACATGTTCCAAACCTTCTGGGCGGGCACGCTTCGCCCGCTTTTCCATCGCGACTCTGTCTTACAGGTCGCGGCCCTGTGCTGGCGCGCGGGTGATGACGGGATCGAGGTGTTGCTGATCAACAGTTCTGCGGGCCGCTGGATCTTGCCAAAGGGCTGGCCCATGGATGATCGCAGCGACGCCGAGGCCGCAAAGCAGGAGGCGTGGGAAGAAGCAGGCGTGAAAGACGGCGACCTGGTCGAACAGCCAATCGGGTCATTCCTGTCGACCAAGGAATTCAAGAATGGCGCCATCGTGCCATGCGAGACGAAAGTGTTCGAAATCGCGGTCACCGCGATGGTGTCGGATTTCCCGGAATCCGACAGACGACAGGTACGGTGGGTTACATTGGACACGGCCGCAAAAATGGTGTCGCAGGACGGGCTGGCCCGGCTGCTGCGTAATTTCCGCCCGACATAGCCCCCCCATGACAACGGGCAGGTTTTGGAAATACCGGTGCTCAACCGTTGGACGATAACCAATTGCGCCCTCAAAAATTGGGGGGTTCCGATCCTGGATCAGTCGCGTTATGCATGCCGCATGATGAATGCTGCGACATATGAAAGCCGACGCCGACGCTGAATGCGCCGTTTTCCGTCACCGTTCGTTATAACCCCCCAATATTGTTGACACCCCCCGTGCGGTTCTGCACCAATCGGGTGACTTTCCGAAGGATGATCACCATGATCCCATCTGTTTTGCCGACCTATTCACGTGCGCCGCTGAGTTTTTCATCAGGTGCCGGTTCCTGGCTGACAGAGGCGGATGGCCGACGCTTTCTGGATCTGGGCGCGGGGATCGCAGTGAATGCGCTTGGACACGCTCACCCCGCACTGGTTGAGGCGCTGACGACGCAGGCAGGCGCGCTGTGGCATGTGTCAAATCTGTATCATATCCCCGCCCAGCAAAAGCTGGCCGATCAACTTGTCGCGCAGACATTCGCCGACACAGTGTTCTTCACCAATTCCGGCACCGAGGCCTGCGAACTGGCGGTCAAGATGGCCCGCAAATACTGGTTCGACAAAGGTCAGCCTGACCGCACCGAGATCATCACCTTTGATGGCTCTTTTCACGGCAGATCCAGCGCCGGGATCGCCGCTGCCGGGTCCGAGAAAATGACCAAGGGTTTCGGCCCGCTTCTTGGCGGGTTCACCCATCTTGCCTTTGGGGATCACGAAGCGCTGCAAGAGGCGGCAAGCGACAAAATCGCGGCTATTCTGGTCGAACCCGTTCAGGGCGAAGGCGGCATCCGCCCCCTGCCCGATGCCTGCCTGAAAGGGCTGCGCGATCTTTGCGACACCCACGGTATCCTGTTGATCCTGGATGAGGTGCAATGCGGCATGGGCCGGACCGGCAGGCTGTTTGCGCATGAATGGGCCGGGATCACGCCGGATATCATGATGGTTGCCAAAGGCATTGGCGGCGGGTTTCCATTGGGTGCGGTCCTTGCGACGGCAGATGCTGCCTCTGGGATGACGGCAGGCACCCATGGGTCTACCTATGGCGGGAACCCCTTGGCCTGCGCTGTCGGTGCCAAGGTGATGGACATCGTCGCAGACGACGCGTTTCTGGCAGAGGTCAACCGCAAGGCCGGCCTGTTCCGCCAAAAACTGGAAGGCCTTGTCGCGGCCTATCCGGACGTGTTTGAAACCGTACGCGGCGCGGGGCTGATGCTGGGCCTGAAATGCAAGGCAACCAACAGCGATGTGGTTCAGGCCGGGTTTGACGCAGGGGTCCTGACCGTGCCTGCGGCTGACAATGTGGTCCGGCTGCTGCCTGCGCTGAATATCTCCGATGACGATATCGGCGCCGCGGTTGATCGGCTTGAGGCCGCCGCGCGCCAGGTTCAAGGGGCAAATGCGTAACTACGGCTTTCGCCCCATCACCGCAGACGACCTGCCCTTGCTCAGCAATTGGTTGAACCTGGCGCATGTCCGGGCGTGGTGGGGCGACGCGGACCGGCAGCTCGCACTGATAAAGCAAGATATGAACAATGATCAGATAGATATGCGGCTGGTTGAGTTGGTCGGCCGCCCCTTTGCCTACATTCACGACCATGATGTACATGCGTTCCAGATGCCGCATTTTGCGGATCTGCCGCCCGGCACAAGGGCCGTGGATACGTTTGTCGGGGATGTGGCCTATCAGGGCCAGGGGCATGCGGCCGGTTATATCGACGCGCGACTGCGGGACTTGCGGCTCAGCTATCCAATGGCTGCCGTGGCCCCATCGACGACTGACACGCGCACCATCGCGATCTACGCGCAGGCCGGATTTCGCAAAAGGCGACTGGCCTCGACCCGCGACGGCAAACTGGTGCAGGTGATGACCCATCTGTAAATTCTCTGGCCGGGACCGGCCCAACAAGAGCGATACACTATGAACCACTTTCTCGACATTGATCAGACCCCGGCGGCAGCGCTGCACCGGATCATCGGCACAGCCCAGGCCATGAAAGACGCGCGCAAGGGGCAGCCCAAGGGCATGCCAGATGCGGATCAGCCTTTGGCCGGTCACATGGTTGCACTGATCTTCGAAAAACCCTCGACCCGGACCCGCGTGTCATTTGACGTTGGGGTGCGCCAGATGGGTGGGCAAACGATGGTCCTGTCAGGCACGGATATGCAACTTGGCCATGGCGAGACCATCGCCGATACCGCCCGTGTGCTGTCACGATATGTCGATCTGATCATGATCCGGACGTTTGAGGAACAAACCCTGCTGGATATGGCTGAATACGCCACCGTACCCGTCATCAACGGGCTGACGAACCGGACCCATCCCTGCCAGATCATGGCAGATATCATGACCTTCGAGGAACATAACGGCCCCATCAAGGGCAAAAAAGTCGTGTGGTCGGGCGATGGCAACAATGTCTTTGCCAGCTTCGCCCACGCGGCCAAGCAATTCGATTTCGATCTGGTCTTCACCGGCCCGCCCCCGCTTGACCCCGAACCGGCGCTTGACGGGCTTTATACAATCACGCGCGACCCGCACGAGGCCGTTGTCGGCGCCGATCTGGTTGTGACCGATACCTGGGTGTCGATGCATGATCCCCAATCCGCCCGCGAAAGACGGCACAACCAGCTGCGCGGCTATCAGGTGAATGATGCGCTGATGGCGCAGGCGAATGATGACGCGCTGTTCATGCACTGCCTGCCCGCGCATCGCGACGATGAAGCCACAAGCAGCGTGATGGACGGCCCGCATTCCGTGATCTTTGATGAGGCCGAAAACAGGCTACATGCGCAAAAGGCGATCATGCGCTATTGCCTGGGAAAATAGAGGCGGCGCGGGCGAAAAGCGGGGTGCAGCGGCCGACGGCATGACCGACACGGCCGCCTTGGTGGCAGGGTTAACAGGCGCCTCGGCGCCGGGCGAGCCTGCCTGATCGGCATTTTGACAATGCGATCCCGGCGCAATCAGGCCTGCGCGTCGCCGCATCCCGTTCCGGGGCCGGATCGGCGGATTTGGGCTGAGCGGCGCGCGGTTTCAGGTTCGATACGCGCCATGCGGGAAAATCGCGCATTATTGTGGCAAACAAGCGACTTAGGTAGTCAAATTGAAGCCATCATCATAAGCTAACAGCGCCCTATGAACGAGGTTTACGAGTATCGCAGAGCGCCCAACCCATGGGTGATTCGGCTTTTTGGCATTGCACTTGTTCTGCTGACGACCCTTGTCGTTCTCACGCAGGCACATCACCTGATGAGCGTGATCTGGGGCCTGACAGCAGTTCTGGTTGTCTGCATGCTGTTGCCCAAGCCGATTTCCGGCATCCGGATTGACGATGATTATCTGGTGCTGGCCGCCTGGCGCAAACCACGCCCGATCCCGCTTGATCGTATCGCCTATCTGCTGGTGACAGATGTCAGCGCCGAAAGCCGCATCACAATTGTCTACAAGGACGGCCAGCAAGAGGCGACTTTTGCAGGCGATATGCCTGATATTGACGAATTGTCCGAGGTGATGGCCGAACGCGGCATTCCGCTGCGCGACAATTACTAGGGTCAGGACCCAGTAATTCCACGCCGCCAGCGCAGATTTCGCGAAATATCAGCGGTGTGGGACGCGCAGGCCATAGTTGTTCTACGGTCAAGCGGCCCACTCCGCTGAGATGAAGTGAAATCCGCGCCCGAAGGGTTTGGCTGATTTTGGCCGTGATCATCGTTGCATCCCCTTGAAATAGAACCACTATTACGGTGGGGCTGCGCCTCGTCACGACCAAAATCAGTAAAACTGGTGGCGTGGAATTAAGGGGTCCTGACCCTAGGATTTCAGCCGGTAACCGGTTTTCATCCAGCGCCAGCAGATGACAAGCACAAGAATACAAGCAGCACCCACAACCGCCAGACCAATCCACGGACTGCTGTCGCTCACCCCGATCATCCCATGCCGAACACCGTCGATGATATAGAAAAACGGGTTCGCATGGCTCAGCTTTTGCAAAAGGGGCGGCAGCGCATCAATGGAATAGAACGTTCCGGACAAAAACGCCAAAGGGGTCACCAGAAAGTTCGAAATCGCGGATAACTGGTCGAACTTGTTGGCAAATATCCCGGCGATCATGCCCAGCCCCCCCATCAACACAGAGCCCAGCAACACAAAGGTCATCACCCAAAGCGGCTGTTGCATCCCCACACCCAGAAACAACGCTGACCCGATCGCTATGACCAGCGCCACCAGAAACCCGCGCGCAACCGCACCCGCAACATAACCCGCAACAAGCTCTGTCGCGGACAGGGGCGGCATCAAGGTATCAACGATATTGCCCTGCACCTTGGCCGATGCAAGACTGGACGAGGTGTTTGCAAAGGCGTTCTGGATCACGGTCATCGTCAGGATGCCGGGTGCCAGAAACGTCATGAACGGGACACCCATGACGTCCCCGCGTTGCGGGCCGATAGCGATGGTGAAAATCATCAGAAACAAGCCCGCATTGATCAAGGGGGCCATGACCGTCTGCGACCACACATTCATGAACCGGCGCACTTCACGGCGCATCAATGTCCAGGTGCCCAGCCAATTCACCCGACCAAAGCGGCGGACCCCCATGCCTGTCTGTTCTGCCATCTCTCTGCCGGTCCTTGTTTGCATCCCCTGCCCCACATAACCCACACGGCCTGATTTGCCAGCAGGGATCAGCTGCATTTGCCATGGCATGCACCAGACCGGCGACAATGCCGATCCGGGCGCTGTCCCAAGCGCCTTTGGGCCATGGGGCGGAAATCGGGGGCTGCTGCCTTCACATCCCCGCGCGCAATGACTAATATGTCAGCTGACGAAATTGTTGGCCGGCGCGTTCCTGACGCCCAGCGGCCTTTCCGAACCGAAGGATCAGATATGTCTTGGACAGACGAGCGCGTCGAGACGCTCAAAAAGATGTGGGGCGAAGGCCAGTCAGCAAGTCAGATTGCCAAGGAACTGGGTGGGGTGACCCGCAATGCGGTCATCGGCAAAGTACACCGGCTTGGCCTGTCAAACCGGGCAGGCTCTGGCGGGGCCACCGCAAAAGCCGCGCCAAAGGAAAAACCGGCGGCGGCAGCCAAGCCAGCGCCAAAACCCACGCCCAAGGCCAAGCCAGCGCCTGTACCTGCAGTCAAGGAAGAACCGGAGCTGGACGAAAACGGGATCCCCATTTCCGCCGCGCGCCGGGCGATCATTCCAGCAGGTCAGCCCCTGCCGCCGCAACCATCCGCCAACGAGATCAGCCCCGAAGCGCTGGCCAAGGTGAATGAGGTGGAAAAAACTGCCAAAAAGATCAGCCTGATGGAATTGACCGAAAAAACCTGCAAATGGCCCGTCGGCGATCCCGCGACCGAGGATTTCTGGTTCTGTGGTCTGGCCGTAAAACAGGGCAAACCCTATTGCGAGGCCCATGTGGGCGTTGCGTTTCAGCCGATGTCATCCCGGCGGGACCGTCGCCGCTGATACCGTCATCGTAGGATGGATCTTGATCCATCTACGCCAAAGCCGCCCCTGCACCGGGCGGCTTTTTTATTCCGGGGTTGCTTTCATTTTGCACTTCTATTAATTAACAAAAATAGAAAATGAAAGTGTGCCGATGCAGGCCTTGCCTGAAACCTTTGCCGCCTTGGGTGACCCCACACGTTTTGCGATCGTGGAAAAGCTGCTGCGCGATGGCGAGTTGTCCGCAGGTACGCTCCACAAGGTCGCCGCCCTGTCCGCCCCGGCCATGTCCCGCCATCTCAAGGTGCTGCGCAACGCCGGGGTGATCCGCCAGCGGATCGACAAACAACGCAGGCTCTATGCGGTTGAACCGCAAGCCATCCACGCCATCAACGACTGGGCGATCAGTTACCGGGCATTCTGGACCAAAAGCCTGGACCGGCTTGACGCATCCTTGCGGGATGACAACTGATGGCAACGCTGCAGATGTCACGGATCTTCGCCGCGCCGCAGGCCAAGGTTTTTGCGCATTTGACGCAAACAGACTTTCTGTTGAACTGGTGGGGGCCCGAAGGCACCAGGATCCGTGCGCATGCTCTGAGCTTTGCCAAACCCGGCCCCTGGTCGGCCACGATGATCGGACCGCAGGGGGATGCAGCCATTGTCGGCGGCGAAGTGCGGCAGGTCCGCCCCCCTGATCTGGTCGAACTGACCCTCAGCTTTCAGCATGAAGATGGCCAACGGGGCCCTGAATCCATCATCAGTTTCAGCCTGACAACCACGGCCTCCGGCGACACCGAACTCACGCTGCGTCAATCCGGCCTCGACCCTGCACATATCGCCGATATGCGCGACAAGGGCTGGAACAGCGCGCTTGGACGGCTCGCAGAACTTTTGACACAACCCTAGAAAGGATCACCCATGCCACAATTCATTCTGACCTATGAGGGGGGCAGCCAGCCCAAAACGCCCGAAGAGGGCAAGGCACATATGGAACGCTATATGCAATGGATCGGCAGCCTCGATGCGGTTGTGGCGCAACAGCCATTGAAAGGCACCGAAGTCCTTGGCGACAAGGACATCACCACCATGATGGGCTACAGCATTATCAACGCCCCTGATATGGACGCCGCCCGCGAGATCGCAAAAGCCTGCCCTTTCCTGGAAATGGATAACAGCGCAATGCAACTCAGCGAATTGGCACAGATGCCCGGCTAGACCACTTGGAAAACCGCATGGAGGGACCATATCCACAGCAACACCGCTGCAAACGGAGACCTCCATGCCAAACATTGCCCTCATCACCGGCGCGTCCGCCGGCATTGGCCGCGAATTTGCCCGACTTCACGCCGCAAAGGGCGGCGACCTGATTATCACAGCACGCCGGGCGGACGCGCTCGATACACTCAAGTCAGAGCTTGAGGCAGCCCATCAAGTCAACGTCACAACGATCCCGCTTGATCTGGGCGCCACGGACGGGCCACAACGGCTCTATGAGGCAATCCAGGGCCAGCGCGTTGATATATTGATTAACAATGCCGGTTTCGGCGGCCACGGCAATTTTATCGACCGCCCGCTTGATGCCGACCTGGCCATGATCGACCTGAATGTGAAATCACTCGTGGCCCTGTGCCATCTGATCGGGCGGGACATGGCCGCCCGCGGTGGCGGCAAGATACTCAATGTCAGCTCGACCGCCAGCTACATGCCCGGTCCGCTTCAGGCGACCTATTTTGCAACCAAAGCGTTTGTGTCCAGTTTCTCGCAAGCCCTTGCCGAGGAACTCAAAGACAAAAACGTCACCGTCACCGCGCTCGAACCCGGCTATGTGGAAACGGAATTCGCAGCGACGGCCAATCTGGAGGGCACCAATCTGGTCAAATCCGGCGCCAGCCCCGCATCTGTTGCAAGTTTCGGTTATCAGGCGATGCGTCAGGGGAGTTTGCGCGCAATCAATGATCCCAAACTACGCTTCATGCTGAACTGGATGATCCCCTTGCTGCCACGAAAATCCGTGTTGGGCATGGTACGAAAGATGCAGGCAAAGTGATCCGCCGTTCTGACCGCGTAGCAAAAGCGCACCCGCTTAACCCGCAAATGCGGGCTCTCTCGTCAAAGTTTTTAGGACCAATAGCGGCGCAAACAAAGAAAGGGTTTGCTCACATCTTGATGGTTTGAGCCTGCGGGGTGCCGGGGGTGGGCCGTTGCCCGGCAGCGTCGGTGAAGCATAGGCTTACAACGGTTTGGCAGCGTTTCAAGGTCAAGCTTGAGAAAGAAGGACTGTTCGCACTAGGCCTGACGCTCAATGGATTGGGCCACACGGTAGCCACCACACTTCGCGAAGCTGGGCTCGCTGAACGCCGCATCGCTGACCTTCCAGGACAGATGGCACCATTCTTGGCGCGGTATTATTCACGATCCGCAAATCCTGGCCGAAAAGAACCGCAAAATCACGGCGGTATTGGAAAAAGCGAACGAAAGCCGCGCGACGATTGTCAAACCTTCGCCCAAAAGCAACAAAGCTGACCTAAACAAAGATCAGCCATGAGCGGAAAACAAAATCATATCAGCTTGTTAAGTGATGCCCGGGGGCGGGATTTAACTGTACATAAATATCAATATATTAGCTGTAAAACTTCAGACTTGATCTGACGGACATCTCAGCTTGCGACGCTGAGAACGGGTTGCGCACTGTCCGATTGGTCGTGCGTTTTGATCGTCTTCTCGACAGCGATGTGTAGCGTTTCGCGGAAGGTCTGCATAGGTGTTTTGCCATAGCAGTGACGTCCCGAATGTGGCCGCTGTTCGTTGTACTTTGCCAGCCACGCATCCAGATCGGCCTGCAACTCTTCGACTGACCGATACAGTTTCTTGCGGAATGCGATGTCGTAGAACTCATCCTTGATGGTGCGATGGAACCGCTCGCAGATGCCGTTTGTTTGCGGAGAATTGGCCTTGGTTCGGGTGTGGTCCACGTCCTCGACGGCCAGATAAAGCTGGTAGGCGTGGTTCTCGACCTTGCCACAGTATTCCGTGCCCCGGTCTGTCAGGACGCGCAGCAGGCTGATCTCATGCTCTGCAAAGAACGGGATCACGCGGTCGTTCAGCAAGTCGGCCGCGGTGATTGCCGTCTTTTCAGTGTAGAGCTTGCAGATCGCCACGCGGGCATAGGTATCGACAAAGGTCTGTTGATAAATGCGTCCGACGCCCTTCATTGTGCCCACATAATAGGTGTCCTGGCTGCCCAGATAGCCAGGGTGGTGGCTCTCGATCTCGCCATGGGCTTCTTTCTTGGCCTTGGCTTTTTCCAGCGCGGCCAACTGATCCTCGGTGAGCAAGATACCCTCTTGGGCGGCACGGGCCTCCAGGGCCTTGAGGCGCTTTTTCATGGTTTCCAGATCATTACGCAGCCAGATCGACCGGACGCCCGACGATGACACCATGATGCCTTTCTGCTGCAGCTCCCACGACGCCCGTTTCTGACCCAGAGCCGGGTTGTCGATGGCCAGTTCGATGACCGCCTTCTCGACATGTTCTGGCACGCGGTTTTTCATCACCGGCTTGCGGCGGCTGAGATCCATCAGGGCTTCTTCGCCACCCTGATCGTAAAGTTCTCTGAACCGGTAAAAGCTGTCCCGCGAATAACCCATCACTTTGCAGGCCTGCGACACGCTTCCGAGCTGTTTGGCCAGTTCCAACAGCCCCAGCTTCGGCTTGATGATCTTCTCTTGAATACTTGTCATTGATCGACACTCCTTGATTGCGCTCCAGAAGAGCAGAAATGTCAGATCAAGTCGTGTGTTTTACATATTAGCTTAAAATGGGACACTGCGGGACACCACTTTTAGGCCCAAATTGTCCCACTCCTGACCCACAGATGTCGCGTGGCATCAAATAGCAAAAAATTGTGATTTTTGCCGTGCTCTTTCTTATCTCGGCACGGCTGACTTGTCATCCCCATGTCACGCACTCGTCGGCGCTTTGACAACTTGGTTTGCTACGGTCTTATTGGCCGCATGATGAAATCACGTGTTCTGGCTTCGATCCTATGTGTTACCGCTGCTGCGCTGGGTGTGGTGGTATGGACAGGTCCGTCCGAAATCAGGCACTATTCAGCCGACGAACTTTCAGAATTGACATGCGAAGAACTTGGGGAACGGCACGAAGACGTAATCATTGCCTACCATGATGCTGAGATCGCCCACAAAAGGCGGACGGGTGCGTTCCATGATGATCTTGGTTTGCCGTCCGAAGACGTTGTGCCCTATCCCGTTTTGATGAAGAGGTTCATGCGCGACAACAACATCAATGACGCGGACATTGCGGCAAGCTCATCGTCAGCGCGTCTGCAAGATACGGATTTCTACTATAGGATTTCGGGCATCTGTGCGGCAAATCCGTCGTGGCAAGCCGTTGATGCGATGCGGCAAGCTGCAATCGAACTTGGTTTGTTGGATGGCTAGACCAGCCCGCAAGGACTGCAACACTTAGGTCATCACAAAGTTGGCCTGATAAGATAACTTTTTGGACGGAAGGGACATTGATTTGAAACGAACCCTGGGGGCTTTCTTTGCCACGTGCGGCATCCTTTTCGGGACCATAGCGCAAGCGGGTTGTCCTGCGGGACAGGAAGCTTTCACGTCTTGCCAAATCGAAGGGCGGAGCACCGAGGTCTTTCTCTGCTTTGACGATGCGGTTGCAACTTATCACTACGGACCGATTGGTGAAACGCCAGACCTGACCATATCAGAGACGATTGCACAAGTGGACTATGAGCCATGGAATGGTTTGGGCACGGCGATCAGTGAGACCATCACGTTCTACAACGGCGAGTTCAGCTATGAGGTCGGCGACGGATTTGAACGGCCCTTTTCTGAGGAAGAAATGGAACTTGGTCCGCGACGCTTCGGCTGGATCGACGTGGCCCAGAACGGGCAAAGCCTCAGCAGGCTTGAATGTATCCCCGACACCGTGGGCTATGGGTTTGGCGGTGGGATTCATGATGTAAAAGTCGCGGAAGGCTTTGACTGGGACGACAATTCCAAAACTTGGGTGGGGAATGTCGCAGCCCAAACCCCGGCCCTGTATCCCGACCCCAATGGCGGGTGCTTGGTGGGCCCCGAATTTATGCTGGGCGGTGTCGGGATGGCGGACCGAGTGGCAACGCTGCATAAACTTGGATCACCCGAAGCTAGTGGCGTGGTCTTACCCGATGGTCGCGAGATTGACCGTGTGACGGCAGATGGCCTGGACATTGATGTCCTTGATGGCCTCGTGGTTCGGATGACCTCCATAAACCCGATGTGGGACATGCCGTCGGGGCTGCGCGTCGGCCTGACACGGGGCGAAGTCATCGCGATCCTGGGAGATGTGCCTGGCGGTGCTTCGCCTGACGTGGGTGACTTCAACATCCCCGTCTGCACCGAAGCACCACGAGACTTTGCAAATTGGGAGGCGATGATTTCCTTTGGGCCCGACAAGCGTGTGGAGAGCATTCAGTTTGTCAGTATTTCGCCGTAACTTCGGACCTGCGGTATCTGTAGGCCGAACTGATCCAAGGATGTACTTGATGCAATTTAACAAAAAGGTTGTGACCTCCATCGTGCTGGGGCCTTGGGCCAGCACAGCCACCGCTGATTGTGCACCTGCGTCCGATCCATTCACGTTTTGCGACATCGCAGGCAGGAACACGGTTTTGCGGGTGTGCTTTGATGATTTCAACTTGACCTATAGCTATGGGGTGCCGGGGGAAACGCCGCAGCTTTTTCTTTCTGAACCGATTGCGGACGCGGACTATCATCCCTGGGACGCACCTGCTCCGACATCGGGTTCGATCACATTTCGCAGTGGCGACTATGCCTACGAGGTGGCCAGTCTGTTTGTGACCCAGCCGTTCGACGACGGCATTCCGTCTGTGACGCACTTCGGGTGGATCACGGTGACGCGCAATGGCGAAGTTGTTGATAAACTGGAGTGCCGACCGGAACCCGCAAGGTACACGTATGGCGGTTCACTTTATGAGCGGATGACCGCGATGGGGATGGTCTGGAAGGGCTACGGGCGTGGTTGGACGGTTGAGTGACAAGCCGGGTAGCGCCTTATTGTGGTGGCTCATTTAGTGGTCCTTTCGCCTCATTTGGTCCGATAACGCTCCCAAGCGGCCAAGGCGACGCACATCATGATCGCGGCACCATACATGCGCAGGAATGGCCACTCTCCCCTCTCTGGCAACAGTAGAAACGTTGGAACTGTGATGATGGTCAGCGACGTGATCAGCGCGTAGGGGAGTGAGATCGCCCGAAAGACAAAGACCATCGCAAGACCATAAATGCTGAGGCCGAGCCAGTAATCGTACCCCAGGATTCCATAGGCGACACCTCTGGGCCGCCCCCACAGGCCCACGGCCATTTCCCCGATGGCAGCAATCACCAGCGAGAAGAGCGCCCCGAAGGCCAAGGCAAAAAATATTGTCTTCGGAACAAGAAAGCGTTTCACAGGATTGCAGGTCCCACGTTGCTATTCTTCAGATGTAAAACACACGACTTGATCTGACATTTCTGCTCTTCTGGAGCGCAATCAAGGAGTGTCGATCAATGACAAGTATTCAAGAGAAGATCATCAAGCCGAAGCTGGGGCTGTTGGAACTGGCCAAACAGCTCGGAAGCGTGTCGCAGGCCTGCAAAGTGATGGGTTATTCGCGGGACAGCTTTTACCGGTTCAGAGAACTTTACGATCAGGGTGGCGAAGAAGCCCTGATGGATCTCAGCCGCCGCAAGCCGGTGATGAAAAACCGCGTGCCAGAACATGTCGAGAAGGCGGTCATCGAACTGGCCATCGACAACCCGGCTCTGGGTCAGAAACGGGCGTCGTGGGAGCTGCAGCAGAAAGGCATCATGGTGTCATCGTCGGGCGTCCGGTCGATCTGGCTGCGTAATGATCTGGAAACCATGAAAAAGCGCCTCAAGGCCCTGGAGGCCCGTGCCGCCCAAGAGGGTATCTTGCTCACCGAGGATCAGTTGGCCGCGCTGGAAAAAGCCAAGGCCAAGAAAGAAGCCCATGGCGAGATCGAGAGCCACCACCCTGGCTATCTGGGCAGCCAGGACACCTATTATGTGGGCACAATGAAGGGCGTCGGACGCATTTATCAACAGACCTTTGTCGATACCTATGCCCGCGTGGCGATCTGCAAGCTCTACACTGAAAAGACGGCAATCACCGCGGCCGACTTGCTGAACGACCGCGTGATCCCGTTCTTTGCAGAGCATGAGATCAGCCTGCTGCGCGTCCTGACAGACCGGGGCACGGAATACTGTGGCAAGGTCGAGAACCACGCCTACCAGCTTTATCTGGCCGTCGAGGACGTGGACCACACCCGAACCAAGGCCAATTCTCCGCAAACAAACGGCATCTGCGAGCGGTTCCATCGCACCATCAAGGATGAGTTCTACGACATCGCATTCCGCAAGAAACTGTATCGGTCAGTCGAAGAGTTGCAGGCCGATCTGGATGCGTGGCTGGCAAAGTACAACGAACAGCGGCCACATTCGGGACGTCACTGCTATGGCAAAACACCTATGCAGACCTTCCGCGAAACGCTACACATCGCTGTCGAGAAGACGATCAAAACGCACGACCAATCGGACAGTGCGCAACCCGTTCTCAGCGTCGCAAGCTGAGATGTCCGTCAGATCAAGTCTGAAGTTTTACAACTAAGTGAGTTCCAGGTACTTCTCCAGCTGCTTTGATTTGTCGAATGCCTTCCCGGACCATGCGCTCATTGCTACTGAATTCATGCCCCAAAATTTCGACCGTTACGCCCAACTGTGCTACCTGATTTAACTGATTGAGGTCGTCGCGCAGGGCCGCGTTGTCCGCTATACCTTGTCGTGCAACGAGCTCAATGTTGATGTTCTCGCTCATGACCTCGAGTGTGTCCAAATAGGATTGAAAGGTGTCTTCGTTCTCCGTGTTCAGCTTCGCCTGCAACAGCTTCATTTGTTCGAGCGCTTCGTCTAGACCGAGGCGTTTCAATCGAACTTGCTCAACAAGTGGCATTGCCAGCGAATGAAAGATTTTGTTGCGCTCGTCGAAGAGAGCGTTCACACGATCTCGTTCTGAACCTTGCAGCTCGTCTATAGATTTGCGCCAGCTTCTAAGTCGCGATTGAAGCCGGCTCGCATGACTGTTCAACTGCTTTTGCGCAAGCTCTTCGGGCTTTGCAGGATTGATTTTCTCAATAGCCGTCGCCCGCTTGTCCTCTAACAGTTTGAGACGTTCCTGCATTTCGGCAAACAAAGTTCTGAAACGTCGATAGTCCTCTTCTGCCGACCCAAGCCTAGATGGAGCTCCCGTTACCCTAAGATCGCTCAAGCGCTCGCTCAACCTGTCAATTGTTGCTTGTGCATCCTCAAGCTGTTGTTGGCTCTCAATCGATGTTTCCGTCACAACCTGGCTTGTGCTCTCATACAAGTCCATGAGAGCCGGCAAGGCCTTCTTTAGCCGGCCACGAAACTTCTGGGCGTTCTTCTTCGCAAGCTCTCGCCGCTCGGCCTCGGCTTTTTCAGCGAGGTTTCTCGCTTGTATCTCTGGCAATATCTCCTTGCGTAGGCTTGAGTTGCTCCCGAAATATTCATAGGCCGCACGCTTGAGAATATTCATTACCAAAGCTCGCAGCGCTTTCGCACTGCGGTTGTCAATAAACCCTTCTCGGCCAGCCTTGTCTCGAAGGTTTGGGTTCTTTTCTCTAGAAATCGCCACCCGACCAAACATCCGGCGTGCGTTCCAGTATTCCCGGCCAGCGTTGATGCTGCGATTGGTTTCGATTTGAAAGAAATCATTGTCGACGCGACCGTAGGGTAGCACCCTGAGGCCATTTCGAAACAGCAGGAATCCACCGTGTTGATCTGCAAGCGACTCGAACTGAGCCCAGTCCGCATCGGACAAATTCGAGTTCTTTCTGATCCGTTCATATGTTGCGACGTGAATGCTAAATGGTCCCACATAAGTTGTAGGACCCTTAGGCAGCTTGAAGTCTTTCGGTGGGTAGATGACATAGTCGGAACCGAGTTTGCGCCATTCCCCAAAGGCTTTCACCTGCCCACGAAAGACGCCATCAGCATCAACATTTCCCGATAAGACATGCTCTAGTTCTTCGGTAACCGCCCGGTTTATGACATCTCGTTCGTCCTCGACGACGGGCTTTGCGATTTCACCAACCCAAGTTTTCACCTCATAGGTAAAATCAGGGTCGAAAGCATTGTGTTCATTGGAATCTGGATCAACATAGGGGTCGGTAAAGGCAGACAACGTCGAGAAAAAGGCCTCTCTTATTTTGTCAACATTTCCATCAGGCTCGATCGAAGGCAACTGAGCTCTAAGATCGTAGTTGATCTCAGAGACGATAAGTGCAGTTCCGTGCTCCTTTTCACCTTTCCAAACCGACCAAGGTTCAAAATGCTTATCTTCGAATACCGCGTTGATGATCGTACCGGCTATTCGGTTGGATGGAGCCTCAATTTCTGGATCAGACTCCTGCATAATCCGGTCATATGTTTCCCAAGCGACCTTCAAGCGCTTTGCTCGCTCAGGCTCAGCAGGCGACCCCCATAGGTTGTCTGTAAGGCTATCAAACAGCCCAGGAAGCAATTGACCAAGTTCGCTCTTTTTTTCGAACCGTGTTACTGGAATTTGAATGTCTGACAGGACCAAGTACGGGTTCTCAAAGATCCTCCAATCTAGAAGCGCTGCGACAAAGCTCTCGCCTTTCCGTTTGCTTACAACCAGCAGCAAAGGCCCAAGATTGGCTGAAGACAAACGCCCGATGCCTTTCTGTCCCTGTTTCGAGCGTTTTTTTAGGCCGTCCCTGTCTTTCTCGTCAGACACCTCTTTCTCAAACTTCGAGTCGGTGCCAATCACTAGCCACCGGTCGAGAAACTCTTCGTAGCTCATTCCGTGGCCATCATCGAAGATAGCCGCCACAGGTTCAGCGTCATCAAATATATGGAGACTTACGTTCCGAGCATATGCATCATAGGCATTCTTCCACAACTCCGAAACAGCGGTGGGGCAATCCGCAATCTGCTCTCGCCCCAAATGGTCGACTGTCCGTGCTTGGGTTCTGAATGCTTGTGTTTCGATCATTAAAATTCGTTTCTTTGAGCTGGCTCGAAATCTGTTCCTGCAACACCCAGCCTTCTTGAATCGCTCACAATCAGATTTTTCATGATTTCACTGGTCAGAACTCTGCCCAGTTCGATGGGTACGGCGTTGCCAATTTGACGCCCTGCGGCAGTCAGGCCGCCTTCAAACACAAAGTGATCAGGAAACGTTTGGATTCTCGCGGCCTGCCTTACGGTGATTCCATGATGCTCAGTTGGATGGACAAATCGGCCCTTCGACGGGTTGATGCACGCGGTGGTCATCGTGGGCGCAGGTTTGCTAGGATCTATTCGACCGTAGACGTCTTTATGACCATCATGGCCCTTGTGACATGCTAGCAGCCTCCCAGAGTCTTTTCTGCTACCACCATTAATGGGTGTGTTTTTGAAGGCTTGGATAAGCTCGGCCCCATGGTTCATGTGTATGTTGTTTGTATCGTTTTCAGACGTCGGATCGAACACGTGGCTACAAGATACCCAAGGCTCAGAACTATCGATCACTTTCGCCGGATCGCAGTGCGTTTGCCGTGACGGCCAAGAAAACTCTTGTGGGACATTCACATCGCATCGAACACCCAGCACGAAAACGCGTTTTCTCCTTTGTGGCACACCGAAATCACGCGCATCGAGGACAATTGGCTGACGCACATCATAGCCAGCCCTTGCGCCTTCGGCATAAAACTTGTCCAAGTAAGGCCTGTGACGGTCCCACAAAATACCAGGAACGTTCTCCATTAGGAAAACTTTAGGCTTTAGTGCTTTGACGAAATCAAAGTATGCAAGAACTAGCTCATTGCGTGGGTCGTTTACGCCAGCATTCAGAATTCTGTGTGTAGAAAATCCCTGACACGGAGGACCGCCCAGCACCAAATCGCATGAACGATCTTGGAAGTGAAAGTCCGCAACTTCTGTGGGATCGTACTCAAGTATACTGCCGTCGAGTACAACAGGATTGCTCACGCCGGACTCATTGAAAATGTTCCGTTTATAAGTTTGAACAGCGAATTTATCGTTCTCGACAGCGAACTTAACCTCGAAACCTGATCTGATTGCACCAAGAGAGAACCCACCCGCGCCAGCGAACAAGTCGACGGCCGTTGGCCGTTGTCCCATTTGGTTACTATCGAACATTCTCGCCTGTTTTTTAGTGATTTAAAGCATGAAATGGTCTGTGACACCAAGCGCCTTGTTTCTCAATCAGCCAGACTGCAACAAGGAGCTCTCGAGACGCCGCTTCGTTAGATGGATTGTAACGAAAGAACCGATCAAGATTGGCACCAGCAACCCAGCGATTGCCACTAGCAAGATTTGGGCTCCCGTGAGCCAGGTCACTCCGTCCCTAAAGTCAAAGAACTGGAGCTGGGAAAAGCCAATCAAATATAAGATGCATGCTGCAAAGAAGGTCATTTCGATCAGCTTAAGTGTAAAACTTCAGACTTGATCTGACGGACATCTCAGCTTGCGACGCTGAGAACGGGTTGCGCACTGTCCGATTGGTCGTGCGTTTTGATCGTCTTCTCGACAGCGATGTGTAGCGTTTCGCGGAAGGTCTGCATAGGTGTTTTGCCATAGCAGTGACGTCCCGAATGTGGCCGCTGTTCGTTGTACTTTGCCAGCCACGCATCCAGATCGGCCTGCAACTCTTCGACTGACCGATACAGTTTCTTGCGGAATGCGATGTCGTAGAACTCATCCTTGATGGTGCGATGGAACCGCTCGCAGATGCCGTTTGTTTGCGGAGAATTGGCCTTGGTTCGGGTGTGGTCCACGTCCTCGACGGCCAGATAAAGCTGGTAGGCGTGGTTCTCGACCTTGCCACAGTATTCCGTGCCCCGGTCTGTCAGGACGCGCAGCAGGCTGATCTCATGCTCTGCAAAGAACGGGATCACGCGGTCGTTCAGCAAGTCGGCCGCGGTGATTGCCGTCTTTTCAGTGTAGAGCTTGCAGATCGCCACGCGGGCATAGGTATCGACAAAGGTCTGTTGATAAATGCGTCCGACGCCCTTCATTGTGCCCACATAATAGGTGTCCTGGCTGCCCAGATAGCCAGGGTGGTGGCTCTCGATCTCGCCATGGGCTTCTTTCTTGGCCTTGGCTTTTTCCAGCGCGGCCAACTGATCCTCGGTGAGCAAGATACCCTCTTGGGCGGCACGGGCCTCCAGGGCCTTGAGGCGCTTTTTCATGGTTTCCAGATCATTACGCAGCCAGATCGACCGGACGCCCGACGATGACACCATGATGCCTTTCTGCTGCAGCTCCCACGACGCCCGTTTCTGACCCAGAGCCGGGTTGTCGATGGCCAGTTCGATGACCGCCTTCTCGACATGTTCTGGCACGCGGTTTTTCATCACCGGCTTGCGGCGGCTGAGATCCATCAGGGCTTCTTCGCCACCCTGATCGTAAAGTTCTCTGAACCGGTAAAAGCTGTCCCGCGAATAACCCATCACTTTGCAGGCCTGCGACACGCTTCCGAGCTGTTTGGCCAGTTCCAACAGCCCCAGCTTCGGCTTGATGATCTTCTCTTGAATACTTGTCATTGATCGACACTCCTTGATTGCGCTCCAGAAGAGCAGAAATGTCAGATCAAGTCGTGTGTTTTACAGCTTAAGTGGCTCGATCACAGTGCGATAAGCTCGTTCAGCGGTCGCACGTTGTAGCTTCTGCCAACTTTCACTAGGTTTTTGCATTTGCTTACTCCCTTACGAGTTCGATCCAAGTGTGAACGTCATCATCCGTAACTTCCCGTCCCTCGACATGCGACTGGTACCAACGCGCGACGATTGCGCCGCGCTTTTCACTCTTTATTTTGATGTCTTCTTCATTCAGGTGTTGATCGAGCGAAGTCTCGATCTGCTTCAGAGCCTCGAAGTCATGCGCCACGCGGACAGCTTTGGTTCCAAGCAATATCCACGCCGCGTCCACTTCAAACCGATCCGCTATCGCCACAAGGGCCTCGACCGGCAAACCCCGCTGGCCCTTTTCATAGCTGTGATAGGCACGATGGGAGACGCCAATTGCCTCTGCCATGGCTGTTTGTGTTAGGCCAACTTCATTTCGCGCGATTGCGAGCCGCGCGCCCATAGAAGCGAAAACCGACCTATTGTCCTGCGGCATGCGAGGTTCCCATTGACGTAACCGTCATAACGAGCAAAACTGCACAAAATGACGTTACTCCTATCTTACTGACATCTGAGCATGTCAAAAGGTGCGGAACAAGCGATTCCATTCATATCCAGCAGTGGAGGCTGAAATTGACCCAGAAACGTCTTCTCTCTCCCAAACAACTCAGCGAGATTGTCGGGTTAAGCCCTGCGCAAATTAGCGCACTCATGAACACCGGGATGCTGGAGTTCGTGGAGATATCATCGAAGACCAAGATGCTGACGACGAGCGGTTGGGAGCGGTTTCAGAAGAACGCTACCGAGGTCAAAGGGGCCGAGGGCATGGCAGCAAATTGATGGGGGTGTCAGGCCATGGCGACGACCAATCTCAATATCAGCGTGTTCGACAAACGCATGCTCAAGCAGTCCGAGCCCGCGAGCTATTCCGGATTGCCTGTGAAGCACTTCAAGTCGGCCTGCCCGGTTAGGCCCGTTGAGTTGAAGCAAGGCACGCTGCTTTGGGATCGTCGTGACCTCGATCTCTGGATTGATGATGTAAAGTCTGGGTCCGTGACCGACACGCGCGAAACCATTCTGGACCGCCTTTGATGACACAGGTGCGGGTCAAAGGTTTCAAGATTTTCAAAGACCGGCACGGTAAGCAGCGATGCTATCATCGCGAGACTGGCCACAAGGTTGACCTGACCAATGCTCCTATTGGTTCCGCCGAGTTCTTTGCCGAATGTGAGACGATCCGTGCCATCGCTGAGGCTCAACGGGCCAAGGCACCAAAGGCCGGAACGCTTGGCGGGTTGATCCAGTCCTACTTCGAAAACGAGCACTATCAGAATCTTGCCGAAGCCACGCGGCGCGATTACCGCAAATGCGCTGATTTCCTTGAGCCGATCCGCGACACACCGATCCATGTGATTGACACGCCGTTGATTGCTGGCATCCACGACAAAGCCGCGAAGAAGATAGGCTGGCGGCGGGCCAATATGGTCCGGACGCTTCTGAGCGAGGTTTTTCGCTACAACATCCCGAAAGGGTTGATCTCCGCGAACTTCGCCAAGGACGTGATCCCGAAGCGCCGCCCACGCGACCGCGCCTATGCAAACCGCCCCTGGACTATCGAAGAACGCGATACCGTCTTGGGCAAAGCCAAGCCTCATGTGCGTGTTGCGCTTGCTTTGATGATGAACACCGGCCTCGATCCATCCGACGCTCTTCGATTGCGAAAAGATCAGGTCGATGACGGCACCATCTGGGGCGTGCGCGGCAAGACCGGTGAAGAAGTCGCGATTCCGGTCAGTCCGACGCTTCAGGTCGCGTTGGACCGTATGCCCAACCACGACGCCGAGACGGTGCTTTCCAACTCCAGAGGAGAGGCTTGGACTTACAACGGCTTTTCAACCGTCTGGCACCGTTTCAAATCCGCCCTTGAGAATGAAGGCCTTATCGAAAAAGGCCTGACCCTCAAGGGCTTGCGGCACACGGTCGCCACAACTTTGCGCGAAGCAGGCCTCGACGAACGCCGCATCGCGGACCTGTTGGGACAGAAAACACGGTCCATGGCGCGGCACTATTCGCGGTCTGCGAACCTTGCCGACAAGAACCGCGAGACCATGGCGACATTGGAAGAGGAGAACCGAAGGCGGGCCGAAAGTGTCAAACCTTCGCAAAAAAGCGTCAAACCTGACCGAAACGAGGATCAGTCATGAGCAGAAAATACATACATATCAGCTTGTTAAGTGGTGCCCGGGGGCGGAATCGAACCACCGACACGAGGATTTTCAATCCACTGCTCTACCCCTGAGCTACCCGGGCATCGGGAAACAGCAACGCTGCTGGGTTCGCGTTTCTTAGGCGAGGTCGTCAGGGCTGTCCAGTCCAATATTGGCAAAAAACCTGCCCTGTCGGTCCTCATCATCGGTCGCCTTCAAAAATAGCGCAATCGACATGTGCCACAGCCTCGCAAGGAAGACGCTAATGCGGTTTGTCCTTCGCCGCATCCAGTAGCGCCTCTGCCAGATCATCATCATCCTCGGCGCTGTTTGTCGGGATCGCGTAGCTGCCGGATAGCCATTTTCCCAAATCAATATCGGCACAACGCCGCGAGCAGAATGGCCGGTAGGTCGGATCGGTTGGTTTGTCGCAGATAGGGCAGGCCACTAGAGGTCTCCGACCAGGGTTGCTGGAAACGGGGCGCGTTCGCGCTTGCGCTGCAGTTCGAACAGGCCCATAGGGGTCCACCCAACCAGCGAGGTTTCGACCGGGTCCGCGCGGAATGCGGCGCGCAGCGATTGTTCAACCTGTTTTCGATGGGTCTTGGACATCGACACAAAATCAATACTGATCTGCCCGGCCAGCCCGCGCAGCCGGAGCGACCGTGGGAGGGTGCGACAGGCGGCGAGATTGGCTTTTAGCGCAGCTGCGGGTGACGTATCATTGCCCGTGTTCACATCGACCGCGACCAAGGCCCGCGTGCGTTCGACATACATATGCCCTTCACCTAAGGGAACAAGCGGGCTGCGCAGCCCCGTAATCTGATCCAGCACGCCAAGCGTCTCAAAACTTCCCGGTGCAGTGACGATATCGGCCGCGCCCGTCCATTCCCGCCACGCCAGCGCATGTGCGCCATCGCCTTCGGTCAGCGCCTCGGGCGTGGTGCCTTCCGCATCAGCCAGAACTGCATCTGCGACCGACTGCATCGCCAGGATATCATCGGCGATTTCGGTCTCATCAGCCCCGTCACATGATGATCTCAGGATCAGCCCGTGCGGGCTGTCAAAAACATCATGCGCGACAACAAGCAGTTCATCGCGTTTGTCGTCATCGGTGATTTGACGCGAGACATTGATGCCCGGCTTGCCGGGCGTCACAATCGCGTAGCGGCTTTTGAACAGCACACGGTCCGTTACCGGAACTGCCTTGCCCTGCTCGGAATAGCCGGTGACCTGCACCAAGAGCGCCTGCCCCGGACGCAACCCCTTGCCGTGGCGCAGAAAGGCTGTTTCCCCGTCCGGGAGGCGCATCATCATGCCGCCCTGCCCCTTGATCGGACGGTCACAGATCGCCCTGAACACCGCGCCCGGGCGCGGGGCATCGCCATGATCAATCAGCAGATCATCCAATTGCCCATCCACCAGATAAGCCGCCGCTGCAGCCTGTCCGATATGATCGAGCACAATTTGCCTGCCCTTCATGCGCGGTCCCCCCAGAGCGAAAACCCAGCAGCCGTCAAAAGACCCGCAGTCTCTGCCAGTGGAAGACCAACGATACCGGTATATGACCCATTGATCCACGGAATGAATGCGCCGGCCGGCCCTTGAATGGCGTAGCCGCCCGCCTTGCCGCGCCAGTCATCCGACGCCAGATATGTAGTCAACTCAGCCTCGGATAGTCGTTTCATGGCAACGGTCGTTTGCACGTCCTTTTGCCAGACCTTATCGCCCCGTTTGACCGCAACGGCGGTAATGACCTTGTGCCGCCGGCCGGACATGGCCGACAGAAATGCAGCCGCCTCCGCCCGGTCAGCGGGTTTGCGCATGATCCGGCGACCAAGTGCAACGGTGGTATCGGCGCAAAGAACAACCTCGCCCGGTGCCGGGTCCATGGCTGCCGCCTTGTCTGCCGCGATCCGGTTGACGTAATCGCGCGGCAACTCGCCCTTGCGCACATCTTCGTTGATATCGGGCGGGCGGACGGCCGCAGGCACCACGCCCAACTGCGCCAGCAGCTCCAGCCGGCGGGGCGAGCCGGATCCAAGGATCAGGCGCAGCGCAGGATCGGGGGTCAGTGTTGTCATGCTCTCCGCCCCCTGCACATCGTCAGCGGTCGCATCCGGTGTCACGCCAAATGCCTATCTGCGCCGCATCACGCTATTTGAAACGATAGTTGATCCGACCCTTTGTCAGATCGTAAGGGGTCATCTCGACCTGTACCTTGTCGCCAGCCAGAACCCGGATGCGGTTTTTGCGCATCTTGCCTGCCGTATGTGCGATGATCTCATGGCCGTTTTCCAGCTCGACCCGAAATGTCGCATTTGGCAGCAGTTCCTTCACGACACCGGGGAATTCGAGCAGTTCTTCCTTGGCCATGTGGTCTCCTACATTTTTCCGCGCAAATTGCTGCGCGCCGCTTAAATGAGCGCACCTTGGATGAATATCAAGGGAAAACACACATTTCCCCTTCAAATGATCCGTCATTCGCCGCAACGTGACAGCAATAACAAAAGGGTGTGGCGATGTGTTGGAGTATGGGGGCATCTTTTGCGATGTCAGGGCTTGGTGTTGCGGCGACAGGCTACCTGATCGCCAAGGGCAAGCCGGCCGCATATTGGCTGCCAATGGGTTACTTCACCGCGATGGAGCTGTTGCAGGCCGCCTCTTATCCGGTCGTTGATCAATGTGATCTGGGTTCCAACCAGTTTGTGACCCTGCTGGGCTATATACATATCGCCTTCCAGCCCTTGTTCTTCAATATTCTGTGCCTTGCATTCCTGCCCGCGGCCTATGCCGCCCGGTTGCGGTGGCCTGTCATCGGGCTTTGCCTTGTCTCTGCGGCCGCCTCTCTTTCGATGCTGTATCAGTTCGAAGCCGCAGGGCTGTGCGATGATGATCGGATGATGTGCGCCCGGCGTCTTTGCACCTATATGGGCGAATGGCATCTGGCCTGGGAATTGCCATTCAACGGGTATGGCAATGGGTTTGCAGATCACTGGCTGCTGTGGATCGCCGAGGATGGTTTCATCGCCTATCAGGCCGCATTCTTCTTTATGCCCATGATCTACGGGGCGTGGCGCCTGGCGATGTATTTCTACCTGACCGGGCCGTTTCTGGTGCAGTTCCTGACCGATAATCTGGATGAACAGCCCGCGATCTGGTGCCTGCTGTCAATCGCGATGCTGATCTTGCTGCTGACACCCCCCCTGCGCCGGCATTTTTATGGCGGTCAGCCCGTCTGGATGCGGTGGGCGGCCAGACCGGCCGCCGCCTGAGGGCTGTCAGGACCGCGCAGGTCCAAACCTGTTGATCAGGCGTTCCATGATCTGGTCGCGGGCCTGACGATAGGCGACCAGCCGGGCCTCGCGCGCGTCGCCCAGACCGGTCGGGTCCAGGATCGGCCAGTATTCCACATCAATGTGAAAGAACTGGGTCAGGTCCAGCGCCCGGCGCTGGCTTGCCGGTGACAAGGCCAGAACCAGATCAAAAGAGGAAAGATCGTCGCCCCAATCCTCCATCTCATCGAAAGACCGGGACCGATGCCGTGACAGCTCTACCCCGATTTCGCCGCAGACGGCGATGGCAAAGCCGTCAATCTCAAGATCGTTTTTGACGCCCACCGATTGGATATAGCATTCGGTCCCGTAGAGTTTTTTCATGATCCCTTCGGCCATGGGCGAACGGACAGCGTTATGATCGCAGCAAAACAGGACCGATTGAGGCAGCGTCTGGTATTTGCCCCCATCCGCCATGTCAGCCCCCGAAATGCAGGACGCAGATCAGGGTAAACAGGCGGCGGGCGGTATCAATATCGACATCCGCTTTCCCCTCCAGCCGCTCTTGCAGGACCCGCGCCCCCTCATTGTGGATACCCCGGCGCGCCATATCAATGGTCTCGATTTGGCTGGGCGGAAGCGTCTTGACCGCGTCGAAATAGCTTTCGCAGATCTGGAAGTAATCCTTGACCACTTGCCGGAACGGACCAAGCGACAGATGAAACTCGCCCGCCGGGCTGTCATCTTCCTGTTTCAGCGCAAAGACCAGCCGCCTTTCGCGAATTGACAAATGCAGCTGATAAGGTCCCGGGGGAACATCCCGGTCTTCACGCACCGGAATGGCAAAGCTGTTATCTTCCAGAAGGTCGAACATCGCGACTTTGCGTTCCTGATCAATCTCAGGGGTTGGCGGGGGCAGATTGCGGTCATCAATCTCGATATGGATGATCTTGCTCATGTGCCGCCCCTGTTCAGCCGGTCAAGCCGGGCGCGCACCGACAGGCCATGCGCCTGCAGGCTTTCGGAATTGGCCAGCCTTTCGGCACTTGGGCCAATCGCGGCAAGCGCTTCCGGGCTCATGCGGGACAATGTTGTGCGTTTCACAAAATCCATCACTGACAATCCACTTGAAAACCGGGCTGACCGGGCGGTCGGCAGCACATGGTTCGGACCACCAATGTAGTCACCAATCGCCTCGGGTGTCCAACCCCCGATAAAGATCGCACCGGCATGGGTGACCTTTTGTGCCAGCGCATCCGCATCAGCGGTGCAGATTTCCAGGTGCTCTGGCGCGATCCGGTCCGACAGGGCAACAGCCTCGGCCATATCCTGCACCACGATGATCGCCCCAAAAGCCTGCCAGCTGGCCGCCGCAATGGCACGCCGTTCCAGCGTCTGGAGCCGTGCATCAACGGCGGCGGCGACCGCATTGCCGAAGGCCGCATCATCCGTGATCAGGATCGACTGGGCGCTTTCGTCATGTTCGGCCTGGCTGAGCAGGTCCAGCGCGATCCAGTCGGGATCATTGTCGCGGTCCGCAATGACCAGAATTTCGGAGGGGCCCGCAATCATATCAATGCCCACCTTGCCGAACACCCTGCGCTTTGCTGCCGCCACAAAGGCATTTCCGGGGCCGGTGATCTTGTCGACGGGTGCTATGGTTTCGGTGCCATAGGCCAGTGCGGCAATCGCCTGCGCGCCGCCGATCCGATAAACCTCATCCACGCCGGCGATCCGGGCGGCCATCAAGACCAGCGGGTTGGTCACCCCGTCAGGGGTCGGCACCACAACGGCCAGCCGACCAACGCCTGCGACCTTTGCCGGGATCGCATTCATCAATACGGACGACGGGTAGGACGCAAGCCCACCCGGCACGTATAGCCCGGCCGCCGAAACCGGCGTCCACCGCCATCCCAGCGTGGCACCCGCTTCATCCGTCCATAGCGCATCCGTGGGCATTTGCCGGCTGTGATAGGCACGGATACGATCCGCAGCCAGTTGCAGGGCGGCCATATCAGCAGGGGCAACCTTTGCGCATTCGGCGTCGATCTCGGCCTCGGTGAAACGCATTGTGGCCGGGGTCAGGTCCAGCCGGTCAAACTTGGCGGTCAGCGCAAGAACCGCCGCGTCGCCACGTGCGCGGACATCTGCGATAATGTCAGCAACCACATGATCCACATCCGGACTATCCTCGCGCTTTGAGGACAACAAAGCGGTAAAGCGCGTGTCAAAATCGGCGTCGGTTGTAGACAGAAATTGCGGCATGTGAAGCTCCTTCAAATGACCACATAACGGGCATCGAAAGGGGCATCAATCCGGCACACCGCCGCGAGAGCCGCCAACAATCATGTCGTGCGGCGGCACGCCGCGCCGCTGGATCACTCCGGATGGGCAGGCGCCTTGCCCGATGGCGCGATATAAGGGCGCGTGACATCGCGCAAAACGACCTCAAGCGCCTCGACAGACAGGGCAATCACACCGTCCCCAGCCAGCGTCAATGTGATGCGGCCGGCACCCTGATCGCCCGGTTCAAAGGCAATCGACAAAAGCGAAAACACAACGTCCGGGTCCGACTTGTCGACGCCCTGGCTTTGCACTGCCAGAACATCCTCAAATGCCAGAACCGATTGCACCCGCTCAAACTGGCGTGCCCGGGCCGTGGCCCGCGACGCGTCCTCCCAGCGAAACCGGTTCAGCAACAGCGCAAAGCGGCGCTGGCGCCGATCCCATGTCATTTCACCCGCCGGAAAAACCGCATCCTGGGTCAGCGCCGCAATGACTGACAGGTCTTCGGCATCAAGGGCCTTCAGGCGCAGGGGCTTTTCCCCCCCATCTTCGAATGTGGCGTCTTGGCTCATTGCGTCACGCGTTCAATTTTTGCGCCCAGGGCGCCCAGCTTTTCTTCGACATGTTCATAACCCCGATCAAGGTGATAGACACGGCTCACAACCGTTTCACCTTCTGCGGCCAGCCCGGCCAGGATCAACGAGACCGAGGCGCGCAGATCAGTCGCCATCACCGGTGCGCCCTTCAGACGGGCCACCCCGGTGACCGTCGCAGTGCCGCCCTGAACCTCGATATCCGCGCCCATCCGAACCAGTTCGGGTGCATGCATGAACCTGTTTTCAAAAATCTTTTCTTCCAGCACCGATGTCCCATCGGCGGTGCAGAGCATCGCCATCATCTGCGCCTGCAAGTCGGTCGGGAAACCGGGGAAGACCTCTGTGGTGACATTGACGGCTTTGGCCCGGTCCGTGCGGCGCTTGACCTTCAGACCATCAGCGGTCTGGGTCACTTCAACCCCCGCCGCATCCAGCTTTTCGACAAATGAACCAACCAGATCCAACCGACCGCCAAGGCATTCGATCTCGCCCCCGGCAAAGACGGGCGCCAGCATATAGGTGCCCAACTCAATCCGGTCGGTCACGACGGGGTGCGTGGCGGCACCCAACCGGTCAACACCGTCGATTGTGATCGTCGCGGTCCCTTCCCCGTCAATCTGCGCGCCCATACGGCGCAAACATTGGGCCAGATCGACGATCTCGGGCTCGCGCGCCGCATTTTCAATGACAGTTGTCCCCTTGGCCAGCGTTGCGGCCATCAGGACATTTTCAGTTGCACCAACCGACGCGAAACGCAGCGGCACTTTCGCGCCTTTCAGCCCACCCTTGGCGACCGCATGCAGATAGCCGTCTTTTAGTGCGATCTCGGCCCCCATGGCTTCCAGCGCGGTCACATGGATATCCATCGGGCGGGCACCGATGGCGCAACCGCCCGGCAATGACACGGTCGCCTTGTGATGACGGGCCAGCAGCGGACCAAGCACCAGGTTCGAGGCGCGCATCTTGCGCACGATTTCATAATCCGCCGTGGTCGAGGTCATCGCATGCGAGGACAGGACCTGCACCTTGCCATCCTGCATCGAGGTCACTTCGACACCCAGCGACTGCAGCAAGGCGGTCATCGTCTTGATATCCGACAGTCTGGGGGCATTGGTCAGGGTCAGGGGCTCTTCCGACAACAAGGTTGCAGGCATCAATGCAAGGGCCGCATTCTTTGCCCCCGCAATCTGAACTGTGCCATGCAGCGGCGTGCCGCCTTTTACCACGATGGAATCCATGCCTGCCTACTCTTTCTGTTTTTTGGGGTCGTCAGTCGCGCGTGCGCGTGCCTGTGCCTTGCGTTTGGCCATATTGGCCTTCAACGCAGCCTTCAAGCGCGCTTCACGCGTCTGCGCAGGTTTTTTGCCCTGCTTGTCGGTTGATCCACTCTCCATGTGGTCCCTGTTAACAAGCGGCACAAAAACCGTCCAGTGAGGGCTTGCGCCAAACGGTATTTGAGTCTAATTCCCCGGTCCACGGATGCTGTGGTAGCTCAGTGGCAGAGCACACCCTTGGTAAGGGTGAGGTCGAGAGTTCAATCCTCTCTCACAGCACCATCCAAAACCCTTATTTTAACGATACCCCAGCAATTAAAGGCCTTTCTCTCGTCTTTGTCCTAGATTTTGTCCTAATATCACTAGGACAAAAGTTGGGACAAAACCGCAATGCAGTTACCAAAAGTCGCCTACACAAAGCAGCGTGGCAAAACTTACCACCTAAATATCCCAATACCCGCCCCCATTCGTCCCCTATATGGAGGCAAGACGATGTTTGAGGGGACAACCAAGAGCAGCGACCCCAAAGAGGCATAGCGCCAAGTGATTGCCCAGCGGGTCACCTTCAACATTCAGGTCAAAGAAGCGCAGCGGAAAGCTGACCAAGCCCGACTGAAACGCCTTTTAGACCCAGCGGACGCTGCCGTCGTTGATACGCTTGGCAGCGCTGAAAAAGTTGCTGCAATGATAGACAGCCTTCGCGAGCAAGCTGCCTTCGCCGCCGGGACTGAACACTGGACACAGCAAATGTCATTAAGCGCTGACGGAGCGTCAGAAGCTCGAACATTTGCGCCAGACGAAGAGTTAGAACCGGATGTTATGCGTGAAATTCAAATCAAGGCTGAGGCAGCGTCAAACTTAGCATTTCAATCCACTATAACCGCCGAACTGCGTAACCTTAAGCGGGTTGCCGCAAAGCTGAATGAACCCGTAAATGAAGCGCCTGAATGGCTAGACGAAGGCGTGACGGGCATCCGCGACCTCGCCGAAAAGATGGCAAGTGATCGTGGATATGGACGCGAAAACCTTATGAAGCTTCGCTATACCGTTCGACGCTGGATCGAATGGCACGGGGACGTACCCCTCGCTGACCTGACACGTAAACATCTATCTTCATTCGCGGATGGGCTTAAAGGGCTACCAATAACACGCAAGAAAGAGGTCATGGACCTCCCACCATCGAGTTCGCCCGCGAAGCGGGCTTGGAGACGATGGGCGACAAGACACGTCAGAGCCGAATTGACCATATGAAAGGTCTCACAAAGTATGCGCTGGATAAACTGGGAGAAATAGAAGCCGACCCGTTTGCAGGTTACACCGTTTCCAAGATCAAGGTGAAACATTCCGTCGCGGCTAAAGACAACAAAAAACCATTTTCACCGTCGCAGGTCACTCAGGTTCTGCAATACTGCAAGACTACTTTTGACCGAGATACAATCGACTATTGGTTACCTGCTATCGCGGCCTACACCGGGGCAAGACGAGAAGAGATTGGTCAGTTGCATGTTAATGACGTCTCAGATTGGAGAGATGGGTTGACGATGCGAATTACTGATGAGCAAGAGGATCAAAAGATAAAGAACAAGCACAGTTTTCGAACGATACCGGCACCGACGATATTGATAGATATGGTGTAAAACTTCAGACTTGATCTGACGGACATCTCAGCTTGCGACGCTGAGAACGGGTTGCGCACTGTCCGATTGGTCGTGCGTTTTGATCGTCTTCTCGACAGCGATGTGTAGCGTTTCGCGGAAGGTCTGCATAGGTGTTTTGCCATAGCAGTGACGTCCCGAATGTGGCCGCTGTTCGTTGTACTTTGCCAGCCACGCATCCAGATCGGCCTGCAACTCTTCGACTGACCGATACAGTTTCTTGCGGAATGCGATGTCGTAGAACTCATCCTTGATGGTGCGATGGAACCGCTCGCAGATGCCGTTTGTTTGCGGAGAATTGGCCTTGGTTCGGGTGTGGTCCACGTCCTCGACGGCCAGATAAAGCTGGTAGGCGTGGTTCTCGACCTTGCCACAGTATTCCGTGCCCCGGTCTGTCAGGACGCGCAGCAGGCTGATCTCATGCTCTGCAAAGAACGGGATCACGCGGTCGTTCAGCAAGTCGGCCGCGGTGATTGCCGTCTTTTCAGTGTAGAGCTTGCAGATCGCCACGCGGGCATAGGTATCGACAAAGGTCTGTTGATAAATGCGTCCGACGCCCTTCATTGTGCCCACATAATAGGTGTCCTGGCTGCCCAGATAGCCAGGGTGGTGGCTCTCGATCTCGCCATGGGCTTCTTTCTTGGCCTTGGCTTTTTCCAGCGCGGCCAACTGATCCTCGGTGAGCAAGATACCCTCTTGGGCGGCACGGGCCTCCAGGGCCTTGAGGCGCTTTTTCATGGTTTCCAGATCATTACGCAGCCAGATCGACCGGACGCCCGACGATGACACCATGATGCCTTTCTGCTGCAGCTCCCACGACGCCCGTTTCTGACCCAGAGCCGGGTTGTCGATGGCCAGTTCGATGACCGCCTTCTCGACATGTTCTGGCACGCGGTTTTTCATCACCGGCTTGCGGCGGCTGAGATCCATCAGGGCTTCTTCGCCACCCTGATCGTAAAGTTCTCTGAACCGGTAAAAGCTGTCCCGCGAATAACCCATCACTTTGCAGGCCTGCGACACGCTTCCGAGCTGTTTGGCCAGTTCCAACAGCCCCAGCTTCGGCTTGATGATCTTCTCTTGAATACTTGTCATTGATCGACACTCCTTGATTGCGCTCCAGAAGAGCAGAAATGTCAGATCAAGTCGTGTGTTTTACAGATATGGGCTTCGATGGCCTTGTTGCTCGCCGCCGTCAGGCTTCTGAGATGCCCCTAGTTTCCTAGACACCTGCTTTTTCCAGTTTGCGCTGTCTGTTCTCATAGTCAACGGGTGACAGCATGCCGTTGTTCGTGTGCTTGGGTTTTGGGTTGTAGAACAACTCGATGTACTCAAAGACGTCGCGCCTTGCTTCTTCGCGCGTCCGATATTTCCGCCGTCTGACCTTCTCCCGCTTCATGAGCAAAGCCTGCACAGCGCGTTCTGATGTCTGTCGCGACCGGACCGCCCAGCCAGCGACCCGCCGCGAGAACAGATCGATGACAATACAGAGATATGCGAAGCCCTCGTGTGTCCGCAAATACGTGATATCCATTACCCAAGCGCGATCCGGGACATCGACAGCGAACTGTCGATCCAGTGTGTTGTCCACCACAACCGAAGGTTTGCCGCCATAAACGCCGGGCTTCTTCTTATACCCGATCTGCGCCTGAATGCCTGCAATCCGCGCCAGACGCGCGACGCGGTTCTCTGAGACGGTCTCACCCATGTCGATCAGGTCGTCGCAGATTTTGCGATAGCCATAAACCTTGCCACTGTCCTTCCAAGCCTTCTTCACCAGCTTGGTCTGACGCCGATCTTCCTGCGCACGCTGGCTTAACGGTTCCTTAACCCATGCATAGAAACCACTGGGATGAACGCTCAGCATTTTGCAAAGAACACGGACAGGATGCAGCTTGCGATGCGCGTCGATAAACGCGTACCTCACTTTGCATCCCTGGCGAAGTACGCGCTCGGCATTGTCCTCGGACCAATGGCGGACAAGCCTCGCCTTTTTTTAAGATGTCGCGCTCCTCGGTCACGCGCACAAGTTCTTTCTTGAGCCGTCGGACTTCAGCTTCTTGATCCGTTTGCCTCTGTGGCTTCGAGAATTGCGTCATCCAAGTGTACAGTGACTTGGTGCTGATCCCGAGCCGTTCAGCGACCTCTTTAACCGAATATCCGCGCTCTGTGACCTGTGCCACAGCGTCGATCTTGAACTCGTCTGAGTAGCGAATTTGACCTGACATTTGCATCGTCCTTTGCTTCCAAAATTACCAAGCAAACCGTCTACAAATCTAGGGGAACCTCAATCTGCGCGTTCATTTGGGAAGGAAATGCACACCGCGCTGCAATCCGAAGTTGCTAATGCAGAAGGGTTGAACCGGGCGCAGCGTAGATTGTTGGGCCGCAAGTCGTCAATGCAAGATCTCCTTCGCAGAAGCGGATCAACATGGGGGCGAAAGCGTTCGGACTACGGCATGATGCCAGTGAGCGACGAATTGATTCAAAACCGTATCATGGAAAGGTTCATGAAAGGCCAATGCAGCGACGCTGAGTTTGAAGCAACGCTAGGCGCGTGGCTATCGGACCCGGCGGAATACAGCAGGATTGTCTACGACTACGCCGACAAACCAAACATAATCGAAGAGTTTTTCGGTAAGCCAACGTCTCAAATTGAAGCTGCGGTTGCGAAAGTCCAAGGAATTGTTGCTGACTTAAGAGGACTCAACGAAGAGATACTTAAGGCGCGGCAGAACCTACGGAGTCTTGGGATGGACAACCGAAAAGCTAAAAGCCTCACAAAGCAAGTTGAACTCCCAGATGTGGACTTCCAAGGCATAACGGAAAAGCTAGAGAAGGTTTTCGGGGAAGGCCGCGCGGGACATTTTACCCACTATATGCGGCGCGTTATGGTGCCTGACCACGGCTTCAAACGCTCTGACGTTATGGACCTGTTTCAGATGTGCTACGCGTATGATTGCGACTTATACCGATGCGACAAAGCCATGGGGAACATGTTCCGAGACTTTGCGCCGTTTGATGGAAAGCTTGTATCGCGGTTCGGAGACCTGCCTGACAGAGTGGACGAACTGACAAGTTAGCGTAAGGTGTAAAACACACGACTTGATCTGACATTTCTGCTCTTCTGGAGCGCAATCAAGGAGTGTCGATCAATGACAAGTATTCAAGAGAAGATCATCAAGCCGAAGCTGGGGCTGTTGGAACTGGCCAAACAGCTCGGAAGCGTGTCGCAGGCCTGCAAAGTGATGGGTTATTCGCGGGACAGCTTTTACCGGTTCAGAGAACTTTACGATCAGGGTGGCGAAGAAGCCCTGATGGATCTCAGCCGCCGCAAGCCGGTGATGAAAAACCGCGTGCCAGAACATGTCGAGAAGGCGGTCATCGAACTGGCCATCGACAACCCGGCTCTGGGTCAGAAACGGGCGTCGTGGGAGCTGCAGCAGAAAGGCATCATGGTGTCATCGTCGGGCGTCCGGTCGATCTGGCTGCGTAATGATCTGGAAACCATGAAAAAGCGCCTCAAGGCCCTGGAGGCCCGTGCCGCCCAAGAGGGTATCTTGCTCACCGAGGATCAGTTGGCCGCGCTGGAAAAAGCCAAGGCCAAGAAAGAAGCCCATGGCGAGATCGAGAGCCACCACCCTGGCTATCTGGGCAGCCAGGACACCTATTATGTGGGCACAATGAAGGGCGTCGGACGCATTTATCAACAGACCTTTGTCGATACCTATGCCCGCGTGGCGATCTGCAAGCTCTACACTGAAAAGACGGCAATCACCGCGGCCGACTTGCTGAACGACCGCGTGATCCCGTTCTTTGCAGAGCATGAGATCAGCCTGCTGCGCGTCCTGACAGACCGGGGCACGGAATACTGTGGCAAGGTCGAGAACCACGCCTACCAGCTTTATCTGGCCGTCGAGGACGTGGACCACACCCGAACCAAGGCCAATTCTCCGCAAACAAACGGCATCTGCGAGCGGTTCCATCGCACCATCAAGGATGAGTTCTACGACATCGCATTCCGCAAGAAACTGTATCGGTCAGTCGAAGAGTTGCAGGCCGATCTGGATGCGTGGCTGGCAAAGTACAACGAACAGCGGCCACATTCGGGACGTCACTGCTATGGCAAAACACCTATGCAGACCTTCCGCGAAACGCTACACATCGCTGTCGAGAAGACGATCAAAACGCACGACCAATCGGACAGTGCGCAACCCGTTCTCAGCGTCGCAAGCTGAGATGTCCGTCAGATCAAGTCTGAAGTTTTACACGTAAGGCCTATCTGCCAGCCCCTGACGGGGCCGCTCAACATTTTTTTGTCCCAACACTTGTCCCAACCAACGTCCCAAATTGATTGGGTAAAAATGCCAATATATACAACAAAATCAATATGATGTTTGTTATTGAGCGAAAATTCAACCCTCTCTCACAGCACCATCCCCCCTACCCGACCGGAATTCTTTTAGATCCGGTATTGCGCTGCCAAGGCTCCCTCTGGGGCGTTGCGCAAGATGCAAAAGGAAATAATCAACACGCTTTCAGAAACGTCACGCCCCAATGACAGCAGAGTTAGATTGATGGCGATCCCGGAAGGACTCGAACCCTCAACCTCCTGTTTAGAAGTCGGTGGACTGTATCCCTTTCTAACCCTCACGTCCGCTCTAAACACTAGCGTTCTCAGGCGTTTGGAGCTACCTTTGCCCTAAGCTGCCCGCTCCCACCCGATCCCCTCCCGGTTCGTTGGGCCTGCTGTGCTACCGAAAGTGTCCCCGCTTGGGGTTAGGTTTTCCGCCCTTTGATCACACAGACGGGCTGGATGCGCCTGGCAATTTCATGAGCGCAGCTGGGACGTTGTTCCCGATTGCGCTGTGCGGTCTTTCTTCGTTGTAGTCTCTACGCCAAGCCTCCAACTTTTTGGCCGTATCTTAAAGGCCCATGAACCAATGAGCGTTCAGGCATTCGGATCGGAGTTTGCTGTTGAACGCTTCGATGTAGGCATTGTCGGTCGGCTTTCCCGGCCTTGAGACGTCCAGTGTGACGTTCCGTTGGTAAGCCCAAAAATCCATGTCACGAGAGACAAATTCGCTGCCATTATCGACCCTAATTGTCTTGGGATAGCCGGTCTTGCGGCAGATACGATCCAAAGTCGCAACGACGTCTTCGCCCTTATAGCTAAACCGTGCGTCTAGCGCTGGCACGTAGCGAGAGAACGTGTCGACGACTGTCAGGATGCGTATCTTGCGCCCTGTGGCCAGTTGGTCGCGCACGAAGTCCACCGCCCAAACATCATTTGGATTCACCGCCTCTTTGCGATCTTCGCGAAGCTTCGCCTTTACACGCCGCTTGGGTGTCTTGTTGCGCAGCTGCATGCCCAATTCCTTGTAAACACGATAGGTTTTCTTTGCGTTGATCTCCCAACCCTCCCGACGCAGAAGCACATGGACGCGCCGATAGCCAAACCGCACGCATGTCTCACAAATCTCCTTTATCCGCTATTCTAACGCGGCCTCGTCGCGTCGCACCGCTGCCCGGTAGGCGATTGCAACGCAATCTGCCGAGAGGGGAAACTTGTACCGATATGTCCGCGGACCGCACCGGATGAGACCGTCGCCAATGGTTGCTCGGACCAGTGGCGCAACCATTGGCAACCCCTCCGGATCGATACTCGCCAATCAGCCGTGATCTCGTCGACCAGCGTTCTCTTGCGAGCAGGGTCGTCATTGTTGCGCCATTGGTCCAAGCGACAATGGCGACGAGCTTTCGCTTGATGACATCCTGAAGCATTTCTTTGTCCAGAGCCAGATCCGCGACGATCTTCTTCAGCCGTCTGTTCTCGTCTTCCAGCTCACGCAGCTTCTTCATGTCCGTTGGCAACATACCGGCGTACTTCTTGTTCCAATTGAAGTACGTCGCTTGGCTGATCCCAGCCTTCCGACAAATCTCAGCAACTGGCGTGCCTTCGTCGCCTTGCTTGATGATGAACGCCTTCTGCGCGTCCGTGAATTTGGATGCTTTCATCGTCATCCGCTCCTCTCCCAGCCAAGGGAAATCTAGCGGAAAACTCTAGCCAGAAACGAGGACGTTTTCAGGGATCACAGCAACTTGGGAGACGCTACCCGTCCTCGCCCTCGTGACGGACGCCCCACCGGTTGTCGTGGGCTATGCCGTGGCTATGGTGGCGGAGGACCCGGAGGCTCACCTGCCCGAGACATACGCTAAAGCAAGGCGTGCCGCGCCGGGCTTGGCTGGTGATCCGCAGTACGCTTGGTGGCTCTAAGACAACAAGTAATCGCGCTCTGCCCGCCACGCAGCTCAGGGTAGAATTGGGGCGAAGGGACGGAAATGGAACCTCCCACGGCATGAGTAGCCCGACAATGGCAGACCCCGCCCCATCACTCCCCCTTGAAATCCCTGACAAGCCCATCTTGTCCACCGCTGAGGTGGTCAGCCTCGCTGAGGTCGCGGTCCGGCGCGCCGAGAAATTCGGCACGCTGATCGACACCCTTGAGTCCGGTGTGAACAAGCGCGCAGCGGACGCTGCTGAGAGCCTCGACCGCGCGGGCTTTCAGTCCAAGGATCAGCAGGCCGCCGCAGACAAGGCCGCTGCAATCGCCCGCCGGGAGGTTGTCACCAACTCCTCGGATGCTCGCTGGGCGCACCTCAAGGAATTGAATGCGGCGGCGGACAGCCTTGCCACCACGGCGCAGCTCTGGGCCTCGCCCGTGACGGTCCTCGCCCGCGCCGGGCTCGGGACGCAGGAGCGCTCCAACTTCCAGCAACGGCTTGAGGGCTCCGGCATCGTGGACTTGCGCAACGCCGCGCTGCTTGCCGTCGCCACCGACAACAAGATCATGGGCGCGGCCATTGTCGCCATCCTTGACCGGATGCCCGCCCGGTCCCGCCCGTTCAGCGCGCGGGACCTTGCCGACAAGTTGGTGGGCGAGTAGACGCGCGGCGTTCAAGCCGCCATCGCCGCTGTTAAGCAGGCGACCCAGCGCGCAATCAACCGCAACCGCGAGTACGAAACCGGACGGGTCAAGCCGCTGGACCGGATCAAGCTCGCTCTCAACAAGAAGGATGCCAACTGATGCCCCTATTCCTCGTCACCCGTCCCAAGGGCGCTGCCCACCTCAAGAACCCCTCTGGCATTGCTGCCGTCCTCGTGGACACACCGAACGGCCCGGCGGCTGTCCTCGCTGCCAACGCCCTCACGCCCAACCTGAACACCCCGTTCGCGGGGTACGACACAACGCAGGTCGCGGCCACGGCGGCGGGCGGCTTTGTCCCCTGCGTTTTCCACGGCGATGCCTTGGGCGCAACCTACACCGGCCCGGGTCGCGGCGCGTGAAGATGGACGCGGACCGGCTGGCAGAGGCTTACGGGCGGCCGTTCCCCCGGCGGCTTCAACTGGCGCACCTCGCCCTCATGGCCCACGCGGAGGAGGCGAGCCCAGACGGCTGGCCCACCCCCGAGATGGTCGCGGACTTCTCGCGCCTATACCGCGTCCCCCGTGCCTCGCTCGGGGACCTCGTTGGACTCCTGTGCCGACGCCACCCGGGGACCCGACGCGACGTGTGGACGGACGCAATCCGCGAACCCGCCACGGCAACGCCACACCTGATCCGGCAGCACGACCGCGCGGTGCAGACCGCCTTGGGCTGGTGTCTTTTCTCCCGTGACCTCTGGTTGCCGCGCCCCGTGATGCACTGACCCCCGAAAACAGTAGCTTGCGGGGTGGCGCGTCCCGACATGGCGAAACCCACTAAACAAGAGCCCCGCCGGACTGATCCGGCGGGGCGTTTTCGGGGTGGCTTAGGTTTGATCCTTTGCCGGACGCGCTTCGACCGCCTTTTGCGCGTCTCTTGCGCACTGAAACAGGTAGTCGAATGCTAGCTGCAACTCGGACGTATCACCATCTAGGTCATCAAACGATTGGTGGTGAGCCCAAGCCGCAATCGCAGCAAGAGCATTGATCTGAACGCGCTGTTTATCGGAGACTGAGACCAAACTTGTGTTTGCCTGTTCCGCTACCATCGCCCCAAAGTGCAACATAAGCTCTTCAATCTCGGGACAGCCCCAGTTTCCTCCATTCGACATTTCTGCCAGCCAGTTCATCTGTTCGCGTATCACGTGCCCTTGCTGGGCATCTGGATTATTGGTCATTACTTTTACTCCATTGAGTTGGAGCACTGACATCGTCGAATGGACCAGAGCCGATCACACACTGACGCCAGCACTCGATTGAGTTCTGGGGTTCACGTGTTCGGCCTCCTATCTCGGAGTTTGCCGCCTTTTGGGCAGCACTGCCTTGAGGTTCAAGGAGGGGTCCAGCCTCCGCCGACCTTGCCCCCGGGCCGTGCGCCGGGCTGTGGCGTGGCCCGTTGCCGGGCGCTTCTATTGCAAGATGCTTGTTTGTTCGCTGTTCACTATCCGTCTGTCAACGGCAAAGAATCCCTTTTGAAACTGTGCTGAATGGATAGCGATAGACGGGAACGGTGCGCGGGGATAAGTATGGCTGCGAACAATAGAAGAACAAGGGCGAGTAAATGACGGAGGCAGTTCGGTTTTCCAAGCGGTACGAGGATGTGGGCGAAACCAAGTCTGATGGTGTCACCTACACCCCTCGGGCGCTTGCCGACTTTGTGGCGGACCGTATCGTGGCTAACGCGGCCCCCGTTTCCAATCGTCCAGTTCGCGTCCTTGATCCCGCTGTTGGGCATGGGGAGTTGCTGCTTGCCCTGCTGGACCGCCTTGATGGGCCTGTCGAGGTGTACGGGTTTGAAACGGACTCCGACGCTTTGGAGGAGGCCCGCGTAAGAATATCGCGGGAACACCCCAGCGCCGTCTTGAATCTGCGCATCGGCAGCTTCCTTGACCATGTTCTTGATGACCACGCCGGGGGCCTGTTCGGTTCGGCAGAGCCCTATGACCTGATAATCGCCAACCCGCCATATGTGCGGACGCAGATCATGGGGGCAGACCGTGCCCGGCAGTTGGCCCAACAGTTCGGATTGACCGGACGCGTTGACCTCTACCACGCGTTCCTCCTCGGCATGGCAACCGTCCTAGCGCCGGACGGCGCAACAGGCTTCATCGTTTCCAACCGCTTCATGACGACAAAGGGCGGCGCTTCAGCACGGGCCGGAATGATGGATGGCACTAGGCTGCGCGAGGTTTACGATTTGGGCGACACCAAGCTGTTTGATGCGGCAGTCCTGCCCGCTGTAGTCATAGCGCACGGCAAGGCGGCGAAGCCCGCCACGCCCTCATTTGCGTCAATCTACCAGTCCAAAGCGGAACCGACGCACGAGGCCACAGACCCGCTCGCAGCCCTTGGGCAGGAGGGGGTTGCCGAGCTTCCCGATGGACGGGCGTTCCTCGTGCAGCATGGGACGCTCGACAGCGGGAGCAATTCGGCAGGAGTCTGGCGTCTCGCGTCTGAGGGGGTAGAGAGCTGGCTTGCGGCGGCTGAGGCAAATACCTGGGGCACCTTCCGCGACATTGGCAAGATTAGGGTCGGCATCAAGACCTGCGCGGACCAGGTGTTCCTGCCCAAGAAGTGGGACAGCGAACTTGAGTTGCACCGCCCCCTGACCACGCATCACACTGCCCGGCGCTTCCGGCCCGAGCCGCCCAATAGGCAGGTCCTTTACCCCCACCACGCTGTTGACGGCAAGAAGCAGGCCGTGGAATTGGCCCGGTTCCCGGCTAGCCGCGCCTACCTTGAGAAGCACCGTGCGACCCTTGAGGGCAGGAGCTATGTCATCGAGGCCGGGCGGCAGTGGTATGAGATTTGGGTGCCGCAGAACCCGGCAGACTGGCCCGCCCCCAAGCTCGTGTTCCGGGACATATCTGAGCAGCCGACCTTCTGGATGGACCTAGAGGGGACGGTGGTGAACGGGGACTGCTACTGGCTGACGGGCAACGAGGACCGGTTGTGGCTCGCCTTGGGCGTTGCCAACTCCACCTTCATCGAGCGCTTCTATGACCGCCGATTCAACAACAAGCTCTACGCTGGCCGGAGACGCTTCATCACTCAGTATGTCGAACAGTTCCCCCTGCCGGACCCCACTAGCCAAGGTGCGCGGGAGATAGTCAAGGCTTGCCGCGACCTCTATGCGCGGCTGGCCGATGGCCCCGAGCCCGATCTGGAAAAGCAGATTGACGAGATGGTCTGGGCTGCGTTCGGGCTACCTGTCGAAGAAGTCTGATGGCAGAGGTATTTGGAGCTTTTTGTTCAGCACCTTTCCGCCAAATTGAGGGAAGCGGGAGAAAAAGCTCGCACCAGTGGTAAGGTAGAAGTTGGTCAGCTTAACCGCCGACCCATCCGTTAGAGCGGCGAACAAAGCGTAGCGAACATCGCAGTGCCTCACCTGCGTCCCTTTGATCTGAGGAACGTCCAGCGGTTCCTCGCTGGCGGGCAGGACTAAGCCCAGGTCGATGGTCGGGGAGGTCTGTAGCTTGACCTCAAGGAGCTGGTTCCGAACATCTGGGAACCGCCCATCATCGCGGTAGTCCGCATAACCCAGAAGCTCGCAAACGATGCGGTGCAGCGCGGCTCCCCGGTTGCGCTCTTGGTCACGGCCCGCATCGGGGAAGGACCGGCCTACAGCACCGCGCAGCCGGTCAAATATCTCATCAATGGGCAGCATCAGCCCGTGGACAGGGTGATCAATTGGACTGACGTTTTCGGCAAGGTTCGCGCCCGCCCGGACGTGCGGCAGGAGCGGGTCGGTGTCGGCTGGTGCAATAAGCTCCGCTTCTGCATCCCCAGGAACAAGTCGCGCCTGATATTTCTGCGTGAGCGTCCCTGTGGTGTCGAGCTGCGCCAGTTCCTCGCCATTGACGACTTTCACGCGCGTTATGACCCCCGCATCATCGACCCGCAGAAGCACATACCGGCGAGATGGTGACAGCTCCTCATTCCAGATTTGGAGGTTGTTCGCCTTCTGGGCGTAGGTGTCGAACATCTGGCCATAAAAGCGCGGCTGAATCTTGGTGAAACTCTTGGGCACCGGATAGCCCAGAGCGCGGCAAACGTGCTGTTTAACCAGCTTCGACCTTGTCCTGATTGGCACGTCTAGGCCGTCAATTCCTACAAGCGCTTCGTTGAGGATGTGCTCAAGGTCAGGTGTAGGTATCCAAAGCTCAGGATCACCTACCTCAATCGGCTCGTGAATCGTCAATCCACTGGCCGCGATGGCTCCCACATAGTCCTTACCCATCGCCTGCCCACGCTGATAATGAAGTCAACGCTTGGATATCAGCTACGCGAGAAATGTGCCAGTTTTGAATGGCTTGAGGAAGAAGATGGCGATCCCGGGAGGACTCGAACCCCCAACATCCTGATTAGAAGTCAGGTGCTCTATCCAGTTGAGCTACGGGACCGCTTGGCCGGGATATGACGCGCCCGACGGTCACTTTGCAAGAGCGAACTCGCGCATTGCGCAAGCGCCCAGGCCGCTATTTGCGGTCTTTCACGGCTTTTTCGATGGCTTCAAGCCGGGCAATGATCTCGGACCGGTATTCATCGGTCGCGGCATTGCTTTCCTCGGCATGCGCATCCTGCATCGAATTGACGATCAAACCGACAAGCAGGTTCACGACGGCAAAGGTGGTCACCATGATGAACGGGACAAAGAAAGCCCAGGCGTAAGGGAATGCCTCCATCACCGGGCGAACGATCCCCATCGACCAGCTTTCCAGCGTCATGACCTGAAACAGGGTGTATCCTGACCGTCCAAGGCTGCCGAACCATTCCGGGAACGCATCTCCAAACAGTTTCGTTGCCATGACCGCCCCGATATAGAAAATGATCGCCATCAGCACAAAAACAGAGCCCATGCCCGGCAGGGCGGTCACAAACCCTTCGACGACGCGGCGCAGCCGGGGTGCCACCGACAGCAGGCGCAAAACGCGCAGGATCCGCAGCGCACGCAGCACCGACATGCCTGCTGATGCGGGAACAAGTGAAATGCCAACAATCACCAGATCAAAGATGTTCCAGCCATTGCGGAAAAAGCGCAACCCATAGGCGAACAGCTTTGCCACGATCTCGGCCACGAAAAAGGCAAGGCAGGCGGCGTCAAGCATCCGGATCAGCGATCCGGCCTGTGCCATCACCGCATCGGACGTCTCCAGCCCCAGAATGATCGCGTTGAAGATGATCACGCCGATGATCACCGTCCCGACGATGGGGGTCTCCAGGAAAGTCGCCGTTTTGGCGCGCAAACTCATCAACGTGCTCCGCGCCGCTTAGTGGGTCCAGGCGCCCCGCCTGTTGGTTGCAAAGTTTTCACCATAGCCGCCGGGACGAATATTGGCCTTGCGCGGCTTGGGTTCCTGCACGACGAAATCAATGCCCTTCTCGCGGGCATAGTCGATTGCGTCTTCCTTGCTTTCGAATGTCAGCGTGACCTGCGCCTGCGTATCAGAGGACGACGTCCAGCCCATCAGCGGGTCAACTTCGCGCGCGGCCTCTGCCACATGTTCCAGCACCCAATGCCGTGTCTTCGCCGTTCCTGACGACATGGCTGTTTTTGCTGGCTTGTAGATTCGTGCGCGCATGCAGGTCTCCTTGGTTGCGCTTTATATGTGGGATGGAACCCGTTTCCGCAAGCGTTTCCGAGCGCGGAAAACGAAGCGACATGGATTGACTGACCTGTCATTGCAAAGTCTTCGCCCCGCTGGCCACTGACGGACCCGATAGGAAGGGCGTTTTGCGGGACAAAAACGTCAATTAGCTGCGCTTGCTCCAATGTCCGCAATTGACCCTTCATCTGTGCTGCGACCTCCATGCAATGGCCCATTCCAGAGGTTGCTTGGAAAAGCGGCGGTTTTGGTTTTCCAGCGTCAACTGGGCGTGGAAACTTCGATGTTTCTATCCAATGCCTTCTGCCAGAAGATCAAAAACCACGCGAATGCGTAGATTTGTCTTGAGCTCGCGGTGGGCCACCAGCCATGTCTCGATACTGATCGGCTCAAACGCAGAAGAAGGGTTTTCAAGTTCTGGATAAGCCGTCCCGATGTCGATAGGAAGAATACCGATCCCAAAACCTTGCCGAACTAGTTCGACTGTGAGCGTGGCACTCGACGTCGAAAAATTAAAATTTGCGGTCGTCAGATTAACGCCGCGTGATGCCATCAAACCAAGTCGCTGTTCCGGTTGGTCGAAACCGACAAACGTTAACTTCTCAAGATCAGAGAGCGTCTTGGGGCGACCAACTGCGTCAAGGTATTCCGTTGATGCAAAAAGATGCGCCTTTGTATCGCGAAGGCGCTTTGCAAACAAGCTCTCGTCTTTGGGTCGACTATGACGGATTGCAATGTCCGCTTCACGCCGCCTCAAATCGCTCAACTCATTTGATGCGATAATCTCAATGTGAAGATCTGGAGCGGTGTTGCGCAGCGTCTTGAGGACGGGCGGTAGAAAATGCGTTGCCATCAGGTTTGTGGCGGATATCAATACATGTCCGGTCACTGCCTCGGATTGGCCCGTTGCGGCAAGGGATATGGTGTTTGCTGCTTCGCCCATCATCCGAAAATGTGCAAGCAATTCGACGCCTGATTGTGTCAGTAACAATGCGCGCGATGTGCGCTCGAAAAGTGTCACACCAAGCGCCTCTTCGAGCCCCGCGACCTGTCGGCTCAGCGTTGGTTGCGTCAGCCCGAGCGCACGAGCAGCTGCCGACAGCGACCCTTCTTCAGCGGTGACGAGAAACGCCCGCGCTTGATTCCAGTCGAAGGCTGATCGTTTCCACTCCATAATTTACGTATACCGAACCAAGAAAGATACGCAATTCCGTATTGATAAGCTGCATTCTATATCCCTGCTATCGACCAACTTTAAGCAGGTAAAAGATATGACGCAGCTAGAAAACAAAGGCCTTAGCTCATCGCACACCGCCGCCATGGAACAGGCCATCCCCATGACGTCTCGTCGTTTTGGCTCTTGGGAAGTTCTCATCAGCAGGCGTCCGCTTTCCACAACGGACCTTGCCAGCCGTTACGACGCGGTTTCGGGCAAGTGGGCGCGGACCGCGCGTCGTTTTGACTTGAATGCAGCGTACCGCGAGCCACTTTTGGCATCCCAGATCGTCATAGATCTTATGCAGGTTGAGCCACAGGCGCGGATCCTTGATTGCGGCGTCGGGAACGGGAGCCTTTCGATTGCTCTTGATAGTCTTATGAAGGGTCCGAATGACTACTATGCCGTTGATACCTCTACCGAGATGCTTGTGCAGGCCAAGTCCGTGATGCGACACGCTGGGTTGCGCCCGCACCTTCAGCAAGCTGATGTTATGTCATTGCCCTATGACGATCAGTCCTTTGACGTTGTTATGGCTGCGCATGTCCTTGAACATCTGCCGGATCCGCAACGCGCCCTTGCTGAGATGATCCGTGTTCTAAAACCGGGTGGTATGGTGTTCCTTTGCGTGACGCGCCCTTCACTGTTCGGCGCACTAGTCCAACTCTTGTGGCGCACTTGGGCGATCACAGAACAAGAGGGCATTGCGTGGCTGCACGCATCCCAGCTTGTCGATGTCGGATACCAGCCGGTTCGGCTCGGCTCATTTGCTGGCTTCGCGAGCACTGCTTTTTGGGCGCGCCGGCCGCTATGATCTCTTCAAATAGAAAAGCTCCCAAATTGGGCCTAGGAACATCCGAGTGGGTCATTCTTGGCGTAATTTTTGTCTATTCGTTCGTTCCGGTCGTTGGCGGGTTGATACGGGTTTTTGAGCTTGCAGGTGGACCGCAGATCGCACCAGTAAACCCTCGGGCATTGCTTGCTCCGCTCCCTATTATTCTTCACATCCTGAGCAGCATCCTATTCTGCATGGTCGGCGCTTTTCAGTTCTTACCAAGCATCCGACGCCAACGTCCATCGGCGCATCGCGTCATAGGACGGTTGATTGCGTTCGCGGGGTGCGTTTCCGCGCTTACAGGTCTGTGGATGACGCATTATTATGGCTTTCCCGAAGCGCTTCAGGGCGCCGCGCTGTATTGGGTGCGGATGGTTCTGGGCACGGCAATGATCGGGCTCATCATCTGGGCTGTGATCGCAATCAGATCCCGCAACGTTTTCCAACACAGCGCGTCGATGGTGCGGGCCTATGCCATCGGTCAGGGTGCGTCGACGCAGGCCGTTTTGGGCATTGCTTGGATCATCGCTATTGGTTCCGAAGCGATGGGACCCCTGCGCGAAGGGTTAATGATCTTCGCGTGGGTGCTCAATCTGCTGGCCGCAGAAATCTTCATACGTGCCATGCTGAGGCCGCCAAAGCGTCGGCAAAAGCCTTCGCCACTGCCTCCTTTTCGACCTTAACACCAAGAAATGAGATTTGAAATGGCGTACCAAAATGGCAATTCCCGTCTTCGTTTGTCGATCCTTTGGGTCTTCATTATCCTGAATTTCTTTGCACGCGATATTCATGAGTTGGGCCGCCCTGGCATGCTGGAACAGATGATGTCCGGCACAATTGACGGGGTCGTCGTCACGGAAATGTTGATGCTGATAGGGGGGATCATGATTGAGATCCCAATCTTGATGACAGTCCTCGCGTTGCTGTTGCCACATGGGATAAATTGATGGGCGAACATTGGTGTGGGTCTTTTGACGATGGTCATGATCGTGGCAATGAACATCAAACCCGACCTCGACAATGTCTTTTTCATGAGTATTCAGTTGATCGCTCTAATTGCTATCGTTGGGATTGCATGGCAGTGGCGGGCTCCAGAACGACAGATGCGATAGCATAGTAAATGCGCGACGTCAGACCGCTTGGTCCAGCAACACGGCTAAACACCGATAGCTGCCACTCGTACGTAGTGCAGCATCGGTCGAAGAGGGCTCAAGGCCGCCATTGCCCCTTGCCCTACGCCCATTCCCCGCCGCGCATGACTGGTACAACGTCGCCCGTCTTGGTGATCCCGTCGATATCCACCGCGTCAGAGCCCATCATCCAGTCCACATGGATGATGCTCTGGTTCCCGCCCTTTTGCTTCAGTTCTTCCGGGCTGAACTCTGACCCGCCCGTGATCGTATCTGCATAGCATTGCCCCAGCGCGATATGGCAGGACGCGTTTTCGTCAAACAATGTATTGTAAAACAGAATACCCGACTGGCTGATCGGGCTGGAATGCGGCACCAAGGCCACCTCGCCGATCCGGCTGGCCCCGTCATCGGTCTTGAGCAAGGCATTCAGCACATCCGCCCCCTTGGAGGCAGTCGCCTCGACGATGCGCCCGGCCTCGAACCGCACCTGAATATCTTCAATCACACTGCCCTGATGGGCCAGCGGCTTGGTCGCCGCCACCGTGCCGTCAACCTTATAGGCGTGCGGGCAGGTAAAAACCTCTTCGGTGGGGATATTTGGCTGACAGACAACGCCGTTCAGTGCAGGCGAAGCCCCACCTTTCCAGATATGCCCATCCGCCAGCCCCAGCATCAGATCGGTGCCCGGCCCGGTATATTTCAACGCGCTGAAGTTCTGCGCATTCAACCAATCCACCCGCGCCCTGAGATTGGCCGTATGTTTGGCCCAATTTGCAACCGGATCGTCACCTTCAAGGCGAGAGGCCGCATAAATCATGTCCATCAGCCTGCCTTGTGCCTCATCGACGGGCAAGTCAGGAAAGACCCGCGATGCCCAGCCCGGCCCCGGATAAGCAACGATATTCCAGTTCACCTCAAACCCGACAATCGGGTCCATGGCGGGTTTTGCAGCTATGGACGTGGCCTTGCTCAACCGCGCGATCTTCTCGGGGTCCTGTGCGGCCAGCAGCATCGGGTCGTCGCCCTTGATCGCCATCCGGGCTGCACCTGCCTTGAAAGCCGCACCCATACCTTCAAAAAGCCAATCAGGTGCCCGATCAAAACTGTGATCATGACCATGTTCGTAACGCGCCAAGGTCATCTCGTCGTCTGCAAAAAACGGCGTGACGATGCCCGCACCCGCCTTGTAGGCATGCACCGTGATGCGCCGAACCAAATCGAGGGCCGCCATGGGGGCGGTGATGACAAGGTCCTGCCCGGGTTGCAGATTTACGCCCGTGCGCACGGCGACTTCGGCCAATCTGTCCAGTTTGTCGGGATCAATATGGGATGACATCAGGCAGCTCCTTTACATGTTGCGCAAAGACTAGAAGTTGCGCAGGCAAGGTCAACCAACCAACCCCGCTCACGTTTTCGAGAGCGCGGATCACCATGCTGGCCCAAACGGCGCAACCTGCATAACCAAGACCGGGGAGGATTTGATATGATACGTTATGTGGTCCTGTTTGCGCTGGCACTCGCCAACACTGCATCCGCCACGGTCACCGGTGGTGCGATTGTCGAACAAAACGGCTATGGGACATTTGTCAAACTGGACACGGACGAACCCTTTGCGGTTGGTGCCGATACGTTTGATGATGACAATCTTTATGCATTTGACGAGGACCAGAATATCCTACTGGTCGAACCCGTGCGTGTGGACATCGGCGATGAAGACGGGGTCATTCCGCAAGGCACTGTCGTGGCCAGCCATTACATATTTTTCGACAGTCTCGCCGGGACCCACTACGGCTATGTCGATTTTGATGCGCCTGTTCTGGGGATTGCCGCCTTTCAGGAAACGATGTTTGCAACCGATTTTCTGGCCAATACCTCTGTGGACTACATCAGCATCGAATTGCGGGGGCTGGAACCGGGTGACTATGTCTGGATAGACGAGGACAACCCGCAGCGCATCTGGGTCTATTGGGCAGGCTCATCGCCCGGTGACTACATCCGGGTCTTCACCGCGCTGTCCGCGGCTGCGATGATGTAAAGGGCGCCTGCTGACACATGCTGTCAGCATCTCCACTTGAACCCGGACCGGAACGCAACAACTATTGGGACAAGCAAAGGAGCGCCCCGATGGCCCACGCCGAATCCGATCCGCATTACTACCTGTCCAACCCTGCCCCCGACGTCAAAACCCGCGAAAAGCTGGAAGGCGGCAAGCGGTTTGTACTGCACACCGAATTTGAACCTGCAGGCGACCAGCCCACCGCAATCCGCGAGCTGAGCCAGGGGATCATGGATGGCGAACGTGATCAGGTTCTGCTGGGGGCCACAGGCACCGGCAAAACCTTCACCATGGCCAAGATGATCGAGGAAACCCAGCGCCCCGCCATCATCCTTGCCCCCAACAAGACCCTCGCCGCCCAATTGTACGGCGAATTCAAAGGGTTCTTCCCGGAAAACGCGGTCGAATATTTCGTCAGCTATTACGACTACTACCAACCCGAGGCCTATGTCGCCCGGTCCGACACCTATATCGAGAAGGAATCCCAGATCAACGAACAGATCGACCGGATGCGCCACTCGGCCACCCGGGCGCTGCTGGAACGGGACGATGTGATCATCGTGGCCTCGGTATCCTGCATCTACGGCATTGGCTCTGTCGAAACCTATGGGGCGATGACGCAGGACATTCATGCAGGCCAGGACTACGACCAGCGCAAGATCATGGCTGACCTGATCGCCCAGCAATACAAGCGCAACGATCAGGCCTTCCAGCGGGGCACCTTCCGGGTCCGTGGCGACAGTCTGGAAGTCTGGCCCGCCCACCTTGATGACCGGGCCTGGAAACTGTCCTTCTTCGGGGAAGAGCTGGAAAACATCACCGAATTTGACCCGCTCACCGGCGAAAAGACCGATACATTCGAAAAGGTCCGCATCTACGCCAACTCGCACTACGTGACCCCGCGCCCGACGATGAATCAGGCCATCATCGGCATCAAGAAAGAGCTGCGGATGCGGCTCGACCAACTGGTGGCCGACGGGAAATTGCTGGAGGCACAGCGGCTGGAACAACGCTGCAACTTCGATCTGGAGATGTTGGAGGCCACCGGCGTCTGCAACGGCATCGAAAACTATTCGCGCTATCTGACAGGGCGCGCACCGGGCGAACCGCCCCCCACCCTGTTCGAATTCATCCCCGACAACGCGATTGTCTTTGCGGATGAATCTCACGTCTCCGTTCCGCAAATCGGCGGCATGTATAAAGGCGACTACCGGCGCAAATTCACGCTGGCCGAACACGGGTTTCGCCTGCCCTCCTGCATGGATAACCGCCCGCTGAAGTTCGAGGAATGGGACGCCATGCGCCCGCAATCCGTCTTCGTCTCGGCCACGCCCGCGGCATGGGAGTTGGAGCAAGCAGGCGGCGTCTTCACCGAACAAATCATCCGGCCCACCGGTCTGATCGACCCCGAGATTGAAATCCGGCCCGTCGAGATGCAGGTCGACGACCTGCTGGACGAGGTGCGCAAGGTCGCCGCCGACGGCTATCGCACACTGGTCACCACACTGACCAAACGCATGGCCGAAGACCTCACCGAATACATGCACGAACAGGGCATCAAAGTCCGCTACATGCACTCAGACATCGACACCATCGAACGGATCGAGATCCTGCGCGACCTGCGGCTTGGCGCCTTTGACGTGCTGATCGGGATCAACCTGTTGCGCGAGGGGCTCGACATCCCCGAATGCGGACTGGTGGCAATCCTCGATGCGGATAAGGAAGGCTTCCTGCGCTCGGAAACATCCCTCGTGCAAACCGTCGGACGTGCGGCCCGGAACGCCGAAGGACGCGTGATCATGTACGCCGACCGGATCACCGGCTCGATGGAGCGGGCGATTGGTGAAACCAACCGGCGGCGGGCCAAGCAACTGGCCTATAACGAAGAACACGGGATCACGCCGCAGACGGTCAAAAAGAATGTCGAGGATATCCTGGCGGGGCTGTACAAAGGCGACGTGGACATGAACCGGGTGACCGCCAAGGTCGACAAACCAATGGCCGGGGCAAACCTGCAAGCCGTGCTCGACGGGCTGCGGGACGACATGCGCAAGGCAGCCGAAAACCTCGAATTCGAAGAGGCCGCCCGCCTGCGGGACGAGGTCAAACGGCTGGAAACCGTCGACCTCGTGGTCAGCGACGACCCATTGGCGCGGCAGCAAGCTGTCGACAAGGCGGTCGGCGACGCAAAGAAAGCAGCAGGCCGCAGCACCGGAGGACGGGGTGGTATGCGCGGCGGGAAATCGCGATATGGGGGAAAGCGGTAGAACAACCTGTTTACTTGAAATTCATGTCCACCGGGTCTAGGTATACATAAAGGTCCCTCCCCGATGACAAGAACCCAAGGGGTTCTCCGCAAGGTAGTCGGGGGGGTCACATTCAATAATAGTAGCGCGTCCCAGTGCGGAAAATGTCGAACTCACTTCTGACAAGATGTTTGATTTGATCGTAGGCCGTGCTGTCCTTTCGCTCCCATTTTCTCAGTATAGCCCAATTCACATAATCGGCAATTTGCAATCCATAATGAGACCGGGATGCGTGGTGCATTATCTTATAGGGTGTTGCTTTTGGAAGCATCTTAGCCAACACAAGCTTGAGCGCTTTCTCCACAGCACGGCGTTTCTTATTGACGGGAATGGTATCCGTAATGATGACAAGTTCACTAATATCTTCGGGTGTTTTCTCCAGAACAAAACGCAAAAGATATCCTAGCATTCGGGGGTAGAATTTCTCGGCCATCTGCAGAGCAGGACCCGTTTTCCTTTTCTCCACCACCACCGTGTCCACCGAGTTCGCCAGCAACTCTTTTGCAAGGAGTTCAAAAACACGTTTTCGAACGAACATGTTGTCGTCTGCACAATGGAAGAATTCCATCTCTATGCGGGGTTTGATGCTGTGCTCGATCAGATCGTACTTGTAAGTATCAAGCTGGGTGTGCAGCAGAAATGGCCGTCGCATACTGACGCAAGTCAATGTGAAGAAGTCAGACCCCGTATTGGAAAAATCGAAATTTCCACCTTCGTCGATAAAGATATAAAGCGTGGACAACGACTTACCTTTTCACAAAATACAACCCAAAGTAAATTTAAACCGGAGAGAACACAATCCTGACCAACTAGTCAGATATTCTGGAACACCGCCAGGGTGTGGCACCGGGCAGCCCCAACCGCACGCACCATTAACCACCCACTCCGCCGTACAAACGTGTGTACGCGATGTGTACAGCCTCAGCACGCAGTCTGCATCGCCAAAAACCCCATAAAACAAGGCGTCAACCAGCGATTCGTACCCCCGACCTTGCCCACCCAGTCAAAACCGCTACTTTACCGAGATGCGCCTCGCTCTCGCCTTTCTGCTCTCCGCCAGCCCCGCCGCCGCGTGGGACTTCTCGCCCAGCCCGATCTGCACCCTGACCAATACCAGTGAAATAGGCAGTGTCACCGTCACCTATGACGCCCGCCTCCCCGAATATAGCATTGCGATCACCTTGGCCGATGGGCGTTGGCCTGACGCACCCGTCTTTGGCATGGCCTTTGATGGGGATCGCCCGATTTCCATCCAGACAGACCGCCAGCAGATCAGTGAAGACGGGCAAACCCTGACTGTGACAGATAGAGGCTTTGGCAACGTCCTGAATGGGTTGGAGTTCAACCTCCTTGCGATGGCCCAAACAGGCGACAGACGCGTCCTGATCCCGTTAACGGGTATCGGACCGGCAATCACCGCATTTCGGAATTGTCCCGCGGATCAGCTATCCTGATCAATTGCTAGCGGCAATAAGGCCCGCTGCGATAGCGTGCCGTATCGAAATGGAAATGATCGCGGTGAAACCGGTTTGATTCCGGGCCAAGGACGGTGCCGAACGGGCCACATGCCGCCCGCCACATCTGTCGCAGCCTTGCCCCGTCACCGGGCTTGTTCCAATCGGTCAGCAACGTGATTTCGCGCCCGCTGCGCAACCGGATGCCCGCGATATCAATGGCACGGCCAAAGGCATGCTCGGACAGGCGCGCCCCTGCCTGATTGTTGCGCGTCCGACAGGCATAATGCGATACCACGCGCAGGCCTGCTGCCCCGCCGCCAGCATCCCCAACGGCTGGAATGACACCGCGCTTTACCCATGTTTTCAGTGCCTTGGCTGTCTGGCAATCAATCGTTGCTTGCGGGGTCAGCGTGATCCCGGCCACCGATTTCACCCGCACCCCCTGCCCTATCCCACAGGCACCGCGTCCGCTGACCTGACCGATGGCGCTGCCCTGAATATCCGGATCCCCGCAGACCTGTCCGCGCAATCGGGCGATGCGTCGCTGCTCGGCTGCGACGACAATCGTTGCGGGGCGGCTGGTGGGCCGGGGCGATATGGCCAGCGCATAGGGGCTGAACGCAAACAGGTTCTGCTCGGCCCGAAAGAGCGGGCGGGTCTGCGCCCCATGTGCCAGATCAGGGCGCGTATAGGGCCGCGCCACAGGGCGCAGGCGGGATCCGGCGAGGATCGCGGCCACGGACCCGCGGGCCAATGGCCGGACGGCCGGATCACCTTGGGCGATGATCACAGGCGCCGCCGGGGCTGCAACCTCGGCCCGGCGCCACCGGCGGGTGAAGACGTCACCTGTCTGTGGTTGCACGATGGCGGGCGCAGCGTCGCGCGCGAGCGGGCGGATACTGCCATCCTGTGCCACCAAAGCGGATGGCAGCGCCATAAGGATCGTCAATATGCCTGCGCGGATCACCGCCCCGGCACCTTGCTGCGGCCAAAATCGGGCGCATCCGTATCTTGTCCCGCCTCGATAATGGATCGCCGAATGGCCCGGGTCCGGGTGAAATACTCCTCCAGATGCGCGCCGTCATCCCGGCGGATGGCCCGCTGCAGCGCAAACAACTCTTCGGTAAAGCGGCCAAGAATTTGCAATGTGGCCTGTTTGTTGTTCAAGAACACATCCCGCCACATCACCGGATCAGACGCGGCAATCCGGGTGAAATCCCGAAAGCCCGCGGCAGAGAATTTGATCACCTCACTATCGGTCACCCGGCTGAGGTCGTCAGCAACGCCCACCATCGTATAGGCAATCAGATGCGGCGTATGGCTGGTGACGGACAGGACCAGATCGTGGTGATCGGCCTCCATCACATCCACTTCGGAGCCCATCCCGCGCCACAGGGTGGTCAGTTGATCGACCGCTGCCTGATCGCTGCCTTCCACCGGGACGATGATACAAAACCGGTCGTCGAACAGCTCTGCAAAGCCCGAGGCAGGGCCGGAATGTTCGGTGCCCGCGATGGGGTGGGCCGGGATGAAATGCACATTGTCCGGCAGGTGCGGCGCAACCGCATCAATCACCGCGCGCTTGACCGATCCGACATCGCTGACGGTCGCCCCGGGTTTCAGCGCGGGTCCGATTTCCGCCGCCACCGCCGCCATCGCACCAACCGGCACGCATAAAACGACAAGATCAGCACCCGCAACCGCATCCGCCGCGCTATCGCAGACCCTGTCACATAGCCCCAGATCACGCGCGATTTGCCGGGTTTCCGCCGATTTCGCGTAGCCGGTGATCTCGTGCGTCAATCCCGTCCGGCGCATGGCGTGGCTCATGGAAGAGGCGATCAGCCCCAAACCGATCAGGGCCACACGATCATAAAGAACACTCATCAGCGCGATCCCTTGAATTGGGCGATGGCATGCACAACCTGCCTGCAGGCGCTTTCATCGCCCACCGTGATCCGCAGGCAATGGGGCAGACCGTAACTTGCCACCGGTCGTGCGATAATCCCCTCCTCGCGCAGATGGGCATCGCAGGCCTCGGCCTCGGCCGCATCGGCAAAGCGCGCAAGAATGAAATTGGCCGTCGATGTATCTGATGGCACGCCAATTTCGGCCAGGGCCGTGGCCAACCAGTCCCGCCATTTGGCGTTTTCGATCCGGCATTTGTCCGTGAATTCGGTGTCCCGCACCGCGGCTTCGGCGGCGGCCAATGCGGGGACGGACAGGTTGAACGGCCCCCGGATGCGGTTCAGCACATCAATGATCGGTTGCGGGCCATAGCCCCACCCGACCCGCATACCGCCAAGCCCGTAGATCTTGGAAAAGGTCCGTGTCATGAACACGTTCTGACGCGCCTCGACCAGCGACAGGCCCGCATCATAGCCATCCACAAATTCCGCATAGGCCCCGTCCAGAACAAGGATTGCCTGATCCGGCAGGGCATCGGCCAGACGCGCGATTTCAGCTGCACCGATCATGGTGCCGGTAGGGTTGGCGGGGTTTGCGATAAAGACAAGTTTGGTCTTGGCCGAGCATGCAGCCAGCAACGCGTCCACATCCACGGTTCGTTCGCGTTCAGGAACAACCCGGGCGGTTGCACCGCAGGCATGGGCATAGATCGGATACATCGAAAACCCATGCTCGGTGAACATGACCTCATCACCCGGGCCGGCATAAGCCTCGGCCAGCAGTTTGAGGATTTCGCCAGACCCCGCACCGCAGATGACCCGGTCAGGGTCAACATCCCACACCTCGCCAATTGCCGCGCGCAGTGCAGAATGATCGGTTGGCGGATACCGGTGCAGCATATGGGCTGTGCGGATCATCGCCTCTTTGGCGGCGTCACTGGTTCCCAGCGGGTTTTCGTTCGATGACAGCTTGAGGACATTCTCCTTGCCCGCCACCGATGACGCCCCCCCTTTATACAGGGCAATATCCATAATCCCGGGTTGCGGTTTGATCCCGTCAGCCATTTTGTTTTGCCTTATGTCGTTTGGGTGGTTCTATCGGCCTGCGCAATGTCAGAGCAAGCCCGCATCGCCCCCGCGCCGGTCAGCCCTATGTCGCCAGCACATTGCGGAACTGCCAGGGGTCGCTTTCATCAATATCCTCCGGAAAATGTTCCCAGCGATCCTGCAGAGGGGTCCAATCGGTGTAATGCGCCTCGACAGGTCCCAGATAGGGGCGCTGCACCTCAAGACAGCGGACATGGTCCATCTCATCCGTTTCGACGATACCGGCCTGCGGATTTTCGAGCGCCCAGACCATCCCCGCCAGCACCGCAGAGGTGACCTGAAGACCGGTCGCGTTCTGATATGGGGCGAGTGACTTTGTCTCGTCGTTCGACAGCCGCGATCCGAACCACAGCGCGTTTTTTTCGTGTCCGTAAAGCAGCACCCCAAGCTCATCAATGCCGCTGACGATCTCGTCTACATCAAGGATTTCATGGGTCTTTTGCTGCACACCGGCGCCAAACATTTCATGCAAGGACAGCACGGCATCATCGCAAGGATGGTACGCATAATGGCACGTGGGGCGGAACGCCGGGTTGGCTGGATCGCCGACGGTAAAGTAGTCGGCGATGCTGACGGATTCGTTGTGGGTGACAAGAAATCCAAACTGCGGGCCGGGCGTGGGGCACCATGTATGTACCCGGGTGATCGCGCCCGGACGCTCGAACCAGATGGCAGACTGGCACCCGGTATCATAACGATGCGCCGTCTCAGGCATCCATTTTTCATGCGTCCCCCATCCCAGTTCGGCAGGCTGGAAGCCCTCGGCGATAAACCCCTCGACCGACCATGTGTTCACAAAAACATCGCGCGGGCGGGGCTTGGCACGGGCCTGGGTGTCGCGTTCGGCAATATGCACGCCTTTGACGCCCAGATCCTGCATCAAGGCACCCCAACCTGCCCGATCCTGCGGCATCGGGTCAGTCCGGCCGAGATCCTTCACGAGGGTCATCAATCCTTCCTTGACGAACCAGCTGACCATGCCGGGATTTGCCCCACAGCAACTGACGGCCGTGGTTCCGCCGGGATTGGCGGCTTTCTCATCCCGGACGGTCTGCCGCAATGCGTAATTCGTCCGCTCGGCATTGTCCGTCGTGTCGAAATAGAAACCGGCCCAAGGCTCGACCACGGTGTCGATGTAAAGCACGCCGATTTCACGGCAGAACTTCATCAGATCAAGCGATGACGTATCGACCGACAGGTTTACGCAAAAGCCCTTGCCGTCCGGAAATAATCCGCCCAGCACTTCGCGGTAATTCTCGGGGGTCAGCGCAATCTGGTGATGTGTGATCCCTTGCGCCGCCAGAAAGGGGCCGCTGTCGGGGTTCGGGTCAATGACACTGAACTTGGCGGCATCATAGCTGAAATGGCGCTGGATCAGGGGCAATGTCCCCTTCCCGATCGAGCCAAAGCCGATCATCACGATATGGCCGTCAATCTGGCCGTAATTGGGGTAAGCGGTCATGGCTGGCACCTTTTTCAACGCTGTCTAGAGTTCAGGTTTAGGGTATCGGGAAGGCGATGAAAATGGGTGGCTGCGCGATGCCGCAGTTAGCGCATGTAAAAAAGGCCGCACGGGGTAACGTGCGGCCTTGATCAAATGTCCCCCGGGTAAATCCGGGGCGATTGCCAAAAGGATCAGAGATCAGTTCTTGGCGTAGAATTCGACGACGAGGTTTGGTTCCATCGTCACAGGATATGGGACGTCGCCCAGACCCGGTGTGCGCACGAAGGTTGCGGTCATCTTGGAATGATCGACTTCCATGTAGTCCGGCACATCACGCTCGGGCAGTTGGCTGGCGACAAGAACCAGTTCCAGCTGCTTGGATTTGTCGCGCACTGCGATCACGTCGCCTTCCTGTACACGGTAAGACGGGATGTTGACCTTCTTGCCGTTCACGGTGACGTGGGCGTGGTTCACAAACTGACGGGCCGCAAAGATGGTTGGCACGAATTTGGCGCGGTAGACCACGGCGTCCAGGCGCCGCTCCAGCAGACCAATAAGGTTCTCACCGGTATCGCCTTTGACACGCTCGGCCTCTGCATAGATGCGGCGGAACTGCTTTTCGGTCAGGTCACCGTAATAACCTTTGAGCTTTTGCTTGGCGCGCAGCTGGATGCCGAAATCGGACAATTTGCCCTTGCGGCGCTGGCCGTGCTGACCGGGGCCATATTCGCGGCGGTTAACGGGTGACTTGGGGCGACCCCAGATGTTTTCGCCCATCCGGCGGTCAATTTTGTATTTGGCAGCGGTGCGTTTGGTCACGGCTGATCTCCTTCGTTTGCGTTTTGAAGGGCGTTGTCCTCTCCGTGGATTTTGCCACGACGACAGGGATCCCCTTGCGGGGGCCACCAACACCAATGAATGCGGGGCTTATAGACAGGATTCGGTGCTTGTCAACGCGCCATCCTTGGGGCCCAGACGCAGGAATGCACCAGTTTCGACAAATTCTCACCATACCGGTGCGGCATCCCGTCCCTGTGACGCAAAAGGAGAAGTCATGGCGCTTGTGTTGGTTGGTGCAGTTTTGTGTTTTTTGGGGCCTTGGTTGATCCTGCATCTGGCGGTGCGGCGCAGGCTGCGGGTATTGCAGGTCCGGCTGCCCGAGGCGTATGAACGCGCGGCCTTTGCCAGCGCTGGCGATGAAAAAGCCACGCATCTGATCCCGCTTGCCATAGATCTGATGCGCAAGCGGCGGTGTACGCCCACATTCAAGGCGCTCAGCCGCGCGGAACAACGGGTGGCCCTGCACGCCTATGCTATCGAAACCCAGCCTGACTGGATATCGCGTTACGCAATCCGGCACCTGAACGGTAGCGAGCGGGCCATCGCAACGCAGTTACGCCATATCAAGGCCTCTCGCCCGCATCACCCCGAGGTGCATTTCGGCGCCATCAAGAAGGCACAGTTGCGCTTGCGCTCTGCCCCCGAAACTTAGATGTCTGGGGCATGTCTGCCCCTGCAATCAATCCGTACCGAATTTTCCATTTCCTTGCCGCCTTTGGCACGGGCGGTCTGCTGACGCTTATGGTTCTGTTTAACGGCACCCTGGCGCAGTTTGGCTCGCTTTTCTTTTCGTCCTGGGTGCCGCATCTGACCGGCACGGTTGCAGCGCTGGCGTTTCTGGCGGTGCTGCGTCCCAAACGGGCCAGCACGGTCCGCGCCCCGCTTTGGGCTTATCTGGGCGGGATATCCGGTGGGGTGACGGTGATGCTGACCTCGGCCAGTATGAACAGCGCGCTGGCGCTGTCGGGGACCATTGCCCTTGGGCTGGCGGGGCAAATGACCTTTAGCCTTTTTGCGGATATGCGCGGCCTTTTCGGATTGCCGCAACGCACGCCACAGATGCGCGACTATAGCGCCTTTGGACTGATCATTCTGGGCAGCCTGATCCTGATCTTCTTTGGGCAGGGGTCGGCATGATCTTTGTGATCTTTGCGGTGTTGGGCGGTGTGCTGGTATCAGTTTCGCGGCAAATCAACGGGCGGCTGGCATTGTCATCATCGGCGATGGAAGCCTCTTTCTGGAACCATCTGGTTGGGCTGATCTTTATCACCGTGATCGCGGTGTTTGCGGGTGGGCTATTCGCAGGGACGCCCGCCGCAGCCCCCTGGTGGGCCTATCTGGGCGGGCCGGTTGGGGTGGTCTTTATTGCGGCGGGAAGCTGGCTGATCGTGCGGATCGGAGCAGCACAGACAGCGATGCTGATCATCGCCGGTCAGATGATATCGGGCGTGCTGCTGGATGTGGCGATGGGCACCGGGGGCAATCTGTTGGCCCGGGTGACCGGTGTGGGGTTGATTGTTGCCGGGATGTGGGTGTCAGCCTCCGGCAAGACACAAAAGGCAAACGACAAGACCTAAGGCGATGCTGGAAAACGGGTCTTGCGGCGGTCAATGAAAGTCGCGGGATTTGGGGATCACACGGACATTGCGGGGATGGCCATGTGTGCCATTGGGCAACGCTCGTTTGACCTCGTCAGCCCGCGCCAATGGAGGATCCAGCGCGTCATTGGATAACCTGTCCAACGCGTCACTGCGATCCGTCAACCCGGTGGCCACCACATGGATGACATCCTCGTCGCGCTGCACATATCCTTTCACATCAATGATCCGGGCGCGCATGATCACCTTGCGATAAGCCTCCATGACTTTGGGCCAGACGACCAGATTTGCGACCCCTGTTTCATCCTCAAGCGTGATGAAACAGACACCCTTGGCACTGCCGGGACGTTGGCGGATCAGGACAATCCCGGCCAGCCTGACAGATTGCCCATTGCGCATCTGTTCCAGCCCGGCAGCCGTGCGATAGCCCTGCCTTGCCATGCTTTTGCGCAGAAATGACATCGGATGTGCTTTCAATGACAGGCGGGTGGTCTGGTAATCCGCCACCACATGCTCACAGATCGGCATCTTCGGCAGCACAAAGCGGGGCTCGTCGCCCTCATCCTTCCTTTCGGCAAAAAGCGGCAGGTCCGGGGCATCCCGCAAGGCGCGCGCATCCCATAACGCCTGGCGACGATCCAGCGTCATGGATCGCACCGCATCCGCAGCGGCCAGTCTGCGCATCGTCCCCGCATCCAGCCTTGCGCGTTTCTTCAGGTCTGCCAGATCGGTAAAGGGCTGCACGCGGGTTTCCATGATCCGGGCGGCCATCTCTTCGCGCATCCCGTCAACCTGACGCAAGCCAAGGCGGACGGCAAAGACCCTGGGGCTGATCGGTTCCAGCGTATTATCCCAGGCGGAATAGTTCACATCCGGCGCACGCACCACGATCCCATGCTCGCGGGCATCGCGCACGATTTGGGCCGGGGCGTAAAAGCCCATGGGCTGGGAATTCAGCAAGGCTGCGCAAAAGACATCCGGATAATGGCATTTGATCCAGCTTGAGACATAAACAAGATGCGCAAAACTGGCTGCATGGCTTTCAGGAAAGCCGTAATCGCCAAAGCCCTTGATCTGGTTAAAGCAGCGGCCTGCAAATTCCGGCTCGTACCCCCGGGCGATCATGCGGCTGACCATCTTGTCTTCTAGTTCCCCGATGGTCCCTTTCGACCGGAATGTCGCCATCGCCTTGCGCAGCTGGTTGGCCTCATCCGGGCTGAACTCGGCGGCGACCATGGCCAGTTTCATCGCCTGCTCCTGAAAGATCGGCACCCCCTTGGTCCGGGACAGAACCTTGCGCAGCTCATGCGGGTCATGCGGGGGGGCGGGTGATGGGTAATCCTCTGGCTCTTTCCCGGCCCGCCTGCGCAAGTAGGGATGCACCATATCCCCCTGGATCGGGCCGGGGCGGACGATGGCAACCTGAATGACCAGATCATAAAACACCCGTGGTTTCAGCCGGGGGAGCATATTCATCTGCGCCCGGCTTTCGACCTGAAAGACACCGAGGCTATCCCCCTTGCAGAGCATATCGTAGGTGGCTTTATCCCCCTCTTCGATACTGGCAAGCGTATGCTTTTCACCGTAATGCGCCGCGATCAGGTCAAACGCCTTGCGGATGCAGGTCAGCATCCCCAGCGCCAGCACATCCACTTTGAGAATACGCAACTCGTCGATATCGTCCTTGTCCCATTCAATGAATGTACGCTCGGGCATCGCCCCGTTGCCCACCGGGACGGTTTCGATCAGCTTTTTCTCGGTCAGGATGAAGCCGCCCACATGCTGACCCAGATGCCGGGGCATGCCGATCATCTGGTCGGCCAGCCTGATCGTGCGCGCCATCAGCGGATCTTTCAGGTCAATGCCTGCTTCTGCGGCCTCGCGTGCGCCCACCTCGCGGCCCCATGACCCCCAGATGGTTTTGGCAAGGGCGGTGGTGATATCCTCGGACAGGCCCATGACCTTGCCCACTTCGCGCACCGCCATGCGTGGGCGGTAATGGATCACTGTCGCACATAAGGCCGCGCGGTCCCGTCCGTATTTCGCATAGATATGCTGGATCACCTCCTCGCGGCGCTCATGTTCAAAATCCACGTCGATATCGGGGGGCTCCTTGCGTTCCTCGCTGATGAACCGCTCAAACAGCAGATCATTTTGGTTCGGATCGACAGCCGTGATGCCAAGCACATAACACACGGCCGAATTCGCGGCCGAGCCGCGCCCCTGACACAGGATCGGCGGTTTGCTCTCGTACCGGGCAAAATTGACAACCTGCTGGATCGTCAGGAAATATTGCGCAATGTCGAGCTTTTCGATCAGCGCCAGCTCCTTGTGTAAGGTCTGTTTCAACGGTGCGGGCACGCCACCCGGATAGCGCCCCTTGGCACCTTTCCACGTCAACTCCTCAAGATAGCCCTGCGGCGTGCGGCCCTCTGGCACGGTTTCCTTGGGATATTCATAGGCCAGTTGGCGCAGATCGAAATTGCACGCATCCGCCACATCCCGCGTGGCCCGGATCGCATGGGGCCATTGGGCAAAAAGCCGGACCATCTGGGCAGGCGATTTCAGATATCGTTCGGCATTCGCATCCAGCAGGAACCCGGCCTTGTGGATCGTCGTCTTGTGCAGGATGCATGTCATCACATCCTGCAAGGGGCGCCGGTCGGGCGCGTGGTAACGCACATCATTGGTCGCCAGGATCGACAGGCCATGGGCTTTGGCAAATATATCCAGCCGGTTGATCCGCGCCCGGTCATCACCGTGATAAAGATAGCTGGCCGCGATATGTTGCAACATGGGCAATGCGCGTTTCAGGCGCCCAAACCCCGCCTCGAAATGATCCAGCTGCGGGCCGGGAACGGCGATCAGATGAACCCCCTCGCTATGCCCCGCCAGATCATCCAGGGTGATGTCGCAGACACCCTTTGCCTGCCAATCCCCCTTGGCATCCTGCATCTTGCCTTTGGACAGCAGCATGCACAGCCAGCCATAAGCATCCCTGTCGCGTGGATAGGCCAGAAATTCCTCACCAGTGACCAGTTGCAGGCGACAACCGATCACCGGGGTGATTTGCGCCTTAAGCGCCTCGGCATGCAGGCGCACAACCCCGGCCATGGTGTTCAGGTCGGCACAGCCCAGTTTGTCATAGCCCAGGGCGTTGGCGGTTGTGGCAAGATCTACGGCATCCGACGCCCCGCGCAGAAAGGAAAAACAGGTGGTCAGCCCCAGTTCGACATAAGGGGCGCGAGGGTTGGGGCGGAACCCGTCATCTTCAATCGTGCGACGCGGGCGCTGGTTATCCATTTCAGGCATGATAACCGCCGCGCGCCTGCACGATCATCTCGCCCAAAATACTCCCGCCGGAGGCATCCCAAATCCGCCACAAGCACAGGCCCCAGATCATCATGCGAAACACCCATGCACAAACCAGCGCGGATCCCCCCCGCGGCCATCCTCATGCAGGCCCTCACGATACAGCCAGATACGCAGGCCTGCGTGATCTTCAACCTTGAAGTAGTCGCGCAACCGGGTCCCCGGCCGATCCTTCCACCATTCCGGGGCGATCCGCTCTGGGCCGGAATAGCGGGCCACGCGATGGGTCTGCCGCCGCCAGACAAACTGTGCCGGAGGACCTTCGGGGACGGCATAAAGCACGCGCACCTCTTCTGGATGCTCCAGCAGACGCAAGGGGCGCTCCCTTGCCGGGGCCACAGCGGTTTCAGCCAAGGCGGCAAGGGCAGCCACATGACCCTCGGCCCGTTCCGGGATATGGCTTTCGCGCAGCATCGGTCGGGTCACGCTGCGCGGCCCGAACTTTGCGCTCAGCCGGTCCACCAGCCGGGTCAGGTGCAGATCATCATCCGCACTGCCATCCATGCGGTGCTGAGCCTCCTGCATCTCTTCCACGCCGCCCGCCTCAAGCGTGATCAGATCAAAGCCGAAACCGGGATTGATCCGGGCAACCTTGTCACGGAACAAGGCATGCAAATGGGCTGGATCACGCGTGCTGGCGGACGTGGCCACATCAACATGGCTGACATCGCCATCGGTGCGATAGACAGTCAGATGCAGGCGACGACAGCCCTGCCCGGCCTGTTTCAACGTCTCACACAGGTTTTCGCATAATTCCGGCAGGTAGGGCGTAGGATCAAAGATCGGCTCGGCCAACCGGCTCTGGACCCGAAAGCGGGGCTTGGCATCCACACTGGCCACAGGTTCCGGCTGCTTGCCCAAAGCCTGATCAAGGCGCATCAACGGATTTGCGGCCAGCTTTGCCTTTACAAACCGGCGGGTCAGCGACAGGCGCGGTACATCCATGACCGCCCCGATGGTTTTCAGACCCAGACGGCGCAAAAGCAGCATGGTTTCAGCATCCAGCCGTAACCCCGTGACAGGCAAGGCGCCCAGATTGATCGCCACCTCGTCCGGTCCGCACACTGACCGCACCGGCCCAAACCGGGCCAAGGCCCATGCCGCCCCCCATGTCGGCGCAACAGCCAACTGCGCGCTGAGACCCAGCAAGGAAAGCTGCGTTTCCATTTCAACCAGCATGGCCGCCTCACCGCCAAGCAGGTGATCTGATCCGGTTGTATCCAGGATCACCCCATTCTCGCCGTCACGCACACTCCATGGACACCAGCGGCGGGCCCAGATCACCAATCGGTCAAGCGCGGCACGGTCACCGGCAGGATCGGCAAATTCCACCTGCAATTCGGGGCAGATTGCGCGCATATCCACAACCCGGGCACCTGCATTTATCCCGTTTTGCCGCGCAGCCCTGTTAGCGGCATGGATAACCGGCCCATGATGCCCCTCGCGGGCCAGGACAAGCGGGATGTCATCCGGCGGCGCGTTGCCCTGCCTGTCCATCACCCGCTGCCAGCGTTCCATCGCGAAATGCGGAAGCGAGATAGAGACGATCCGCCGCCCGGTCATATTCCGCAACCCATTTGCCGGGTTTGATACGCCGCGACCGGAACAGATCCAGCGACCAACGGGGTAACCCGCACGCCATGGCATCGTGCGGATGCGGGGCGGATGGAACAGACCCGATCCGCCAGCGATCCCGCGCCGCGCTGAGATCTGCCGAAGCCGCACGCCGTATCAGCCAGCAAGGGGTATCGGCCGCCTCTGCGCGCAGGGCCAATCGCTTGGTCGCCGTAAAATCGAGCACCGGTGGATCGCCCCATATCTCGCCGATCACGGCACCCAGACTGCGGCAACGCAACCCATCTTCCATCGCCCAAAGCACATCGGATGCCCGGGACAGATCGACCATGATAATCGGGCGCGCCGTGCCGATCCCCGCCAGACATGGCTTGCCCGTCTCCTTGCGGGACAAACGATCCTGTATCCACAAAACAGGGGCATTTGTACGCGGCAGCCGGGATAAAACGAAACCGACCGCTGCGGCATCCATGGCCGTTTCGGGGAATGCCTCGGACAGGGTATGCGGTATCGTCCAGGGGTGATCCCCCTGGCCTGCCAAACGCTTTTCGACTCGCAACGATCCCATACACGACACACCGAATCTCGATTTTATGTTCCCCATTTGTTCTAATTCAGTTGCGGCACTTCGTCAAACCTGCCGATCTGATCTTGCAGGCTGGATGATGAGAACATAACATGAACACATGACAGCGCTCAGCCTTGATAAAAAACTCGCCATCCTCAGTGATGCGGCCCGGTATGATGCCTCTTGCGCGTCCAGCGGCACCGCCCGGCGGGACAGCCGGGACGGCAAGGGGCTCGGGTCAACCGAAGGGTCCGGCATTTGTCATGCCTATGCCCCCGACGGGCGCTGCATCAGCCTACTGAAAATCCTGATGACCAATTTCTGCATCTATGATTGCGCCTATTGCATCAACCGGGTGTCCTCGAATGTGCAGCGCGCGCGGTTCAGCGTTGATGAGGTCATCCACCTGACAATCGAATTCTACCGGCGCAATTACATCGAAGGGCTGTTCCTGTCCTCGGGCATCATCCGGTCACCGGACCAGACCATGTCTGACATGATCCGTATCGCCAAACGGCTGCGCGAAGAGGAATGCTTTCGCGGCTATATCCACCTCAAGACAATCCCAGACGCAGCGCCGGAACTGATCGAACAGGCCGGGCTTTATGCAGACCGGCTGTCAATCAACGTCGAACTGCCCACAGATAAGGGCGTAAAGACCTACGCGCCCGAGAAAAACCCCACAACCATCCGCAAAGCGATGGGCGAGGTGAAAGAGCGTAAACATATCGCAAATGAACGCAGCTATAAGGGCAAGCGCGGCAAGACCTTTGCGCCAGCGGGGCAGTCCACCCAGATGATCGTCGGAGCAGACGGGTCGACAGATGCAACGATCCTTGGCCAATCCACCCGGCTCTATAGCGGCTACGCGTTGCGGCGGGTCTATTACTCGGCCTTTTCGCCCATTCCGGACGCCTCGATGGCGCTGCCCCTGATCAAACCGCCCCTGATCCGCGAACATCGGCTGTATCAGGCGGATTGGCTGTTGCGGTTTTACGGATTTGACGTGGGCGAGATTACGGCCGCGCGGCCGGACGGCAATCTGGATCTCGACATTGATCCGAAACTGGCATGGGCCTTGCAGAACCAGGGTCTGTTTCCGGTTGATGTGAACCGGGCCGGGCGGGAGATGCTGTTGCGGGTCCCCGGCTTTGGCACCCGCACCGTGGGCCGGATCCTGCAAACACGCCGACACAGGCGGTTGCGGTATGAGGATCTGCTGCGCATGGGCGCATCGCTGAAAAAGGCGCAAGCCTTCATCACCGCGCAAGGATGGTCGCCCGGCGCCCTGACCGACAGCGCCAATCTGCGCGCCCGTTTCGCCCCGCCCCCCAAACAATTGAGCCTGTTTTGATGTATACTGTCCCCCTTCCCCAGATCGGCACCGATATTGCATGGCGTGACGCGGCCAAGCGGCTTATCGGTGCAGGCGTGTCACCGCAGGATGTGCTGTGGGACTACGGCGGACAGATGGGTGGGCTTTTTGCGACAACAACACCGCTGCCGCCCCTCACAAGGCGGGTGAAAGCGCCGCAAAGCTTTTTGCAGATGGCCAATACGGTGGTCTGGCATAAGGATACGCAGCGATTTAGCCGACTTTATGCGCTGCTTTGGCGGTTGCGGCATGCGCCGGGGCTGATGCAGGACCGGGGCGACAAAGATCTGGCAAAACTGCGCCAGATGGAAAAGGCTGTGCATCGGTGCAAGCACAAGATGAAAGCCTTTGTGCGGTTCCGGGACTTGCGCCAGGACGGACCACGGCGCAGCTTTGCGGCCTGGTTCGAGCCGACCCATCACACGGTTGAGCCGACCGCCCCGTTCTTTGCCCGCCGCTTTGCCGATATGGACTGGATGATCGCCACGCCGGATATCACCGCGCAATTCGTGGATGGGAACCTGTCCTTCCACCCCGGCCAGCCCAAACCGGACCTGCCCGCCGACGGGGCAGAGGCGCTGTGGGGGACGTATTTCTGCAATATCTTCAACCCCGCCCGCCTGAAGGTGCAGGCCATGACATCCGAAATGCCCCGGAAATACTGGAAAAACTTGCCCGAGGCGCGGCATATCCCTGACCTGATCGCAGGAGCCGAAGCACAGGTGCAAAAGATGCGCGCCGCCGACCCGACCACGGCGCCAGAGCGGGCAAAACGCATTCAGGACCGGCGCCGCAAAAAGGATGATTAGGCCGCGGCGCAAACCGCGGCCAAGGGGCATCAGATCATAATCAGTGCAAGATGCATCCATAGGCTCAGCACAAGGCATATCCGCTGGTCGACCCCTGCAAGGGCTGCGATGCAAAGGAAAGCAGACAGGATATTACCTGCCTCGGTGCAGAAAAAGGTCATGAACTCTGTCATTGGTCTCACTCCATTCAGGGTTGAGACCCGCGGGTCATTGGTTACTGTGATCACGTGGACGAGCATGGTGCCGTTCGCGCCCAACCGGGTGATAGGAAAGTTTCCGTTGGTGACAGGCCGTAGAGGGTTGGTGACATATGGTTACATCGGACGCGTTGAAGGCCTTTGGTGCCGCGGTACGAAAAAGTCGCGTAGAAGCAGGGTGGACGCTCTCAACGCTGGCGGAGGAAGCATTCGGGAACTCTGATCGCAAGGGCTTTGTCAGTCAGATCGAACGCGGCAAACGCCCAATAACGCCTTTAACTGCCGGAAAGCTGGCAGAGGCGCTGGCCCTGAAAGATGATGTGCTGGATTTGATCCTGAAGGGTGATCTGCCAGCGGAAGATACCACAACAGCCGAAGACAGCCGTGCCGCACAACTTTTGGCGGAAACAGAAAAAGACGGCGATCCGGCAATCGGCGAAGACCTTCTAATAGCACTTGCTTACGAATATGCAGGTACAGACACGACCGACGTCCGCATCGCGCATCAGGATCTAAAGGCCGCACTTGAGGCCGCCACGCGGATGCAGGCGCGCGCTGAACTGCCTGACAACACCGATGACGGGGTTGCGGCGGTGCGGGCAGCGTTGCAGCAGCTGAACAAGACCGAGGGGCCAGAGGCAGGCGGCGCCTATCTGGACGACGCGATTGCGCGCAAAGCGGCAGAGATGGGGGCATTGCTCGACCTCGGGGTCGATCAGGACCGGGTGCGCAACGATCCTGGCGCTGCGGCGCAAAAGGTTTTGATGAAGCTGCAGACCGACGCGATCGCTGATTGGGATGCGATCCGTGAAACGGCGGATCATTGGCTGGATATTGGGCAGCGCATGGGGCGTTCCTTTGACCTTAAGGTCGCCGAAAACCTCTTTAACCACGCGCTACAAACCGCACCATCGCCTCAGCTGCGCGGACGGGTGATGGAACAACTGGCACAAACCACGCTCGCAAGAGGTATGCAGGAAACCTCGCCAGGCACATTGTCGCTCGCAGTCACCTTATTTCGCGACCGCATCACGCAAACCGATCGGGCAGCCCATCCGGTTGACTGGGCCCGGCTTTATCACGCGCTGGGAACCGCATTGCAGGTCCTGGCCGGACGAACAGGTGATTTGGGCGATCTCAAAGCCGCGGCAGACGCCTATGAACAAGCCCTCTTGGAACGTCGCCCGGATATTGACCCGATGGATTGGGCCAAGACACAAAACAATCTCGCGGCTGCCAACGCAACACTTGGCGAAAAGATGACCGATAGTGCCCGACTTGAAAGCGCGGCGCATGCATATCGGGCAGCCCTGACCGTCTTTTCCAAGGAAGATACTCCAGCCGCATGGGCAAGCGCCCAGAGCAATCTGGGCAATGTTCTTGCGACACTTGGCATGCAAGGCGATGACGCTGGAAAACTCAAACAAGCCGTAGAGGCCTATCAGGCCGCACTTGAAGTCCAATCAAAAGAACAGCAGCCCATGCTGCGGGCCACAACGCAGCACAATTTGGGCAATGTCCTGTTGCTGCTGCATCGCGCCGACAATGATCTTGTGACTGCACAAGCTGCGCTGGCCGCATTTGACGCCGCGCTGCGTGTCCGCAGCCCCGATAAAACGCCGCTAAGCTGGGCGATGTCGCAAGAGAACAAGAGCGAGGCGCATGTCGCGCTATTCCAAAAAACTGGGGACGCTCAACATCTTGATGCTGCGGAAAATGCTGTGTCCAAGGCCTATGAGATGTATCAGACGGCCGATGCCGCCGATCATTTAAAAAACGCCAGATCCGTTATTAATCAGATCAAGGAATTGCGCGCTAGGGTCAGGACCCATTAATTCCACGTCGCCAGTTTGACTGATTTTGGTCGTGACGAGGCACAGCCCCGCCGTAATAGTGGTTCTATTTCAAGGGGGTGCAACGATGATCACGGCCAAAATCAGCCAAACCCTTCGGGCGCGGATTTCACTTCATCTCAGCGGCGTGGGCCGCTTGTCCGTAGAACAACTATGGCCTGCGCGCCCCAAACCACTGATATTTCGTGAAATTTGCGCTGGCGCCGTGGAATTAATGGGTCCTGACCCTAGGTGTTGAAGAGGAAATGCATCACATCGCCATCCTTGACGATATAGGCTTTGCCCTCGGCGCGCATTTTGCCGGCCTCTTTTGATGGCCCCTCGCCCCCCAGCGTCACGAAATCTTCATAGGCAATCGTTTCCGCCCGGATGAAACCCTTTTCAAAATCGCCATGGATCACGCCCGCGGCCTGCGGGGCTGAGGTGCCTTCCTTGATCGTCCAGGCGCGCGCCTCTTTCGGACCAACGGTGAAATAGGTTTGCAGATGCAACAACGCGTACCCCGCGCGGATCAACCGATCCAGCCCCGGCTCTTCCAGGCCCATTTCGCCCAGGAACATCTCGGCCTCGTCAGCCTCCAGCTGGCTGATCTCTTCCTCGATGCGGGCAGAGATTACCACATGGGCATTGCCCTGTGCGGCGGCCATCTCGGCCACGCGGGCCGACTGGCTGTTGCCCGTGCCGGCACTGTCTTCTTCGACGTTGCAGACATACAAAATAGGCTTGGTGGTCAGCAATTGCAGCATTTTCCACGCCTTGGCATCCTCGTCATCCACAGCTACGGTGCGGGCCGGCTTGCCATCTTCGAGGGCTGCTTGGGCGGCTTTCAAAAGCCGCTCTTGCACGACGGCCTCCTTGTCGCCGCCGCGCACCTTGCGGACAATGTTCTGCAACCGCTTTTCGATGCTTTCCAGATCGGCCAGCATCAATTCGGTCTCAATCACGTCCGCATCAGCCACGGGATCAACCCGGCCATCCACATGGGTGATGTCGTCATCCTCAAAACAGCGCAGCACATGGGCGATGGCATCACATTCACGGATATTGGCCAGAAACTGGTTGCCCAGCCCCTCGCCCTTGGACGCACCTTTCACGAGGCCCGCGATATCGACAAAGGTCATCCGGGTGGGGATGATCTGCTTTGACTGGGCGATCGCAGCCAGCTTATCCAGCCGGGCATCCGGCACGGCAACCTCGCCCACATTGGGCTCGATCGTGCAAAACGGGAAATTTGCCGCCTGCGCGGCAGCGGTTTTGGTCAATGCATTAAACAGGGTCGATTTGCCGACATTCGGCAGACCCACGATACCCATCTTGAAACCCATCGAGGCTCTCCTTCGGCTTTGCGTGCTTCTAGGGGCAACCAGGTTTCTGCGCAAGTCGGACCTATGCTATCATCGCGGCCAAACGCCGGGAGGATCACATGCAAATCAATCCATATCTGACCATGAACGGAACGGCCCTTGCGGCCCTGACCTTTTATGCCGATGCGTTGGGCGGCAAGATCGAAGGGGTCATGCGCTTTTCCGAGATACCCGATGGCACGGAAATTCCGCCCGGCCAGGAAGACAGGCTGGCCCATGGCCGGTTGGAATTTGCGGGCGGCAGCCTGATGATCAGCGATGATTTCGAGGATAAGCCGATCACCTACTCCGGCTTTAACATCCAGACCGACTGGCCCACCGTCGCACAGGCGCAGCAAGCATTTGAGAAAATGGCCGCAGGCGGCACGGTTATCATGCCCTTTGAACCGACCTTCTGGGCTGCGGGTTTCGGAATGCTGCGTGACAAATTCGGCGTCAGCTGGATGTTCAATTGCGAAAGCGACGGGTAAGCCGCCAAAACCCCACGACTGATCCGGCATTGATTTTCCCGCATGCATCGCGCAAACCAACGCAAACGTGATGACGGGGACAAAGATGAGCAGAATCGACGCGAAATTTGCGCAATTGCGGGCCGACGGCAAGAAGGCCTTTGTCGCCTATGTCATGGCAGGCGATCCTGATTATGAAACGGGTCTGGAGATCGTCAAAGGCCTGCCCGCGGCCGGTGTCGATATCATCGAACTGGGGATGCCCTTTACCGATCCCATGGCGGACGGCCCGACCATCCAACTGGCCGGGCAGCGCGCGCTGGAGGCCGGTCAGGATCTGGAAAAGACGCTGCAATATGCCCGTGAGTTTCGCAAAACCGATGCGGTCACCCCGATTGTGATGATGGGATACTACAATCCGATCTATTCACGCGGCGTTGATGCATTTCTCAGCGACGCAACTGCTGCAGGTATCGACGGGCTGATCATCGTTGACCTGCCCCCCGAAGAAGATGATGAGCTATGCATCCCCGCCCAGAAGGCCGGGATCAACTTTATCCGCCTCGCCACCCCGACCACAGATGCCAAGCGCCTGCCAAAGGTCTTGGAAAACACCTCGGGCTTTGTCTATTACGTGTCTGTGACCGGCATCACCGGTGCCGCCGCCGCACAGGCAGACAGCGTCGGGCCAGAGGTCGCGCGGATCAAATCAAAAACTGATCTGCCCGTTATTGTCGGCTTTGGGATCAAGAACCCACAGAATGCAGAAGACATCGCCAAAATCGCGGATGGCGCTGTTGTGGGATCCGCCATTGTAGAACGGATCGGCGCAGGTGAAAGCGTGACCGAGGTGTTGGAATTCGTCAAATCGCTTGCCGATGGGGCGCATCGCGCCTGACCCTTGCCAGCACCTGACGATCATGGCTTTGTGCCCCTATATGCCAAAAGGGGGACCGCCATGACCGACCCAATCGCCTTCGCCGCACTCGAAACCGACGCAGACGCTATCGCGGCGTTTACCGCCGAACAGGTCGCACGGACCGAGGCTGCTTTTTGCGACGCCCGGTTCGATGCAGATGTGGCAGAAATCACCCGCGTCATGGAAGACCCCGACAACCTGGGCGGTGTCAGTCGGCGGGGCAGCTGGATGTATAACTGGCACCGCGACGCGGATCATCCGCGCGGGATCTGGCGCCGCGTCGCAGAAGGCACGGCTATTACCGCTGACGCCCGTTGGCAGACGGTCTTTGATCTGGATGCGTTTTGCGCCGAGGAAGATGATGACTGGCACTGGCGTGGGGCTGAAACGCTCTGGTCTGATCAGGACAGGGTTCTGCTCGCACTCTCGCATAAAGGGTCCGACCAGACCCGCTATCTGGAATGGGATTGCAACGCATCTGCCGCTGTAAAGGACGGGTTTGATATCGCGCCGGCCCGGTCGGGGGCAGCCTGGCTTGATGCCGACACGATCCTGCTGGGTACGGCCGCCCTGCCCGGCAGCGCGACCCGGTCGGGATGGCAAGGCCGGATCATTCAGCTGGGGCGCGGCATAGCCATGGCCGACGCGCCCACGGTGTTCGCCGTGGGTCACGACGATTTGCTTGCCTACGCCTATACATTCCCGCTGCAGGACGGCGCGCGCGGGATTGGCCTGGGCCGCGTCCGCAATATCGGCGACAATGTCACAACCATTCGCATCAATGGCCGCGACCAGTTGCTTGAGGCACCGGCTCATACAAGCTGCAGCCATAATGAAACCCATTATGCATATGTAACGGCGGATGACGGGCCGGACCCGGCAGGCACGCTGGTTCTGCGCAAGATCGACGGCAGCGACAAACAGATCCTGTTCCATCCCGGCGACCGCAGGGCCATTCAGGATGCGCAGGTCTTTTTCGGCAGAGATCATGTGTTCTGGGTGGAAGAAGACACGCTTGTCCCCCGGTTGCGCCGATATGATCTGCGCGCTGCTAATGCCGCCCCTGAAACCCTGCCGCTGCCGATTGAAGCGCAAGCGCTGAATATCGGCCCGCTCGACGCCGAGGGCGCGCCGGATGAACCGCTGCAGATGTTTACCAGCGGCTTTCTCGAGCCCAACCAGACATGGGTGTTCGAACAGACAGGCACGCCTGACTACAAACCGATTACCAAGGGAACGACCAGTTTCGATAGCGACGGTATGACAGTCGCCATGCATATCGCGATCTCGGCAGACGGAACCGAGGTTCCCTATCATATCATCCTGCCCAGGGATCACGTCGACGCCATGGGCAGCATCCCGGTGCTGCAATACGGGTATGGCGGCTTTGGGGTCTCGCTTGGCCCCTACTATATGCGGCTGCAGGGTCCCGCATGGCTGGCCCGCGGGGGGGCTTACGTGCAGGCCTATATCCGGGGCGGCTCTGAATTTGGCACGGCGTGGCATCTGGCCGCCAAAGGGCAGAACCGGTTGCGCGGCTACGAGGACTTTGCCGCAATTGCGGCTGATCTGGTCGAACGCGGCTATACAACACCGCAGAAAATCGCCTGCCACGGGGGCAGCAACGGGGGGCTGTTATGCGGGGTGATGCTGACGCGCTTTCCCGAATATTTCGGGGCGGTCTGGGCCAGTGTCGGCGTGCTGGACATGCTGCGCTACCACCTGTTTCCGGCCGGGGCGGGCTGGATCGACGAATATGGCGACCCTGATGATCCGGCCGCCCGCGCATGGCTGCTGGACTACTCGCCAATGCATAACGTGCAGGATCACGGCAAACGGCCCTACCCCGCCGCGTTGATTGACACCAACGAAACCGATGACCGGGTGGATCCATCCCATTCGCGGCGGTTCGCGGCCCTTCTGCAAGAGGCCGGGCAACCTGCATGGTTTCACAGCCGGGCAGGCGGGCATGGGGGCGGCGGGCAAACAACGGCCATCGCGCGCGAACAGGCACTGGGCTACGCGTTCCTGCGCCACGCCTTATCGCTTTGACAGTTTTTGCAGAATTGGTATGACATAATTACCAATTCAGGACTTTCCCATGCCGGTCATCACCACAATTGACGATCTCAAGCGGTTGCATAAGCGCCGTGCGCCAAAGATGTTCTACGACTATGCCGAAAGCGGCAGTTGGACCGAACAAACCTTTCGAGAGAACAGCACAGACTTTGACCTGATCCGCTTGCGGCAGCGGGTGGCGGTCGACATGTCCGACCGCAGCACCGCCGCAACCCTGATTGGGACGGATGTTGCCATGCCATTGGCCCTCGCACCCGTCGGGCTGACGGGGATGCAATGCGCCGATGGCGAGATCAAGGCAGCCCGGGCGGCTGAAAAATTCGGCGTCCCCTATACACTGTCAACGATGTCCATCTGCTCGATTGAGGATGTCGCGGCCCACACGACCCAGCCATTCTGGTTCCAGCTCTACGTGATGCAGGATGAGGAGTTTGTGGATAATATCATTGCCCGCGCGAAAAAGGCCGGCTGTTCGGCACTTGTCCTGACGCTTGATCTGCAGATCCTCGGGCAGCGCCACAAGGACCTTAAGAACGGCCTGACCGCCCCGCCCAAACTGACCATCCCCACAATGATCAACCTTGCCACGAAATGGCATTGGGGGCTGGGCATGCTGCAGACAAAACGTCGGTTTTTCGGCAATATTGTCGGACATGCCAAGGGCGTGGGCGACGCAAGCAGCCTGTCTTCGTGGACGAACGAGCAATTTGACCTGCGGCTTGACTGGGACAAGATTGCGAAGCTCAAGGAAAAATGGGGCGGCAAGCTGATCCTGAAAGGTATTCTGGACGCCGAGGATGCCAAGAAAGCCGCAGCTATCGGGGCGGATGCGATCATTGTCAGCAACCATGGCGGTCGGCAACTGGACGGCGCCCTATCCGCGATCCGTGTCCTGCCGTCGATCGCGGCCGCGGTCGGTGACCGGATTGAGGTTCACATGGATAGCGGCATCCGGTCAGGTCAGGACATGCTCAAGGCGCTGGCGCTTGGCGCCAAGGGCGTCCATATCGGGCGCGCCTATATATATGGCCTGGGCGCGATGGGCGAGGCCGGGGTCAGCAAGGCGCTGGAGATCATCCATAAAGAGCTGGATGTCACCATGGCGCTATGCGGTCGGCGCGATGTCCGGGCGCTGGACCGCGATGTGCTGCTGGTCCCGCAGGATTTCGAGGGCAGCTGGGCTTAGGGTCAGGTCTGCTGGCGTCGGTCGACCGGCACAAGCGGCTGGCGGGCGACCGTGATCGCTAGCGGCACCGTCATAAGGAGTAGCCCCGCGACTGCACCATAAGCGACCCGCAAGCCAAAGGCTTCGGACATCAGCCCCATCAATACTGGCGCAAAGAAGAAGCCCGAAAAGCCGATGACAGCCACACGGCTGATCGCTTCGGTCCGCAGATGCGGGGCGACGAGTTTTCCGACCAGCGCCAGACCTGTCGGCCCAATCACCGAGACGCCCAATCCCAGAACCCCAAAACCCAGATAAGCCCAGCCCGGCGTTGTTGCGATGGCCGCCAGCACTGCTCCAACAGCCGAAATCACGGATGCGACGATCACCACGGGCACTTCGCGCATCTTTTCCAGCACCGCCTGACCGGAAAACCGGCCAATCGCCATGGTCAGCCCCAGCATGGCAGGGCCAAGCGCCCCTTCGGCGGCCCCACCGCCCAATGTGCGCTCCACATGCAGCGCCGACCATGCCTCGACCGTGGCTTCAGACATGAAGGCCACAAACGTGATCGCACCGCAAAGGGCAATGGGCCAAAGCGGGTAGCGGCCCTGATAGCCATCCTCTGCCGTGACATCCACAATGTCAGTGCGCAGAAACGGCGCCAGCAACAGGCAAAAAATGCTGAACCCCGCAAAGACGTAAGGTGGCGGCACGCCTGCCTCGCGCGTAAAGCTGACCACGACAGCGGCTATCGCATAGGCCACCGAAAACATCGCGTGATTGGCGTTCATCAGCGGGCGGGCATGCGCGGCCTCCAATTCGCTGACGCGCGCATTCATCACCACATCCAACAGGCCCGAACACAAGCCAACAAGCGCAATAGCCATTGCAAATACCAACGGCGCGCTGATCTGAGAGGGCAGCAGCCATGCCAACGACAAGGCGACGACGCCAAATTGCATGCTGCGCGCACCTAAAAACCGATCCGCGCGGGGCGCCAGCCACATCGACGACACCAGCCCGGTTGCCGACCCCAAAAGCAATGTGCCGAACAGCGCATCAGACGCCATGAGCTGTGCTTTCAGCTCTGGCACATGGGCCGCAAAACAGCCCCAAAATACACCCACGACCACAAAGGCAGCAGCCGGACGGCGAGAGATATACAGCGCGTTCAAAACAGACATGCGTGCATGCGTGCACCCGAAATACTGACAACGCAATCTCTAAAATCACGTCCCCTGAAGGTGTGGTGCAAGGATACCGGGCCGGGCCATCCGCGCGCCCTGCCCGATCACCGAAAAAACCCTTTCCAAATGGCCGAATCCCTCCTATACGGCGGGCTTCATCGGGCTCGGACACCCTTGGAGGCGGGCCCCTACATTAAGGAATAAAGACTATGGCTGGAAAGATCCCAGATCTGAACGCCACGGTACGCGCGGGGACAGGCAAGGGGGCCGCCCGCCAAGCTCGCCGTGATGGCGACGTACCTGGCATTGTGTATGGCGGTGGGGCAGACCCCGTTGCGATTAGCATCCCCTTCAACTACCTGCTGACCATGCTGCGCAAAGGGCGCTTCATGTCCACGCTGTTCAACCTGAAAATCGAAGGTCAGGAAGACGTGCGGGTTATCTGCCGGGGCGTGCAGCGCGACGTGGTCAAGGACCTGCCCACACATATCGACCTGCTGCGGCTGAAGCGGACAAGCCGGGTGAAAATCTTTATCCCGGTCGAGTTCCTGAATGCCGACACCTGCCCAGGCGTCAAAAAAGGCGGCGTGCTGACGGTTGTCCGGAACGAAGTCGAAATGGACGTGCTTGCCGGTGACATCCCCGACCAGATCACAGTTGATCTGGCGAATGTCGAAATGGGCGACACGATCTCGATCAGCGACGTATCGCTGCCCGAGGGTGCAAAACCTGTGATCGCAGACCGTGACTTCGTGATTGCGAATATCTCTGCACCACGCGCAGTTGTTGCAGATGACGATGACGGGGACGAAGAAGTCGCCGCAGATGAAGTACCAACAACGGATGATGAAGCCGCCGCTGAAGAATAAGCACGGCACTATCCAAATGAATTGGGCGCCCCGGTTTTGGGGCGCCTTTTTTATGCGCTGCACCTGCCGAGGCTGCGGTGTGATAGTGACGACATCGGCCCGCGATCACAGAAATGTCATTGCGGCCTGGCCGGACAAACTTGGAACACGCCGATCCCTCTGCCATCGTCAGTACACGCCAAATGGGATGGTCCACAGATGAAAAAGCAACGCAAACGCCCCGCCAAGAAGACCCGCAACACCAATACGGCGACGACGGCCCCTGCAAAGGCAACAGATCGCAGGTCCTTTCTGGGCATCGGCCTGGTTGGTGCGGTTGCGGTGGGCGGCGGCGGGTATCTGCTGACCAATATGGTCATGGCCGGCGTTGCAGAGCAGGACCTCAGCCGTGTGGGTCAGGGAACCCCGGCAATCGTTCAGGTCCATGACCCAAGCTGCACGATGTGTCAGGACCTGCAGCGCGAAACGCGTGCAGCACTCAAGGCCTTTGATGATGACGAGATCACCTATCTGGTTGCCAATATCAAAAGTGATGCAGGCGCCGCCTTTGCGACCCTGCATGCGGTCCCGCATGTGACATTGGTGATGTTTGACGGTCGCGGGAACCGACAGGCCGTGCTGAACGGGGTCAGGGACCGCGCGGAATTGCAGGCCGCGTTTGCCCGGCTGCTGGGGCAATAAACACGCACTGGCGCTGCAATGCGGCATAGGCTAGTTTGCGGTCATGAAACTTATCGTTGGTCTAGGAAATCCGGGGGCAAAATACGCCCAGAACCGGCACAATATCGGCTTTATGGCCATGGATCGTATCGCGTCCGATCATGGGTTCGGGGCATGGCGCGGCAAATTTCAAGGACAGATCAGCGATGGCAGGATCGGATCCATGAAGGTCACCCTGCTAAAGCCTGAAACATTCATGAACCTGTCCGGGCAATCCGTTGGCGAGGCAATGCGCTATCTGAAACTGGCGCCCGAAGATATCATCGTATTTCACGACGAAATCGACCTTGCACCGGGCAAGGTCCGGCTGAAAACCGGCGGGGGGCATGCAGGCCATAACGGGTTGCGGTCCATCCACGGCCATATCGGCCCGGACTATGACCGGGTGCGCATGGGGGTGGGCCATCCGGGGCATAAGGATGCCGTCCCAGGCTATGTGCTGCGCGACTTCCCCAAGGCGGATGCCGATTGGCTGGATGACGAATTACGCGGGATCAGCGATGGGATCGGTCATCTTGTCGACGGTGACGGGGGCAAGTTCCTCAACGCCATCGCCTTGCGCGTCGCACCCCCGCGGTCGTCCACCACGGCGCCCAAACCCAAACCCGCGAGCGAAACACCCGCACCGGCGGCTGATACCCGGTCGCCGATGCAACGGCTGGTGGACCGATTTCGGTGATCCCCGCCCATGTCGCTGCTGCCTTCGACTTTCAGTCAAAGGCGTGCAGCAGTCTTGGGTCCCCTTTCATGGGGCAATTGATGCGGCTTTGTGCCACGATGGCGTGGCCAGAGGGGCGCATCACCGAACGGATCTTCAACTGGCAGGGTGATATCGGACCACGGGCACAGTCGGTTCCTCTGCGGCTGGCTGGTGCGCTACACGCGCTGCATTTGCAAAGGCATGCCAGGCTTGCCGCGGTCTATCCCCCACACCAGCCCGGCGATGCGACGCTCTGGGACGCGGTTGCGGATACGCTGACGTCAGACAGCGCCTTTATCGACGCCTTTATCGACAGCGCGCCACAAACCAACGAGGTGCGCAGATCTGCGGTTCTGGTCGCGCTGGGACAGGTCCTTGCGCACCACTTTCCGGGACCGATCCGCACCTCCGAACTTGGGGCGAGCGGGGGATTGAACATCCATTGGGACGATTACGCAGTTGGGATCAACGGGCAGGTTTTCGGGGCGCAACGCCCCGTCCTGACGCTTGGGCCTGACTGGACGGGTGATCTGCCGCCAAAGGCACAGCCGGTCATCAGCGCGCATGCGGGTGTTGACCTCAACCCGCTTGATCCCAGCGCACCCGATGATGCGTTGCGACTGCAGGCCTATCTTTGGCCCGACCAACCCCACCGACTGGAACTGACCCGGGCTGCAATGGGCGCTGCACGCACAAAGATCACGCAAGGGGACGCGATTGATTGGCTCCGGCCGCGGCTGGTACATCAACCGGGACAGATGCACCTGATCTACAGCACAATCGCATGGCAATATTTCCCTGAGACCAAGCAATCCGAAGGTGAGGCCCTGATCGAAGCAGCCGGCGAAACCGCCACCGACCAAGCGCCCCTGGCCTGGTTTGGCATGGAAAATGACGGTGGGACCAAGGGTGCGGCGCTGACGCTGCGGTTCTGGCCGGGGAACGTCCGATGCAAGCTGGGGCGGGCGGATTTTCATGGCCGCTGGGTCAACTGGATCAACCCACCGCTGTCATGAGGCAGGACTGGGGTTTGGGGCAACGCCCCAAGGCACGCGCGGCCAGAGCGCAATAAAATCAAATGCGGCGCAGCCGCCCCGGCAAAGAGAGGGCGCATTCACGTTGCAACAGTGCCGCGACGCCGCCATGATCCAACAGCCCGGAGGGACAAGATCATGAAAACCGCACTCAAATGGATTTTGCGACTGCTGCTTCTTGCAGCGCTCGGGATTGGTGGGCTGGCCCTGTGGAAGCGGGAAGAGGCCGGGCGTCTTATGGCCGTTCTGTCGCTCTTTTCAGAAAAGAACATCGTGCGAAACTTCTCCAACATGGATCAGATTTTCCTGCACACACCACTTGCCACGTCTGACGCGGCCATCAGCCCCCTGCCCTATGGGACACCCATCACCCTGCCCGCAGATGTGGCAAACTGGGCCGCGGAACGCGCGGTCACCGGCCTCGTCATTCTCAAGGACGGCGCCATCGTGTTTGAGGATTATAACGCCGACACGAACGACACCGACCTGCGCATCAACTGGTCAATCTCAAAAAGCTATCTCTCCGCGCTGTTCGGGATCCTCTTCGCTGAGGGGGTTTTCGAAAGCCTTGAGGATCCGGTTACGGCCTACGCGCCAGAACTCGCCGACACAGCCTATCGCAACGCCACGATCAAGGACGTATTGCAGATGTCATCCGGTGTCAGCTTTGACGAGGACTATCTGGATTTCTTTTCAGATATCAACAAGATGGGGCGGATATTGGCCCTTGGTGGGTCGATGGACGGGTTTGCGGGCAAGCAAAAGACAAGCTTCGCGGCACCAGGGACAGAATGGAAATATGTCTCGATTGATACGCATGTGATCGGGATGGTCATCCGGGAGGCGACGGGGCGTCCGATTGCGGAACTGCTTGCCGAAAAGATCATCGGCCCGCTGGGTCTGGAGGCAGCCCCCTACTATCTGACCGATGGGTACCGGGTTGCCTTTGTGCTGGGCGGGCTGAACACCACCACCCGGGACAATGCCCGTTTTGGGCAGATGATGGCCAATGGCGGCATGTGGAACCGGCAACAGATCGTGCCGGCAAATTGGGTCGATGCCTCAACCCAGGCCAGCGCAAAAACGGCGCCGGGCGAGATTGGCTATGGCTATCAATGGTGGGTCCCCACAGTGTCTGCCCCCGGACAATTCCTCGCACGCGGCATTTATGGACAATATATCTACATAGATCGTATCAACAACGTGGTGATCGCGGTCCACGCCGCTGATCGCCAGTTTCGTGAACCCGGAATACAGGCCCAGAATGAAGCCATGTTCCGTCAAATCGCCGAAAGCCTGAACTGACATGGAAAAAGAACCTTCTTTCAACGTATTGGGCAGCGCCTTGGCCGCCTGCTCGACCGAACCGATGACGGGCTTTTTCCGCAACGGGTCCTGCGATACCTGCGCGGCCGACACCGGCAGTCATACGGTTTGCGCGGTCATGACGGACGAGTTTCTGGCCTTTTCCAAATATGTGGGCAACGACCTCAGCACACCGCGACCCGAATTCGGATTTGCGGGGCTGAAACCGGGGGATCACTGGTGCCTTTGCGCCGCCCGCTTCCTGCAAGCCCACGAGGAAGGCTGCGCGCCCAAGGTCAATCTGCATGCCACACATGTGCGGGCGCTGGACATCGTCCCGATTGACGTCCTGCATGCCCACACACTCCCATTGAAAGACTGATCCCATGCGCCTCTTTCCCGCGACTGTCGCCTTTTGTCTGGCCGCGCTGGGTGCGCATGCTGACACCCCCGAAATTCGCGCCGCAGATCAGGGCCGGTTGGCCGATTTTGACGGGGCATTCGGGGCCGCGATGCAAGAGGCATTGGCAGGTGGAGATATCAACGACCTTGACCGGGTTCTGATCGCGATGGCGGGCATCCCGGGCGATTACGACCCGGCAGGCACATGGAAATGCCGCACCATCAAGATGGGGGGACTGACACCACTTGTGGCCTATGCGCCATTTGACTGTCGCGTCACCAAGACCGACGGCGACAGCTGGCGTATCGAGAAACTAACGGGCTCGCAGCGGCTGGTGGGACGCCTTGATCAGACCGATGCAGGGTTGATTTACACCGGGGTGGGCTTTGTCGATGGGGGGCCGGCAATGGCCTATGAACAGCTTCCGCCCGGCAACGAACCTGTTGAACCCGGCCAGACCATCCCGCAGGTCGGCTATTTCGTGCAGACGGCAGACGACAACGCCCGGCTGATGCTGCCCCGACCGATTTTTGAATCGACATTCGATATCCTGCATTTCACGCGCTGAAATCAGCGATCAATCTGCCATCAGATCTTCGATGAACAGGCTCAGCAGCTGATTGCGTCCATTGACCCCGGCCTTGCGGTAAATCGCGTTGGTCTGTGCCTTGATTGTACCTTCGCTGACGTCGCGCAACGCGGCAATTTCGACGATCGACATCCCCTTGATCGCAAACAGGGCCACGTCGCGTTCCGCGGGCGTCAGCGCCCAGGCGCCAAAGCGTTCCTCGACCACGTCCATGAAAGCCGCTGACGCCAACCGAAGCTGGCCTTCGACCACGACATTACGCGCCATCGTCCGGCGCAAGGCGATCACGCCCAGAACAATGCCCAGAACAAGTCCCAGGGCAGCGGCAAGTTCGATCATCTCGTGCACTTGCCAGCTGAACGGCGCAAAGCCCATCACCGACGCGAGTATTTGCGACACGAAAAACACGGCGCAGAGAACCTGCACCCCGACAATTGCGACGATTGACCACCGATGTCTCAAAAACCGACCCCTTTGATCATGCGACCCTGCGTCTAGTCATCGTCGTCATCATCGTCATCATCATCGTCGTCATCGTCATCATCGTCATCGTCGTCATCGTCGTCGTCGTCATCGTCGTCATCATCGTCGTCGTCATCATCATCATCGTCGTCGTCGTCGTCATTGCCGCTCGACCCCGAACCGCTGTTCCCGCTCCCGGACGCGCCGCTATTGCCTGACGCGCCGCCGCTATCCTCACCATCCCCCGAGGATCCGGGGTTCAGCAATCTGGGCGCCCGCCCGGCGTCGTCGTCATCATCACCGTCGGAACGCAAATAATCGCGCAGGATTTCACCGGTTTGCGGGTTGATCACCAATTCGCGATGCATGTCGTCACGCCGCGCGGTGAAGCGCAGGCGCCCCAGCCAGGTTTCGTTCACCGCAATATCGGAGAACCCCTGGTCCTGCAGCTGTTGGACAACCTGCTGCTGAACGGATTGGGCCGCCGCCTGAAACGGCGCCCCAATCAACGCAAGACAGAATACGAGTCGTTTGATCATCTTGTCTCCTGCGGATGGCGCGGGGTCTACGCCGGCAGCACCCGCTTAGTCGTCATCATCGTCATCATCGTCGTCGTCATCATCGTCATCATCATCGTCGTCGTCATCGTCGTCATCATCATCGTCATCGTCGTCATCGTCGTCATCATCATCATCATCATCATCATCGTCATCGTCATCGTCATCGTCATCGTCATCGTCATCGTCATCGTCATCGTCATCGTCATCGTCATCGTCAAGGAAATCGCGCCGTTCATCCTTGATCTCAATGCCGGGACGGGTGTCGTCATCGCTATCGACGGCTTCGACCTCCTGTTTCAGGATCGCGCCGGTTGCGGCATCATAAATGACCTCAAGCTTGCGGTTGCCGCGGATGCCTTCGACCTTCACCTGCGTCAGGCCGTTCTTGACCTCGATCCGCTGGTAGCCTTCGGCTTGCAGCTGGCTGATCACCTGGTCGGCCAAGGATTGTGCATATGCGGGACTGGTGGCGAGGGCCAAAATGGCAGTTGTAGAGAGCATCAGATTTTTCATCAGTTCGGTTCCTCTTTCATGTCCATGCCCGCACCATTGCGGGACAGATAGACATGAAAAACCGTGATCTTGCCGCATGATCCATTGATCATGGGTTGATATGACGGGAAGTAAACCGATGAATGACGCGTCTAAACCAAAGTTTAGGCGGGGCTATGTCGCCCCTTGCATGTCGAAACCCAGATGTTTGGCGACCGTAAAGATGTCCTTGTCGCCACGCCCGCACATGTTCATCACCAGCAGGTGATCATTCGGCAGGTTGGGTGCGATTTTCATCACATGTGCCAGGGCATGCGAGGGCTCTAGCGCCGGGATGATCCCCTCCTGCGCGCAGCACAGCTGAAACGCCTCCAGCGCTTCGGCATCGGTGATCGCGACATATTCCGCCCGCCCGATATCATGCAGCCATGCATGCTCGGGTCCGATACCGGGATAGTCGAGACCTGCAGAGATCGAAAACCCTTCCAGAATTTGGCCCACATCATCCTGCAGCAAATAGGTCCGGTTGCCATGCAGAACGCCCGGGCGACCCCCCGTCAGCGAGGCGCAATGTTCCATCTTGGCATTCACGCCCTTGCCACCGGCCTCGACGCCGATGATGTTGACGTCCTTGTCGTCTAGGAACGGGTAGAACAGGCCCATCGCATTTGACCCACCACCAATGGCCGCGATCAATGTATCCGGCAGGCGCCCTTCGGCCGCCATCATCTGTTCCTTGGTTTCCTTGCCGATGATGGCCTGAAAATCGCGGACCATCGCGGGATAAGGGTGCGGACCCGCGACCGTCCCGATGCAATAGAATGTATCGCGCACATTTGTGACCCAGTCGCGCAGCGCGTCGTTCATCGCGTCCTTCAGCGTGCCACGCCCCGAGGTGACGGGCACAACCTCTGCCCCCAGCAGACGCATCCGGAACACGTTGGGTGCCTGACGTTCGACATCATGCGCCCCCATATAGACAACGCATTGCAGCCCGAATTTCGCGCAGACCGTGGCCGTCGCAACACCGTGCTGCCCTGCGCCTGTTTCGGCAATAATCCGGGTCTTGCCCATGCGGCGGGCAAGGATGATCTGGCCCAGCACATTGTTGATCTTATGTGCACCGGTGTGGTTCAACTCGTCACGCTTAAGATAGATCTTGGCGCCGCCCAGATGGTCCGTCAGACGCTCTGCAAAATAAAGCGGGCTGGGCCGGCCGACATAGTGGGTCCACAGATCGTGCATCTCTGCCCAGAATGTCTCGTCCGTCTTGGCGTTTTCGTACTGCGCCTCAAGCTCTAGGATCAGGGGCATCAGGGTTTCGGACACGAAACGCCCGCCAAAGTCGCCGAACCGGCCCTTTTCATCGGGGCCAGTCATGAAGCTGTTGAAAAGATCATTCGCCATGTGCGCGTCCTCATCCGTCTTGTCGGACTGGTGTTATGGGTTTGGTGCCGGTTGCGCTAGCGCATTTTTAGGCGCTGGCATGTGACGAAGTGACTTTTTCGCCCTTGGCCGCCTGAATGAAACCGGGAAAGAGGGCCGGATCCTTGACCCCTGGCGACGTCTCGACCCCCGATGACAAATCAACCTGACTAGCACCCGTCAGCGCGATGGCCTCGCCCACATTGCCTGCATGCAGGCCCCCGGCCAGCATCCATGGCACGGCCCACCGCCGACCTGCAATCAGCCGCCAGTCAAAGGACAATCCATTTCCGCCGGGCAAATCCGCATTTTTGGGCGGTTTGGCATCCACAAGTATCTGATCCGCCACATGCGCATAGCGATCAATCGCAGGCAGGTCCGCGGCATCCGCGACACCCACGGCCTTCATCACCGGCAGACCATAGCGCGTCTTGACCTCGGCAACGCGTTCGGGGGGTTCCGATCCGTGCAACTGGATCATGTCCAGCGGGACCGCATCCAGGATTGTATCAAGGGCTGCATTGTCCAGATTTACAAACAGGCCAACCTTGGCAATCCCCGAAGGCACAATCCCGGCCAGTGCGGCGGCCTGATCATTGCTGACAAAACGGGGTGATTTCGGGAAAAAGACCAGCCCCACATAAGAGGCACCTGCATCAACGGCTGCCTGCATCGTGGTTGCGTCTCGCAGGCCACAAATCTTGACCCGGACATCGCCTTGCATCAGCCCGTTTTCTCGATCAGCGCCAAGACGTCATCCCCGCCATTTGCCGTGGCCGCAGAGCCGCGCAATTCGTCAACCTCGCGCTTGAGCGCCTGAACCTCACGCGCCTTCACACGCGCCTCGGCCCGAATACGGTGTTCGCGCACCCATTCCCACAAGAACCCGATCAGCAGCCCGGCACCAACGCCAAGGAAAATCACCACAAAAAGCGGCAGCGAAATATCCGGCGACAGGCCCAGCAGATTGGCCATCGGCTCTGGCATCGCGCGCACGGTGACAAGATCACGGTTGGCCAAACCGACCATGATCAGGCACAGGCCGACAATAGCCCAGAAAGCATAGCGAATGGTTTTCATGCGACCCTCTTACAGTTTTCGATACCAGCGCGCACAACATATGCCGCAGGCTGAACATAGCCAAGGGCATCCGACGCAGAATGCGCCAAAGCACCTGCGCTCAATTGCCGTTCAAACGGTCCCGTAGCAATTTGCCGGTCTTGAAAAACGGCACGTGCTTTTCTTCCACCTCAACCGATTCACCCGTACGCGGGTTCCGTCCGATACGCTGATCACGCTTTTTCACCGAAAACGCGCCAAAGCCACGCAGCTCGACCCGGTCGCCACGCGCCATCGCGCCGGTGATCTCTTCGAAAACGGTATTGACGATCTTTTCAACGTCGCGCTGGTAAAGATGCGGATTTTCATCGGCGAGTTTCTGGATCAGTTCGGAACGGATCATTGCGGCAGCCTCCCAAGCAGCATCTATGTCATAAGGCGAGTTTGTTCCCGCTTTTCAAGCGACTATAGGCTTTTTCACGCGACCGCGAAATACCGGCGTTAGGCCGATTATGCGAAAAGTAGCGGGATCACCGAACATATTGGCCCAAATGTCTGGCAATTGTTCACGGAACGCACATTACCGCCAGTTGCAGCGTGATCCCCGCGAACAACGATTCGCACCGGCTGGCCCACGCCAAACCCAATCACCTGCGGTGCGAAATTGGACGTCGCAAATCAACCAAACCTTAGTTGATTTGCGATACCGATGCGCAACCGTAATCGAAGGGCATGTGCATGATCGACTTCAACCAACTGATTTCGACCTTTGTTGATCCCATTGCGTTGATCATGGCGTTGGTGCTTGCGGCCAGTATTCTGCGGCGCAAACAGATCACGGTGTTCAAATACAACATTGCGGTGGGCGGCCTGTTTTCGGTCGCGGTGGTCTATACGATGTCCGACCCAATCCCGATCTACAGCGGCGGTATCTATGATATGCGCTTTCTGTTGGTCGGGGCGGCAACCGCGCTCATCAACCCATATGCGGGCGGCATGGCGATGATGACCAGCATCATCTATCGCATCGCGATTGGCGGCGACGGGGTGGCACCTGGGATCGGCGGCTCTGTCATCGCGTTCATGGCCGGTTGGGCGTGGCGGTACTATGTGAACGACCTGCCGCTGGCAGACTGGAAAAAGGCGTCCATTCTGGGTGGTATGCTGACCCTGCACAGCCTGTCGATATTTCTGGCACCACAAACGTATTGGGGGCAACTCTTTGCAACATTGCTGCCTTATATGGCGATGACGAATGTGGTTGGGGCCCTCCTGATCAAGCATCTGCTTTACGATCAGCTGTCGTTTTTGTCCCAGTCCGAAGGGCTGCGTAGCGAGGCAGCTTTGGACTACCTGACAGGGTTATTGAACCGGCGCAGTCTGGAACGACGCTACCGTGCGGTAGCCGCCAGGAATGAGATGCTTAAAGGGGGGCTGTCGGCGGTCTATTTTGATGTCGATAACTTCAAGGCGGTCAATGACAAACACGGGCATGCCGCAGGGGATGAGGTTTTACGAACCATCGCGCGGCGCGTCGCGGCCGTGCTGCGCGAACACGATATCTTCGCGCGGGTCAGCGGCGACGAATTCGTCATTATCCTGCCAGATATCGGTTTAACCGAGGCACAGAATATCGCCGAAAGATGCAGGCGTGTCATCGCCGATCGCTTTGTGACCACCGGATCCCTGCACATACCGGTCACAATCAGTCTGGGCGCAATCTGGGTGCAGGACAGTCCGACGATTGATGCCGTCTTGCAGCAGGCTGACAAGGCGCTGTACCGTGCCAAAGACCAGGGGCGCAATGTTGTGGTGTTCTCCAAATCTGGCAACAAGCCGCATCCGCAAGACCCTGTCGCCGCCTGATCCGGCACTTAGTCCTGATGCACAATAAAAAGCCCGCCGCAGCATGACGCTGCGACGGGCAAAACGCTTGCACGCAAAGGGCTGACTTATTCGTCGCCCTTCAGCGCGGCACCCAGGATATCGCCCAAGGACGCACCAGAGTCGCTCGAGCCATACTGCTCAACCGCTTCTTTTTCTTCGGCAATCTCGCGGGCCTTGATCGACAGACCCAGCTTGCGGGTCTTGCTGTCGATGTTGGTCACACGCACGTCGACCTTGTCGCCAACGCCGAAACGCTCGGGGCGCTGCTCGGCACGGTCACGGGACAGGTCAGAACGGCGGATGAAGGATTTTGCACCCTCGTAGTCCACCTCGATGCCGCCATCTTCGATCTTGGTCACTTCAACAGTGATGATCGAACCGCGCTTCACGCCGCCAACGGCCTCGGCAAATGGATCGCCGTCAAGGGCCTTGATCGAAAGCGAGATACGCTCCTTCTCAACATCCACTTCAGCAACCTTGGCTTTGACCACGTCACCCTTGCGGAAATCACCGATGACGTCTTCGCCACGGCCTTCCCATGTCAGGTCTGACAGGTGAACCATGCCGTCGATGTCGCCTTCAAGACCGATGAACAGACCAAATTCGGTGATGTTCTTGACCTCGCCTTCAACCTCGGTGCCTTCCGGGAACTGCTCGGCAAAGACTTCCCATGGGTTGCGCTGTGTCTGCTTGAGACCCAGGGAAACACGACGCTTGGCGCTGTCGATTTCCAGCACCATGACTTCGACTTCCTGAGAGGTCGACACGATCTTGCCTGGATGTACGTTCTTTTTGGTCCAAGACATCTCGGACACGTGAACGAGACCCTCAACACCGGCTTCCAGCTCAACAAATGCGCCGTAATCGGTGATGTTGGTGACACGACCCTGATGTACGGAGCCCAGACCAAACTTGGATTCAACAGCATTCCACGGATCGTCCTGCAGCTGCTTCATGCCAAGGCTGATACGGTGGGTTTCTTTATTGATCTTGATCACCTGGACCTTGATCGTCTCACCAATGGTAAGAATCTCGGACGGATGATTGACCCGGCGCCAAGCCATGTCAGTGACGTGCAGCAGGCCGTCAACACCGCCAAGGTCAACAAACGCACCATATTCGGTGATGTTCTTGACGACGCCATCAACTTCCTGGCCTTCGGTAAGGTTGCCGATCACTTCGGCGCGCTGTTCGGCACGGGATTCTTCAAGGATCGCACGACGGGACACAACGATGTTGCCGCGACGACGGTCCATTTTCAAAATCTGGAATGGCTGCTTGAGACCCATCAACGGGCCAGCATCGCGAACCGGACGGACATCAACCTGCGAGCCGGGAAGGAACGCAACAGCGCCGCCCAGATCAACAGTGAAACCACCCTTCACGCGACCAAAGATCGCGCCATCAACACGCTCTTCATCCGCATAGGCTTTTTCCAGACGATCCCAGGCTTCTTCACGGCGGGCCATCTCGCGGCTGATAACAGCCTCGCCACGGGCGTTCTCAACCTGACGCAGGAACACTTCTACAGTGTCACCAACAGCCAGTTCAGCCTCTTCCCCGGGATTTGCGAATTCTTTGATATCAACGCGGCCTTCCATCTTGTAGCCTACGTCGATGATGGCCTGGCCCGCTTCGATTGCGATCACCTTGCCTTTGACAACTGACCCTTCGGCGGGCGTGTCCATTTCGAAGCTTTCGTTCAAGAGTGCTTCAAACTCTTCCATTGTGTTAGCCATGTGGCGTCGTTTTCCTAACGTTTGGTTTTATACGGGCCGCGCGGTTGTCTCCGCCGGTCTTTGGATTTCGGGTTGGTCTGGCGTCTGTCACGGACATAAAACAACAGGGCCGGTTGCACACCGACCCCGCTCAAGTCTCAAGTCCGCGCCTGTCTCGACGCTTCGACAGGGCGGCGTATAGGGGGGATTCCCCTTTAATGCAAGGGCGAAGGGTTCAAAAGGCGCGCGCCGGAAATCGCCTGGGACCCCTACCTGGCCGTCAGGCGGTCAAATTGTCCAATGCCGTCTGCACGGCTGCAAAATAGGTGCCAACCTGCTGCCCATCGACCAGCGCATGATGCACCTCCAATGTCATGGCCATGTCCCACCGCCCCCCATGATCGACGAACTTCCCCCAAGAGACGCGCGGAATGCAATCATCCGGGCCCGGCAGCGCATTGTTGATTGATGTGTAATCCAGCCAGGGCATGCAGGACAGATAGGCCAGATCATCACGCTCGCCTGTATTGGGCTGCAAGGCAACGCCATTCGCGACCTGATCAATCAGGCGCTTGGCCTCTTGGTCAAATCCGCCGAAATCCGCGATATACGGCACATAGGCATAGCCAAAGCTGCCCGTCCGGGTCGGCACGGTCATCGAAAGTGTGACCATCTGGTGCTGCACAACGGCGTCCCCGCGAAAGCGCATGCAAAGCTCGGGCACTGCATGCAGCCCTGCCCCGATAGCATAAAGGCAGGTCCGGTAAGGCGGCAGGCCCGTTGCTTTGCGGGCCATGACCTGCGTGACATCAACCCGCGCCGTCACTGCATAATGCGGCTTTGCATAGGTGCGAAAAAGTCGAAATTGCGCGGCTCGGGGCCATGTTGCCAGATCAACTGCCGTGCTAACCATATCGGGCCTCGTTATTCTCTCTTGCGACAGATCTGTAGGCTACCGTCGGAAGGGAGATGTCCGCAATCGTTGTTCTTGGCATTTCTCTGTTCGTTCTGGTGGCCGTCATCTGCGCGCGCACGCGATCGCGCCCGTGGCAGATACCGCTGCTTATGATCGCCGCTTTCGGGGTTGTTGCCTTTGCGGCGGCCGGCATATGGGACGGGGTCAGTGGCGGCTACCCCGGCGACAGCTTCTGGACGTTGGACCTGACAGGGCGGATTGGTGTGTCGGCAATCAGCATCCTGGGGCTATTGATCATCTTTGCCGTTCTGGCGTGGAAGACACAGCTGATCAGACGGGTGTTGTATACGGCGCCCCGCCCGGCCCTATGGCTTGGGGATATCGTCCTATCCGTCCTGATTTTTGGGCTGATATTTTCGGCCTCACCGCAAGTGTTCTACCTATTCTACCAACAGATATTCGCCGGGCTGCCCGATCAGATCGTCCTGCGGTCCATTCTGGACGTCAACCGGATGACAGAGATCGCGCGACTTGGGGCGACCCAATCCATGGCCGACCATCTGGCTGGTATCAGTCTGTGGGCCGTGTTGCCGTTCACGACATGGCTGCATTTGCGACCCCTGCCCGGCGATCACCGCTAACGGGATCGGGTGTCAGATATCCTGGCCGCGATCCAGCAACTCTTCAATCAATGCGCGCTGAAGGTCGCCGCTATCACCAGCCCCGAATTGCGCCGCACCGCCAGTGTAGAGGGTCCCATAGGTCTTGGCGATATTCACCGTCTGCGCAAGACCCGAGATCAGCTGATCCTTTTCCAACTGTGCAAAAGGGTGAATGAAGACGCCCCATAGACGACCTTGTGCAACCGCATAGCGGGCATCGAGGGCCGTATCGAAATTGGCCTGCATCACACGCTGCATCTCATCCTCGGTCATGCCCTCGGCCGACCGGATCGGGACCATCGCGCGCATCCGGTTCGCCTGAACATCCGTGACAATCAGCACCGGGACATCATCAATGGTGAATTCAAAACCGGCACCGGCCACCTTGGCCTCGGGGTCGAGCGCAAGCACAATTTCCGCCATCCGCGGGATTGTCATATGCAGTTCAGCCTCTTGCGCCTGCAGGCTGGCAGGCAAAAGCAAAACGGTCAGGGCGAGCATGCGGATCATATGGGGTCTCCTTTTTTGAGACATCATATGACCGGAACCCCCGGAAATGCGACGCAAGCTTTGGTGATGAATTGCTACAATCCGCCCTTGCGGTGCTGGTCAATGATTTCGACGGCGCGGGCGACGGCCTGGGCGATCGTCAGATCAGACGTGTCGATTGTGACGGCATCATCGGCCGGCACCAACGGGGCAACCTCGCGATTGCGGTCGCGATCATCACGCGCTTTCACGTCATCGAGCACACCGGCGAGCGTGACGTCATGGCCTTTGCCGATCAATTCCTGAAACCGGCGTTCGGCCCGCGTTTCCGGGCTTGCCGTCACAAACAGCTTGACCGGTGCGTCGGGGCAAATCACCGTGCCAATATCGCGCCCGTCTAGAACGGCACCATCCGGGCGGGCGGCAAAACGACGCTGAAACGCAACCAGCGCGTCACGCACAGCCGCGTGCACGGCCACCTCGCTGGCTGCCCCCGCAACCGCTGGCGTTCGCAGGCTATCATCTTCAAGATCGGACGGGGCAAGCGTGCTGGCCGCGACAACGGGATCAGCGCCCGCCAACACCTTGGCGCCAACCGCGCGATACAATAGCCCGGTATCCAGATGGGCAAAGCCAAAATGCGCGGCCACAGCCTTGGAGATCGTGCCCTTGCCCGCAGCCGCCGGCCCATCAATGGCAATCGTGAAAGACATCAGTTTGACCTGACAATCTGCGCCCCAAGCTGGGCCATCAACTGCTCGAATATCGGGAAAGAGGTGGCAATGGGGCCGCCGTCATCGACGCTGACAGGTTTCTGCGTGGCCATGCCCATAACCATGAATGCCATGGCGATCCTGTGATCCAGCTGGCTGGCAACCAGCGCACCGCCCGGCACATTGCCATGGCCAAGGCCGGTGACCTGCCACCAGTCCGGCCCCTCATCAACCTGCACCCCAGCGGCGCGCAAGCCTTTTGCCATCGCGTCGATCCGGTCACTTTCCTTGACCCGCAATTCCTTGACACCCTGCATGTCGGTGACACCTTTGGCGAAGCTGGCAACGACCGACAGCACGGGATATTCGTCGATCATGCTTGCTGCCCGCGCTGGTGGAACCGCGATACCTGTCAGGTCTGGTGAAAAGCGGGCGCGCAAATCGGCGACGGGCTCGCCCCCTTCTTCGCGCTGGTTTTCATAGGTCAGGTCTGCACCCATCTCTTGCAGCGTCGTGAACAATCCGGCGCGCGTCGGGTTCAATCCGATATTGGGCACCAGCACGTCCGATCCGGGTACGATGATCGCCGCACAGACAGGAAAGGCCGCCGATGACGGATCACGCGGCACCGTGATATTCTGCGCCTGCAGCTCTGGCTGGCCGTCCAGCGTGATGACCCGGCCCTCGTCAGTTTCCGCGACATGGAGGGATGCGCCAAAGCCTTGCAGCATCCGCTCGGTATGGTCGCGGGTGGTTTCCTGTTCGATCACAACGGTTTGCCCAGGCGCATTCAAACCCGCCAAAAGCACCGCTGATTTCACCTGTGCCGACGGAACCGGCACCGCATAGCGAACAGGGATCGGGTCAGCCGCACCGACAAGGGTCATTGGCAAGCGCCCCCCTGCACGGCCGACGGCTTGGGTGCCAAACAGGGCCAACGGGTCTGTGACGCGACCCATTGGGCGTCCGTTCAGCGACGCATCACCGGTAAAGGTGGCCGTGATCGGCGAGGTTGCCATTGCCCCCATGATCAGGCGAACCCCTGTCCCGGAATTGCCGCAATCAATCACCTGATCAGGCTCTGCAAAACCGCCGACACCAACGCCCTGAACGCTCCACTCGCCGTTGCCATGATCGGTGACCGTGGCCCCGAAAGCACGCATCGCCTTGGCAGTGTCGAGAACATCCTCCCCCTCCAGCAGGCCGGTGATGTTTGTCTCACCCACGCACAAGGCGCCCAGGATCAGCGAACGGTGAGAAATGGATTTATCGCCGGGGACATCAGCAATCCCTTTCAGCGGGCCGCTGGGGCGAGAGGTCATGGGGATGGGTGCGCCGTGGCCGGACATAGATGCTTCCTTCAGATTTCGACGCGGTCATAGCGCAGGGTCATGCCGGGGTCCATGATAGTGCGAGGGACAATGCGCGATCGGGGTCAGTCGCGTGTGAATGTCAGGTAATGAGGGGTGCGGCCTTCGCGCAGGGCCTTTTGTTCATATCGGGTTGATTGCCAGTCGGGCCATGGCGCACGCCAGTCGGCAGGATGGGCCGCCTGCCAGGTGAACCCATGCGGTGGCACCTGCTGGAGCGTCTGTCGCACATAATCCTCAATATCCGTTGCGACCCGAAGCTCGGCACCCGTTTTCATGACCCGGTGCAATGGGGCCAGATGCTCGGGCGTGACAAAGCGGCGGCGATGATGGCGGGTCTTTGGCCAGGGGTCGGGGTAGTTGAGAAACACCTTGGACAGGCTCTCATCAGGGAGCACATCAAAGAGATCGCGCACATCGCCGGGATGAACGGCCAGATTGCTGACGCGGGCCTTGCGGATCTTGCCCAACAGCATTGCGACGCCGTTGACAAAGGGCTCGCAACCGATCAGTCCGATATCGGGATATGTCTGCGCCATATGGACAAGATGTTCACCCCCGCCAAACCCGATCTCCAGCCAGATTTCCCTGTCGGGGAACAAGGCGTTGAGGTCCAGGGGCACCCGATCAGGGTTTTCTTCCCAGCTGACGGGGCCTGGCGATAGCCGCCCGAGATCGTTTTCAAGATACTCATGCTGTGCCGCACGGATGGTTTTGCCGCGAAAACGGCCGTAAAAATTGCGCCAGGGTGCGCCCGAGGGATGCTTGGATTTACTCATAGGGCGGCGTTTAGCAAGGCGGGTCAGCCATCGCAATCCATCAGGTCAGATGGATCAAGATCCATCCTACGACCACAGCGCAAGATCGTAAGATGGCTCTTGAGCCATCCCGCCTTGTCAGACGGCTTTGCGCAGCGCGTCGACCAGGTCAGTGCGTTCCCAGCTAAAACCCCCGTCGCTTTCCGGCGCGCGGCCGAAATGACCATATGCGGCGGTGCGTTCAAAAATCGGCCGGTTCAATCCGAGATGTTGACGAATGCCCCGTGGGGTCAAATCCATGACCTGATTGATCGCAGCCTCAATCGCGGCCGGATCAACCTGATCAGTGCCATGTGTCTCTGCATAAATGGAGAGCGGTTTGGCAACGCCGATGGCATAGCTTAGCTGGATTGTGCAACGCTCGGCCATGCCTGCGGCCACCACGTTCTTGGCCAGATATCGGGCCGCATAGGCCGCGGACCGGTCCACTTTCGTGGGATCCTTGCCCGAGAACGCCCCGCCCCCATGCGGGGCCGCACCGCCATAGGTGTCCACAATGATCTTGCGCCCGGTCAGGCCCGCGTCGCCATCCGGTCCGCCAATGACGAATGTTCCCGTGGGGTTCACCCACCATTCCGTCTGCGGGGTGATGAAACCCTCTGGCAGGACCTCGCGAATATAGGGTTCCACGATTGCGCGGATGTCAGCGCTTGTCTGGCTAGCATCGGCATGCTGCGTCGACAGCACGATTGACGTCACCTCCACCGGTTTTCCGTTGGCGTAGCGCAGCGATATCTGGCTTTTCGCATCGGGCCGCAGGGTCGGCTGTTCGCCGGATTTGCGCACCTCTGCAAGCCTGCGCAGAATAGCGTGGGCATATTGGATCGGGGCGGGCATCAGCGCATCGGTTTCCGTGGTGGCATAACCGAACATGATGCCCTGATCGCCAGCGCCTTCATCCTTGTCGACACTGGCGTCGACACCCTGGGCGATATGGGCGGACTGTTCATGCAACAGGTTTGTGATCTCGCAGGTCGCGTGATGGAACTTGTCCTGCTCGTAGCCGATATTCTTGATACAGGCCCGTGCGATGTCTTCGACCCGACCCACATAGTCCTTCAGCTTGTTGGGATCCGACAGCCCCACCTCACCGCCGATCACCACGCGATTGGTCGTGGCAAACGTCTCGCAGGCGACGCGCGCCTCGGGTTCTTCGGACAGGAAAGCGTCCAGGATCGCATCAGAAATGCGGTCGCACACTTTGTCGGGATGTCCCTCCGATACAGATTCGGAGGTAAAGATGTAGTCGTTACGGGCCATGGGGGTCGCTCCAATAAAATTCTCTGCCACGTCAGGAAGCCGTTGTGACAGAACCAAGGGCGCGTCTAAGGGGTGACCGATCTCAGGTCAATCCGTATCGCGTCGCGCCTTGAGATAGACGCCGAGTGTTAACAAAAGCAGCACAATAAAAACGGTCATGTCACCATAGGCAACATAGACCGTCGCGGGCAGCGCAGGCGGCAGTGGCGCATCAATTGCGCCCTCCTGCCCCAGCGGGATGGAGGCGCGCACACGGCCCTGCCCGTCGATCATTGCGGTTACCCCGGTATTGGCCACACGCACCATGGGCAAGCCTTGCTCGATGGCGCGCAACCGGGCCTGGGCGAGATGTTGATAGGGGCCGGCGGCTTTGCCAAACCACGCGTCATTCGTGATCAGCACAATCAGTCGCGGCCGCGCACCGTCACGTGCGATCTCTTCGGCAAAAATGCCTTCGTAGCAAATCAATGCAATCGCATTGCCGATACCCGGGATCAGGATCGCCTCGCTGTTCTGGCCAGGCGTGAACCCTCCCACCCGGTCGGCCAGCCCGGTCAGCCCCAGCCGGGCAACCAGTCTGCGGCCCGGGATATATTCGCCAAAGGGGACAAGATGGCTCTTGTCATAGACTGCGTCGATTTCGCCGGTCGGGCCCATGACGACAAAACTGTTGTAAAACCGGGCCGCGTCATCCTGCCGCTGAATACCAAAGACCAGTGGCGCGCCGCGGGTCGCCTCGACCAGCAGACTTGTATCAGGTTCGACATAGTTCAGCAGCGACGCAACGGCGGTCTCGGGCCAGACGATCAGGTCGGGCACCGCATCGGCGCGACTATAATCCACCAACCGGTTGAAAAAGACGTCCCGATAGGCCGGATCCCACTTCTGATGCTGCGGCGCATTGGGCTGAACCATGCGGATCAGAGGCGCATCATCGGATGGGGCAGCCGCCGGGGCGGGGATCACCGCAAACGTCGCCCCGCCAACGATCAGCGCAAACAAAACGGCAAAGACCGGGCGCGCCAACAGGTTGGTCAGGCACCAGGCCGCAAGCACGATGATCAGCGTCAACAGATGCGCCCCACCCCATGCGGCCAATTGCGCGGCGGGCGTGTCGACCAGGCTATGGCCCAACAATGCCCAGGGAAAGCCCGTCAGAACCAGCGCGCGGGCGATCTCGGCCGATGCAATCGCAATGACCAGCATCAGCCGGTTTCGCGGTGCCAGTCGTGCGGCCAGCCAGCCCGCAACCGCCCAGAACAGGCCCGCCCCCGCCGCCATCAGGAAAAGCGCAAACGGGGCCATCCAGCCGTGCCGTGCGATATCAACCAGGAACGGCTCTATGATCCAGCGCAGGGCAAAAGCAAAATAGCCAAAACCGAACGCCCACAAATACCATGCGGCCTGACGCGGCGTGGATGCGGCCCGATAGATGTGCAAGACCAGCATCAGGCCCAGAATTGTCGCCGGAAATAAGTTCAGCGGCGCCTGACCCAATGCGGCAAACACGCCAGTCGCCGCCAGACCAATCAGCCGCATCTTGAAGGGCAAGGCCGCAAAGCGCGCGGACAGATCAGGCATCGCGTGCCGGGTACAGACAGACCCGCAGACGTTTGATCCGGCGCGGATCAGCGTCAACAACCTCGAATTCGGGACCATCGGGATGCGAGACCACCTCGCCCCGGGCAGGCAGATGTCCGGCCAGCAACGTGACCAGGCCGCCCAGCGTGTCGATCTCTTCTTCGTCGATGTCTTCGCTGGCTGTCAGGTTCATGCCGATTTCGGCCTCGAAATCATCGAGGTCCGTGCGGGCTTGCGCCAGATAGACGCCCTGCTTTTCCATCACCCAGCTTTTGGCCTCTTCGATGTCATGTTCATCTTCGATCTCGCCCACCACCTGTTCGATCAGGTCCTCAATGGTCACAAGACCGTCCGTCCCGCCATATTCGTCAATCACCAGCGCCATGTGGATACGCTCTGCCTGCATCTTTTGCAGCAGCACGCTCAGCGGCATGGAGGGGGGGACAAACAAAAGCGGGCGCAGCATGTCGCGCAGGTTCATTTCCGCACTGTCGCCATTGAAACCATGGCGCAGCGCAAAATCCTTAAGGTTGGCCACGCCAAGGGGGGTGTCCAATGTGCCGTCATAAACGGGCAATCGGGTCAGGCCGCAATCACGGAATATCTTGACCAACTCGTTCTTGGTGGCCGTGATCGGTGCGGCCATGATATCGGCCTTAGGGATCGAAACATCCTCGACCCGCTTTTGGCGAAGGTTGATCAGGCCAAGCAATGGGGTTTGCGCAGGGCGCGCATTTTGCGTACCGCCATAAGGCGTCTCCTGACCAGATTTTGCAAAGATGGCCTGACGCACGCGCGCCATCAACCCCGGTTTTCGATCAATCTGGCCCTGCAGCGCGCTTTGCGCTGCAATAGAAGGACCTTCCTTACTGTCGCCCATTTCATCCTTGCTCACATGGGCGCATACGCCCGGTTAATCCTTATATGGGTCAGAAATACCCAATTTGCCAAGTATCTCTGTTTCCAACCCCTCCATCAGGGTGGCGTCACGGTCACGGACATGATCGAAACCAAGCAAATGCAACGTACCATGCACAAGTAAATGAACCGCATGATGGGCGAGCGATTTGCCCGCCATTTCAGCCTCGCGCAGGCATGTGTCATAGGCGACGGCAATGTCGCCCAGCTCTGCATCCATATCGGGTTGCGGGGGCAGCGGCATTTCGCCGTCAATGGCCGCCCCCCGTTCGCGCGAGGGCCAGCTGAGCACATTTGTGGCACCATCCTTGCTGCGAAAATCCGCATTCAGCGCGGCAATGCGCTGATCATCGGCGGCCAGAACGCTGGTTTCAAAGACGGTTGGTTCCAGCCCGAGGCGGTCAAATACCGCCGCGGTCGCCATATCAGCCAAAGCCTCGATATCGCCCCAGCGCGGATCCTCGACGATGCAATCAACGCTCATCGCTGGCGACACCCGTCATCTACGCGCTTTCGTCCTTTTCATAGGCCTCGATAATGGCCGCTACCAAAGGATGGCGAACCACATCCTTGGACGTAAAGTAGTTAAAGCTGATCTTGGGAATATTCTTAAGCAGCCGTTCCGCATCCCAGAGGCCGGAATTGACGCCGCGGGGCAGGTCGATTTGGGTCCGGTCGCCGGTAATCACCATGCGCGAGCCTTCGCCAAGACGGGTCAGAAACATCTTCATTTGCATCGTGGTCGCGTTTTGCGCCTCATCCAGCACCACAAAGGCGTTGGACAGGGTGCGGCCACGCATGAACGCCAATGGCGCAATCTCGATGACCTTTTCCTCCATCATCTTGGCGGCCTGCTTGCCCGGCAGAAAATCATTGAGCGCATCATAAAGCGGCTGCATGTAAGGATCGACCTTGTCCTTCATGTCACCGGGCAAATAGCCAAGCTTTTCGCCGGCCTCCACCGCAGGGCGCGACAGGATGATCTTATCGACATGACCACCGATCAGCATATTCACACCAACCGCAACCGCCAGATAGGTCTTGCCCGTACCGGCCGGACCAATGCCAAATGCAAGTTCATTGTCGAACAACGATTTGACATAGGCCTTTTGGGCATCTGTGCGGGGTTCAATCAGCTTCTTACGGGTCTTGACCTCAATCCGCGAGGTATCGCCCTTGAACAGCTCGATCTGATCGCCGTCGCGGGCCGGGCCGCGCACCGCCTCGGGGCCCATGCGAAGTTCGCGATCAATATCACCGGGTTCCAGTGACCGACCGGCCTCCAGACGGCTATAGAGCGCGCGCAATACGTCAACCGCATTGTCCCGCTCTGCCGGTTCACCAATCACGGCCAACTGGTTGCCGCGGCGCAATATCTGCACGTTCAGTTTATCTTCGATCGTGGTGAGATTGCGATCATACTCCCCACACAGATCAATCAACAGGAAGTTGTCGGGGAATTCGACAAGGGATTCTGCGATATTGTCGGCGGGCGGGGTCAGGGCACCTGTGGCCAATCAGCTCTCCTTTGAGTCTTTATCCTCGTATCGTGACAAGGGATCGGGGCGGGCGCAAGGCGCGTCCACGAATTGTCACATTTCTGAAAGAAAAAACCGCCGGTGATGAGGCCTAACGCCAGAAAATGTGGCCCCTATGCCCTACGCGCTGACCAGCACGCCTTTCAGGGAATTCGGGCTGTCCTCAACGATATCCACCGCACAGACCTGTCCCAGCACATCTTGTGGGGCATCCGCATAGACCGCATGCAGATATTCGGACTTGCCAATCATTTGCCCCGGCTCGCGCCCGGCCTTTTCGAACAGGATCTTGACACGACGCCCGACCATGTCGGCCTGGCTGGCCTGTTGCTGGCTGCGCAGCAAGGCCTGCAATCGCTGCAACCGGTCGTTCATCACATCCTCGGGCAGCTGCGGTTTTTCGGCCGCCGGTGTTCCGGGCCGGGTGGAATATTTGAACGAATAGGCCTGGCCATAATGGACATCACGGACCAACTGCATCGTGTCCTCAAAATCAGCATCCGTCTCGCCCGGGAAGCCAACGATGAAATCACCCGACAACAGGATGTCCGGGCGTGCAGCCCTGATCCGTTCGATCAGACGCAGATAGCTTTCGGCAGTATGTTTGCGGTTCATCGCCTTGAGAATCCGGTCCGAGCCGGACTGCACGGGCAGATGCAGATAAGGCATCAGTTTGTCGCAGGTCCCGTGGGCGGCGATTAACGCATCATCCATGTCATTGGGATGCGAGGTCGTAAATCGGATGCGTTCCAACCCGTCGACCTTGTCCAGCGCCCAGATCAGGCCGGCCAGACCATCGGCGTGACCGTGATAGGCGTTCACGTTCTGCCCGAGAAGGGTGATTTCCTTCACGCCGGCCTCGACCAGTTCCTGTGCTTCCCTGATCACGCGATCCGCCGGGCGCGACACCTCTGCCCCGCGGGTATACGGGACCACGCAGAATGCGCAGAACTTGTCGCAGCCTTCCTGCACCGTCAGAAACGCCGTTGGGCCACGTTTCGCCTTGGCGCGTGATCGCAACGTATCGAATTTATCATCTTCGGGGAAATCGGTATCCAACGCCTTTTTGCCGGATCGGACTGCGTCTTCCATGGCGGGCAAGCGATGATAGCTTTGCGGGCCGACCACCAAATCGACCAATGGCTGGCGGCGCATGATCTCTTCACCCTCGGCCTGTGCCACGCAACCGGCCACACCAATCTTGAGGTCTGGCTTGTCGGCTTTCAGCCCCTTGAACCGCCCCAGTTCCGAATAGACTTTTTCGGCCGCCTTTTCGCGGATGTGGCATGTATTCAAAAGGATCATGTCCGCGTCATCAGCGGTCTGGGTTTCGACATAACCGCTGCCGCCCAGCGCCTCGACCATCCGTTCACTGTCATAGACATTCATCTGACAGCCATAGGTCTTGATAAATAGCTTTTTGGGCGCGGTCATGAAGCGAACTCGTTTCGGTCAGATATGGGTCAGCGCCTTCTACCGACAAGCAGATGCGCTTGCAATGCGGACCAAATTGGCAGAGTTTTTGCCGCACAGCCCAACGAACCGGATCCCGATGAAATACCGCAGCCTCTCCGCCCTGACCACTGACGGGAAAAGCGTCTTGCAACAGGGGCCATTGGCGTTAGTGCTGATTGAGGACCAGATTGAGGTCGACAGCACGGTCGCGCATTTGCGCAAGATCGGATTTGGCACGATCATCGCGTTTTGCGCAGCCGATATTGCGCTACCTGACGGCGTTATCCGCGTGGATCATGACGTCCTTGCCGATGACGCGTTGGAGGACATCCTGAACGCGGTGATCGCCGTCGCACCCGATCAATGGATTCACTACTGCTACAATGCGGAGTATTTTTATTACCCCTTTGTCGAAACCCGCAGCGTTGGCGAAATGATCGCCTTTTGCATGGAAGAACGCCGCAACAGCGTGTTGACCTATGTGGTCGATCTTTATGCCCGCGATCTGGGCGCGTTTCCGGACGCTGTTGATCCACAGACCCCCTATCTGGACCGCGCCGGATATTACGCATTGGCCCGGCGCGACGAAACAGGTGCCGAGCTGGATCGGCAGATGGATTATTATGGCGGCCTGCGCTGGCGGTTCGAGGAACATATCCCCGACCACCGACGTCGTATTGACCGCTTGTCGCTTTTTCGGGCCGCGCCGGGGCTGCGGATGGATCATGACCGTCGCTTCAACATTGCCGAATATAATACTTATGCCTGTCCCTGGCATAACAGTCTGACCGCCACGATCTGTTCTTTTCGCACGGCCAAGGCCTTGCGACGCAACCCCGGCAGCAAACATCAGATTGACAGTTTCGACTGGCCCAACGCGGTCGCGTTCAACTGGCAATCACAGCAATTGCTTGATCTGGGTCTGATGGAACCCGGACAGTGGTTTTAGACCGGGATGGATCAAGATCCATCCTACGACGATGGGTTGATGAATATGGCCATTCGCCAGGCGCGCGGGCCAGACCAGCGACGATTGGGGCCGTTGCGATGACATGGACGTGCCGATCATAGTCGTCCGGGTCCCGGATCGCATGTTCCCAGAAACGGCGTTGCCAAATCCCCTTCTCGTTCCGGCGATTTTGGTTCGGCGGCACATAGTCAGGCGCCGGGCAATGCCGGGAAAAGGTCGACTTGATCAACCGCCACCTTTTGGAAAAGGCCGCATCCCCATCCGGCAGACGCCAGATCATGTGCGTCACGCTGGGCAACACGACCGCCTCTGCAATCTCGAAAGGCCAGCGTTTTATGCACAGACCGGTAGCATGACGCAGCAGATCAATGCGCGCTGTCAGCAAATCAGATCCGGGATCCTGCAGCCGCGCGGAAAAGAAATACGTACCCCCAGGGATGTAGCGTCGGCGATAATTGGTCATAGCGCAGCATTGGCGGGGATTGGTTAAACCAAAGTAAATGGCGCCGCGCCGTAGGATGGATTTCAATCCATCCCGGTCAGGACCGCACCTGATCCTCATCATCCAAAGGCAACTTGCCCGCCAAGCGGGCTAGCCCGATATCTGCCTTGCCCTTGACCAGCCAGGAAAGGCCAAATGCCCATATACCGACGGCCTCAAACCAGAAGACAAGGTTATTTGCGACCACAATGGCGCGTGCCGGACCGGTCCCAAAGATCTTCAGAACCGAGGCCAGCGCAATGCCGATCAGCGCACAAAGAATGATCCAGCCGCAAATCCGGTAGATCACCCGACGGCCCGGCTGGGCACCACGGGTAAACTTCGACAGACAGAACACTGCAAGACAGGCAAAAAAGACCAGGGCAGAGGCGTAATGCACCAACGGGCTTGTCCCCATGCCGACCATGTTCTGGGTCATCGTCGCCACCTGAGCCGTAGGGCTTTCATTGGGAAACAACGCCACGCCAAAGGCAGAAATACCCGCGACCGTCCCTAGCCAGTCATCGTCGATCACATCGCCTGGGGTGCGGCCATAGCCGCGGTAGCAGATCAGGAAGACGCCAATCGCGCAAAGGGTCCCCACAAAAATGTCCCTGTAAATAGTGTGGTAGAAATCGCTGATCGACGGCTCGATCCGGTGGTAATCAATCAACCCGCCCAGCAAAAGAACACAAGGAAGCGCCATCCCCAGCAGCCCCAGCGCGGTGCGGACGCGGTGATACGACATGACCATGTCATGTTTGCGATCTTCATGCATTGCGATCTGCCCCTTTGGGGTCACGGCGGCGAATGGACCGAGCATGCGCGACGTCGGCGTGTGAGACAAGGTACGGGTATCCGGACCCCAGCAGGTGGGGGTTATTTGCGGCGCAACCGGATGACCACGTCAACCGATGCGATCTCGGCCCCATATGGAGCATCAGGAAGGCGGCTGATCTGCAACTCCTGGGCAGGCGCATCGGTCAGTGTCGCGTTATCTTCCCAATAAAAATGGGGGTGATCGGTCATATTGGTGTCAAAGTAGCTTTTTGACCCATCGACCGTGATCTCACGCATCAGGCCGGCATCGCAGAACGCACGCAACGTGTTGTAGACGGTCGCAAGCGAGACTTTCTCGCCAGCGTCGGAGGCGGCATCAAAAAGACCCTCTGCAGTGACATGCCTGTCCTTGCCGTCACCCACCAACAAGGTCGCAAGGGTCAGACGCTGCCGGGTCGGGCGCAATCCTGCCCCCGCCAGCCAATTCGCGCTGCGCTCTGTCTGCGTCTGTGTCATGGTTCGTCCATATCCCGATGTCTGGCACAATATAATGGCAAAGCCATCAACGGATCAATTGCAATTAATTCGCAATCTACCAAGTAAGGCGCGGACTTGCTCTTTCAAACCCCACGGTGATAGAGGTCGCAAAACGTAGTAACGAGAAATGAGATCCGGAATATGGCGGACTATCCAAGTAGTTTTGACAAAGAAGGCCTGCTAAAATGCGCCCGTGGCGAGCTTTTTGGCCCTGGCAACGCACAATTGCCTGCCCCGCCCATGCTGATGATGGACCGCATCACCGATATTTCCGGGGATCGCGGGGCGCATGGCAAAGGACATGTTGTCGCAGAGTTCGATATCACCCCTGATCTATGGTTCTTTGACTGCCATTTTCCCGGCAATCCGATCATGCCGGGCTGCCTGGGACTGGACGGTCTTTGGCAGCTGACAGGTTTCAATCTTGGCTGGCGTGGCTGGCAAGGGCGCGGCTACGCGCTGGGTGTCGGCGAGGTCAAACTGACCGGCATGGTCCGGCCTGATCGCAAAATGCTGACCTACAAGGTCGATTTCACCAAGGCGGTACAAACCCGGCGGTTGACGATGGGCGTTGCAGACGGAATTGTCGAGGCAGATGGCGATGTCATCTATCAGGTCAAAGATATGAAAGTTGCGCTCTCCGAGAGTTAATCAGCGAAAACGCTAACAATAAAGGGAGGGGTGCCCATGCGCCGTGTCGTCGTCACTGGTCTTGGTATCGTATCACCGATCGGAAATAACGCTGATGAAGTGCTCAACGCGCTGAAAGCAGGTACATCAGGTATCGAAGCCAGCCCGGACATGTCCGAGCGCGGGTTTCGCAGCCAGATTGCCGGGACCCTCAAGATAGATGTCAGCGAACATGTCGACAAACGCACGCTGCGGTTCATGGGCCCGGGGGCGGCTTATGCCCATATCGCGATGCAGCAGGCCATCGCCGATGCAGGCCTGAACGAAGATCAGATCGTCAATCCGATGACTGGGCTGATCGCAGGGTCCGGCGGGCCGTCCACATCGGCCATCCTGACCGCCCACAATGTTGTGCGCGAAACGGGCGCGACCAAGCGCATCGGCCCTTTCGCCGTGCCCAAGGCAATGTCATCAACGGTCAGCGCGAACCTTGCCACCGCTTTCAAGATCAAGGGGATGAACTTTTCAATCACCTCCGCCTGTTCCACCAGCCTGCATTGCATCGGCATGGCCGCGCAGCAGGTAGCACTGGGCAATCAGGACATCATGTTCGCAGGTGGCGGCGAAGAGCTCGACTGGACCCTGTCCTGCCTGTTTGATGCCATGGGTGCGATGTCGTCGAAATATAACGACACGCCCGAACGCGCGAGCCGGGCCTTTGACGCAGGGCGCGACGGCTTTGTCATTGCGGGCGGCGGGGCCATGGTGGTGCTGGAAAGTCTCGAAAGCGCGCAGGCGCGCGGTGCGACCATCTATGCCGAGGTGACCGGTTTTGCCGCGACCTCTGACGGGGCGGATATGGTCGCCCCCTCCGGTGAAGGCGGCGAACGGGCCATGCGCGGCGCGCTGAAAACCCTCCCCGAGGGCCGGAAGGTCAGCTACATCAACGCACATGGCACATCCACCCCCGTAGGCGATGTGGGCGAGGTCGAGGCCGTCCGCCGTGTCTTTGGGCAAGGCACGACGCCACCGATCAGTTCGACCAAATCCATGACCGGCCATTCGCAGGGGGCGACGGGCGCGCAGGAGGCGATCTACTGCCTGCTGATGTTGCAGAATGATTTCATCGCGCCATCCATCAATGTGGAAACCCTTGATCCGGCGCTTGATCCATCCGAAATTGCAACCCAGCGGGTTGACGATGCGGGGCTGGATACGGTGATGACCAACTCATTCGGGTTCGGCGGAACAAACGGATCCATGTTGCTGTCCAAATTCCAAGGCTAGGACTATGACGATTTCAATGCAGGGAAAACGCGGTCTGATCATGGGCGTTGCCAATGAACGCTCGATCGCGTGGGGTATTGCCAAGGCGATGGCCGATGCAGGCGCAGAGCTTGCCTTTAGCTATCAGGGCGAGGCGTTTGGCAAGCGGCTGGAACCGCTGGCCACATCCGTTGGGTCCGACATCATGGTTGATGTCGATGTGACCGATGACACAAGCATGGACGCGGCATTTGAAACCCTCAAGGATCGGTGGGGTACGCTGGATTTTGTGGTGCATGCCATCGCGTTTTCGGACAAGACCGAACTGACAGGTCGGTTCATCAATACCAGCCGGGACAATTTCAAGAACTCACTGGCGATCTCGTGTTATTCCTTCATTGATGTGGCCAACCGGGCGTCAAAGCTGATGCCGGACGGGGGGACATTGCTGACCCTGACCTATCAGGGGTCAAACCGGGTCACACCGTTCTACAACGTCATGGGGGTTGCAAAGGCCGCACTGGAAAGCACGACGCGCTATCTGGCAAATGATCTTGGGCCGCAGGGTATTCGTGTAAACGCGATCAGCCCCGGCCCGATGAAAACCCTTGCCGGGGCCGCCATTGGTGGTGCGCGCAAGACCTACAAACACACCGACATGAACGCCCCCCTGCGGGCCAATGCAACGTTGGAGGCCGTCGGTGGCACGGCGGTTTATCTGGCGTCGGATGCAGGGGCCTGCACCACGGGCGAGATTATTCGTGTCGATGGTGGTTTCCACGTTCTGGGCATGCCGCAGCCGGACCATCTGGTCTAGGATCAGGTACAGCCATTCCGCAGCGCCAACGCAGGTCCTTTGGAACAGGCCTGCGCGCGCGTCAGGTCGGGTCTATGCCCACGATCTCGATGGCAAATGTCAGGTCTTTGCCTGCGAGCGGATGATTTGCGTCCAGCACGACCTCTTCATCCGTTGCCTCAACCACAGTGACCTGCACGACCTGGCCTTGCGGCGTCTGCATCTGCAGCTGCGTGCCCGGATCCAGCGGAATATTGTCGGGAATTTCCCCGCGCGGGATCGCCTGACGGGCATCTGCATTCAAGGGACCGTAGGCTTGCGCAAAGGGAACATCCACGGTCTTCTTATCGCCCACGGCCATGCCGGGGATCGCCGCATCAAGACCGGGGATGATCTGCCCGGACCCCACGACAAATGCCAAAGGCTCGCGCCCGTCCGAGCTGTCAAAAACATCGCCATTATTTAGCGTGCCGGTGTAGTTGATGCGAACAGTGTCGCCTGCCTTGGCCTGAACCATATGTCGTATCTTTCCAATGAGGATTCGCGCGCCACGCTATGCGCCCGACGGTTGCAATGCAAACGGCTTTGCCTCTTTTCGACGGGACGTGACCGTGACACCATAGCCGCAGCAAAATGAGGGGACCCATGACCACAACAACCTGCGTTTTCGACGCTTACGGCACCCTGTTTGATGTAAACGCCGCGGCCGCCCAGGCCGCGAAAGAGCCCGCACATACCGCCCTTGCTGATGTGTGGCCGGGTGTGGCCCGGGATTGGCGCCTGAAGCAGCTGCAATATACTTGGCTGCGCGCGGTTGCAGGGCAGCATTGCGACTTTTGGCAGGTCACGCAGGACGGCCTGGACTGGGCCCTGGCCGCCAATGGGCTGGACGACGATGCGACCCGGGCCAGATTGCTGGAACTCTACTGGGAACTTGCCGCCTACCCCGAAGTCCCCGCAATGCTGAAAACCCTGAAGAACAAGGGGCTGGCAACCGCGATCTTGTCCAACGGGTCACCAGCGATGCTGGACGGTGCTGTCAGCTCGGCCGGGATCGGGGATGTCTTGGATGCGGTTCTGTCGGTCGAGGATGTGGGCGTCTTCAAACCACATGCGCGGGTCTATGACATGGTTGGCCAACGGTTTGGCTGCGCACATGACGAGGTCCTGTTTGTATCGTCAAACGGGTGGGACGCGGCAGGTGCTGCCGGATACGGATTTCAGACCGTATGGGTCAACCGGGGCGGCGAACCGGCGGATCGGCTCTATGCAAACCCGCACCATATGTTGCCTGACCTGACAAAAATCCCGGAGTATTGCTGATGCCGCAATTTCAAAGCGCCGATGGCTTGTCGCTTTATTATACGGACCAAGGTGAAGGACTGCCCGTGATCGCGCTGGCGGGCCTGACCCGGAATGGCGCAGATTTTGACCACGTCGCCCCGCATCTGCCAGTGCGGCTGATCCGGCCGGATTATCGCGGACGGGGGCAATCGGACTGGGCCGATCCCGACACCTACACTATTCCCACGGAAGCAACCGACGTACTGACCCTGATGGATCATCTTGGACTGCAAAAGGCGGCCATTCTTGGCACCTCGCGCGGCGGGCTGATCGCGATGGTCCTTGCTGCAACGGCGAAGGATCGGCTGCTGGGCGTCGCGCTCAACGATATTGGCCCGGTGATTGCGGAAACCGGGCTGGCAGTCATCAAGAACTACATCGGCAAGAACCCACCCCAAAAGACCTATATCGAGGCCGCCGAGGCCCGCGCAAAACAGTGGATCCAGTTTCAGGACGTCCCCATGGAGCGCTGGCTGGCCGAGGTCAAGGCGCATTACCGCGAAACGCCGGACGGGCTGGTGATCCGTTATGATCCCAAATTGCGGGACGCTGTCCTTGCCGCAGGCGCGCAGCCCGCGCCTGATCTTTGGCCGCTTTATACAGCACTTGAAGGGTTGCCGCTTGCACTGATCCGGGGCGAAAACTCTGACCTGCTGCGCAAAGACACCGCCGATGAGATGGCCCGGCGCAACCCGGCGCTGATCCGGGCCGAGGTGCCCGGGCGCGGCCATGTTCCTTTCCTCGACGAACCTGCGGCGCTGGCCGCCCTGACAACATGGCTGGAGATGATGGCATGAATATCGACATGATCCGGGCCGCGGCAAAACGATTGGACGGACACGCAAGGCGGACGCCAATTCTGACCTCGCCGTTTCTGGATGAGATTGCCGGACGCCGGGTGTTCGTGAAGGCCGAATGCCTGCAGCACACAGGCTCGTTCAAGTTCCGGGGCGGGTGGTCTGCTGTATCCGCCCTGGGGGAAAACGCCCGCAAGGCCGGCGTGATCGCATTTTCCAGTGGCAACCACGCACAGGGGGTGGCGCTGGCTGCGCGCGCGCATCATGCGCCAGCGGTGATCGTAATGCCTGCTGACGCACCAGCGATCAAAATCGACAATACGCGCGCCCTTGGCGCCGAGGTTGTCCTCTATGACCGGGCGACCGAGGATCGCAACGAGATCGGGGCGCGGCTGGCCAAGGACCGCGGGCTGGTCCTGATCAAACCGTTTGACGAACCGCTGGTGATCGCCGGTCAGGGTACATGCGGGCTGGAAATCGCGGCTGACATGACGGCGCAAGGGGTGACGGATGCGGATGTTGTGGTCTGCTGCGGCGGCGGCGGACTGACATCGGGGATTGCCTTGGCTTTGGCGGCAGACGCACCGGGACTGCGGGCGCGACCGGCGGAACCCGAGGGGTTTGACGATGTCACCCGGTCGCTGGTCAGCGGCAGGATCGAACGCAATGCCAAGGTCGCGGGATCAATCTGTGATGCGATCATCACCCCCGCCCCCGGGACGCTGACCTTTCCGATCATGCAGGACCATTGCGGACCGGGCATCGTCGTCAGCGAAGATGAATGCCTGCGCGCGACCGGGCTGGCCTTTGAGCGGCTCAAGATCGTTCTGGAACCGGGGGGCGCAGCGGCGCTGGCCGCGGCCTTGTTTCATCCCGATGAATTCTCGCAGGATGCGGTTGTCGCCGTTGCCACAGGCGGTAACGTAGATCCCGATATCTTTTCACGCGCATTGGATACATTGTCATGACCCGTTTCACGATTGCCAGCTTCAACGTCAAAAACCTGATCGAACCCGATCAGGAATACTACAGGTTCGAAAAATACACGCCCGAGGAATATGCGTGGAAACAAAGCTGGCTGGCCGATCAGATGCTGACGATGAACGCAGATATCGTCTGCTTTCAGGAGATTTTCAGCGAAGCCGCCCTGCGCAACGTCATCATCGAAACCGATGAACTGGGCCATGCCGCCAATGCCGAGGCCATTCCGGACAAATCCAAACGCTACTCTCGCAAAGCGATTTTCCGCAAACTTGCCTACGAGGATTACGCCGAGGCGAGCCTCGCCTTTGCGCCGAACCTCTTTGACGGCGAACCGGGGCGCAGACGGCCCGGTGTCGCCATCCTGTCCCGCTTTGGGTTTGTGGGCGAACCCGAGATCATTCAGGAACTTCCGATCCCGCTGACTATCCCCTTCAGCGATCTTGATGGCGACGATAGCGGACATTATCAGATCAAACGGCTCAGCAGGCCGGTGCTGAAAGTCAGGGTGCCAATGGGTGGCCATGTGGTGACCGTGTTCAACTGTCATCTGAAATCCAAACTGGGCGAATTGCCCAAACCCAAGGGGGCGCCCTTCCCGCCTGCGGCTGACCTCGTGAACTATGATCCGGCTGAACGCGCGCTTGGCTCATTGCGGTCCGGTTTGCGCCGCATGGCCGAAGCATGGGTGCTGCGGCAGGCCATTCTTGCAGAAATTCGTCAGGGAAACCCGGTATTGGTCACGGGCGATTTCAACGATAGCGAAAATGCGGTGTCGTCCGAAATCATCACCGGCGAGGCACCGTTCCGCAACTACGCCTGGTTACGCCGGCATGATGCCGAAACGGCCCGAGATCGTTATTCGGACGCGGATAATGACATCATTCAAGAGGCGATCGGATCGGTCAAACTGTATTCCGCCGAGAAGCTTTTTGTGCGTAAGTCATTGCGAGACATGGTTTTTACCTCCGCCTTCGGCGGCGTGTTCGAAAGTATCGACCAGGTTTTGATGTCACGTCATTTCCATCCGGACTATCCCGGCAAGATCGGCGAAATGGAATATTTCCGCGTCTTGAACGACCATCTGACGGATGGTTCACACCCCGACGCACCCTATAACAAGCTGTCCTCGGATCACGGACAGATCATGGCGCATATCGCTTTGGATGAAAAAATAGGCTAACCTGACCAAAAGTATAGGTTGCCCGACAGCACATATGTCATGTTTCTGTTGCGTGGGAGGGTTGTTTCTGATCGCCGTTGGGCTGATCGAAACAACAAGAGAGAGCCGCGCGGGGAGACAAAACCCAAGCGCGGCTTGATCTTTTTTTGGGGGTATGCGGGATGCGTGTTGAACGCGACGGCATCGGTTTGAACGTGAAAGTCGAGGGGCCGGAAAACGGCCCGGCTGTGGTCTTCGCAAATTCGCTGGGAACCAATCTGCAGCTTTGGGACGATGTTGTAGCCCGGATGCCCCCTGCCCTGCGGCTGGTCCGGTATGATCTGCGCGGGCACGGCGGCTCGGACGTGCCAGAGCCGCCTTACAGCATGGGCCAACTGGTCAGCGATGCAGAGGCGATCTGCGACGCGTGCAACATTCGTGATTGCGTGTTTGTCGGCCTGTCGGTTGGTGGCCTGATCGCGCAGGGTCTCGCGGTTAAGCGGCCTGATATCATCCGCGCGCTGGTGCTGTCGAATACGGCCGCGAAAATCGGACATCCCCTATTCTGGCAAAGCCGTATCGCCATGCTGGAAAAAGAAGGGATGCGCGGGGCGGCCGATCAGATCATGCACCGTTGGTTCGGGCGGGATTTCTATGGCACACCTGCAATGTCGCAATGGCTGGAAATGCTGATGACCGCCCCCTTGAAAGGATATATCGGCGTTTGCACCGCAATTTCCGGCACCGATTTCTTCACCCCCACCAGCGGGTTGCGCGTGCCGACATTGGGCGTCGCAGGATCCGAGGACGGGACAACCCCGCCGGATCTGGTGCGCGAAACCGTCGATCTGATCCCCGGATCGCAATTTGCGCTGATCCGCCGGGTGGGGCATCTGCCACCTGCCGAAGACCCGCAGGCCTTTGCCGAATTGCTCAATCAATTTCTGCAGGATATCGGGCATCTGCTGCCTCTTGCAAAGTAAACGGATCGGTTGAATTGTGCGGTGATGAATAACCGTCTGCCCATTACCTTCATCCTGATCAGCGTTGTGATCGACAGCATGGGCATCGGACTGATCATGCCGGTCATGCCCGACCTGATCCAGGAGGTTGAAGGCGACGGGCTGGGCGCGGCCGCGGTGTGGGGGGGCGTGCTTGCCACCATATTTGCGGCCATGCAATTTCTGTTCGGACCAACCGTTGGCAACCTGTCAGATCGCTACGGGCGGCGGCCTGTCCTGCTGATCTCGCTTGTGATCATGGCGTTCGACTACGTGCTGATGGCTGTTGCGGGGACTATCTGGTTGTTGATCATAGGCCGGATCATCGGGGGTATCACCGCAGCGACGCAATCCACGTCCGCAGCCTATATGGCCGATATCTCGGCCCCCGAGGACAAGGCCGCGAATTTCGGCCTGATCGGGGCGGCATTTGGCGTGGGCTTTGTGCTGGGGCCACTTCTGGGCGGGGTCCTGGCGGAATACGGAACCCGCGCGCCGTTCTGGGCAGCAGCCTTTCTGGCAGCGGCCAACGCAATCTTTGGGTATTTTGTCCTGCCGGAAACCGTGACCGACCGGATCAGGCGCCCGTTCGAATGGCGGCGGGCCAATCCGTTGGGTGCATTTACCAATATCGGCAAGCTGCCGGGCCTCAAGCGGCTGATGCTGATCACCTTTGTCTATACGGTTGCCTTTTTCGTCTATCCGGGCGTCTGGGCTTATTACGGGGCCGAGCGGTTCGACTGGTCGCCTGGGATGATCGGGCTGTCGTTGGGCATTTTCGGGATCGGGATCGCGGTTGTCCAGGGACTGCTGATCAAACCGATCCTGAACCGGATCGGTGAACGCAAGGCCGTGATCCTTGGCCTGTCCATCGACGTTGTCGCCTTTGTGTTGCTTGGCTTCGTCACCAATGGCTGGGTCGCGCTGGCGCTGACGCCACTGACCGCGCTGGGATCAATCGCGGGACCCGCCCTGCAGGGGATCATGTCACGCACGGCCTCGGATGATCAGCAGGGCGAATTGCAAGGCACCGTCACCTCGATCAATGCCGTCGCCACGATTGTGGCACCATTGGTTGTCACCCAGACCTTCTGGTACTTCACCGCGCCGCAAAACCCGTTCTACATGCCCGGCGCACCATTTTTGTTATCTGCGGTGCTGACGGTCTTTTGCATCTTCGTCTTCATCCAGACCCCCAGACCGACAAAACCGCGCGTTTCGGTGTCGTAAACAAACGCGGCAGGCCGCAAAACGCCCGTCAGGCTGTTGAAAAGTTCAGAGGATTCAATGCCACAAATCAAAGCCGCCGTTTGCCATGAATTTGGCGCCCCGCTCAGGATTGAGACAGTCACACTCGCAGCACCCCAAATGGGTGAAATCGAGGTCACCCTGAAGGCCTGCGCGATCTGCCATTCGGACATTTCTTATGCGGACGGCGCGTGGGGTGGCCAGCTGCCCGCAATATACGGGCATGAGGCGGCTGGACATGTCACGGCAGTTGGCGACGGGGTCCGCGGCCTGACCATCGGCGACCGGGTGGTTGTCACATTGATCCGGGCCTGCGGGGCCTGCCCCTCCTGCGCGGGCGGCAAACCGGTCATCTGCGAGACCGACAGCAGCACGGCCCCCCTGACCACAAACGACGGCACGGAAATTGTGCAGGCCATGCATACGGGCGGCTTCGCCGAACGGGTCCTGGTTGATCAAAGCCAGGTTGTGAAGCTGCCGGGTGGGGTCGGGATGGAAGCCGCCTCGCTACTGGCTTGCGGGGTGATCACGGGCGTCGGTGCTGTTGTGAATGCAGCCCAGTTGCGGGCCGGCCAGGATGTTGTGGTGATCGGTGCGGGCGGGGTTGGCCTGAATGCGATCCAGGGGGCACGGATCGCTGGCGCCCGGCGGATCGTGGCCGTTGATATGTCGCAAGAGAAACTGGACATCGCCCGTGAATTCGGGGCGACAGACGGCGTACTGGCCACCGAGGCCAAGCCGTGGCGGATTGCCAAAAAGGCGCTGGGGCGCGGTGCGGATGCCGTGCTGGTGACCGTCGGGGCGATCCCGGCCTATGACACCGCCCCGCAATATCTTGCCAATGGGGGCAAGGTCATCATGATCGGCATGCCCCATTCGGGCGCGCAATCCAGCTACGAACCGGTGATGCTGGCCGCAACCGGGCAAGGGATGGTTGGGTCCAAGATGGGCGATGTGGTCATTGCCCGTGACATCCCGTGGATGGTCGATCTTTACCTGCAAGGACGTCTGAAACTGGACGAGCTGATCTCAGGGCGCTGGTCACTTGCGCAAATCAACGAGGCGATTGCCGACACCAAAACCGGCAGTGCCAAACGCAACATTATTGTCTTTGACTGACACCCCCCTGTTTCTTGACAGCCGCCGCAGGCCGCGCCCAACATGGTGGCATTCGCCGGAAGGAGCCACCTGATGCAGCTTGATCCACAAACCGATCTGACATTCACCCGTGTTATCGACGCCGCACCTGACAAGTTATGGGCCTGCTGGACGACACCGGCACATATCAAGCATTTCTTCATTCCGAAACCACATCGGATTGAGGCCTGCGAGATTGATTTGCGCGTGGGCGGGCGTTTCAACACCACCTTCAACGTGGATGGCAATGTCATGGCCAATCAAGGGGTTTATCTGGATATCGTTCCGAACCAACGCCTCGTTTTCACCGATGGCTACAGCGAAGGCTGGAAGCCCGCGGCAGAGCCGTTTCTGACCGCTATCATCACATTTGCGGATGATGGAAATGGCGGCACGACTTACACAGCCACAGCGCGGCACCGGTCGGCAGAGGCGCGGCAGTCGCATGAAGATATGGGGTTTTTTGCGGGTTGGGGGGTCGTCGCAGATCAACTTGCCGAATATGCGAAATCTCTCTGAGCCAGGTTATAGCGTTCGACATTATACCTAAAAAATCGCTGCGCCCTTGGAACTTTTCGAGAGTGAAGCATCTGATAACTTTGACGTTCACGTTGAAAACTGCCCTTTCACCAAAAAACAGCATAGCGGACCTTTGCACAGATCGCGGCGAGGGTCTTGAAAGAGCCCATTCCGTGAATTTGGTTTTTTCGCTGCGTGCGCACGCGGCACGAATTTTGCTGCGACTGCGCGAAAAATCGTGCCGCGCCGCGTCGTGAAAAGGCGCCGTTCGTGCACGGCGCAGCAAGCCGAGGGGATCAATTGGCAGATCGCGGACGAAGCCGATATCCCGACGTGCCTTGGTTCGAGGCGGGTTGATTCGTTAGTCCTTCATCCCGGCAATGCGCATGTGGTCTAGCCAGCGGTCTAGGCTGCCGGACGCGGTCCAGACGCCCTCCCATTCTGCTCTTTGTTCTGCAATGGTAGGCTCCTTGGCTTCTGAATAGAATAATTGGTAAGCATCTTGCGCTTTGTCGACCTCGCCAAGGCATGCATAAATTTCCGCCACCATCCGCTTGGCGGCGCGTCTTTGCGCGTGCATGCTTAGCATAGCATCTCGGGCCCCTTCGCAATCGCCAATTTCCCACAGCGCCCAGCCCATCTGCCAATACACGCCGTCTCCGTGAAACGGATCGATTCCTTTTGCCGCGTTCAGACGATCGATGGCCTCCTGTGTCCTTCCGGTATACAGCATCGGAACCGTGCTGCCCGAAAGGTACTGCGTGTTGCTCGGATTTAGAGCGATGGCCTTGTCATAGGCCGCCATGGCCCCTTCCTGATTTCCCAGTTCCTGATGGACGCGGCCCAGAAGATAGTGAACCTCTGGTTCTTCTGGCGCCAGCTCGAGCGCTTTGTTTGCCATCTCTATCGCTGTTTTCAGTGCTGCGTCCGGATCAAGACCCATCCAACCAAACACCGCTGCCACCCTATGCGCGTGGCCGACGCCGATGTAGCCATATGGCGCATCCGGATCGACTTCGATGGCTTCAAGGTTCAGTCTTAAGTTATACTCGGCCACGTCTTCATTGAAGTCGGCCCGAACAGCCGCCAGCCCCTGCAGATAAAGATGTAGCGCCGTTACTTTGTCGGAATCGGCACCCGGAACCGGGCGTTCGATACGAAAACCGACGCGATTGGCGACTGTCTTGATGATCGCGTCCTGCACAGCAAAGAGATCGCCAATCTGCTATTCATCGGTGTGCCCAAAGATGCGCACCTCCGCGCGCTTCAATAAGTTGGACCGTGACATTTAGCGCGTCGCCGCTTTTTTGCTTGCTGCCCTCAAGCACGTAGTGCACGCTAAGTTCCTCGCCGATTTGACGGACGTCTGTTTCCTTGCCGCGATAGCGAAATGACGAATTTCGAGCGATCACCTCGATCAGTCGATATCGCGCCAGTTCGGTGATGATCCCCTCGGCGATGGCGTCCGACAGATAGCCCTTGTCTTCGTCGACGCTGAAATCGTCAAAGGCCAGCACAGCGATCCGAGTCGTGCCATCGCCGTGCGGAGGTTCGGGACGAAGAATGCAGATCAGGCCACGACCACAAACACGATGGCCACCGCAAGCCAGCCCAGTACCACGGCCAGCGATCCGCGCCTAGCCACCCCGCCGTTCGGCGCATTCAGCCGATAGCCTTTTTTGGGCACCGTCTCGACGATTTTCCGGTCTGTATCCCCCAGCGCCTTGCGGATATCGCCGATGCATTGAACGAGGCTGTCGTCGGTGACAAAGGTATCGGCCCAGACTATTTCGATCAGCGTTTCCTTCGCAACCAACTGGCCAGGTGTCGCGGCCAACAGCGCCAAACCCCCCGTGCTTTGGCTGCGCAGGGGGACAATTTCCCCGTTACCCGACTGTAATTCCTTGGTTTTTAGTGAAGCCCAAAAATCGCCAAGATGAATGATTTCGTCAGATTTCGTGTCGATTTCGTCCACGCTTCGGGACATCTAGGATTCCCCTCCCGCCTCCTAGCCTAGCGAACTCGCCGCCCTGCAGGCAAGAAACTCCGATCTCAGGGTTGGTACAAAACTGAGGAGAATACTATGACACGCATCGCAATTCTGGTCACCGCACTTGCCACCGCCACGAGTGCCGCCTTTGCTAAAAGCAGCATCGACGCACTCTGCGGACCCGCCCATGTGAATGAGGTCGCGGCCGCCGACGACGTGACTGCAAACCCTGATGGATTTAATATCCGTAGTCTTCAAACCCAGTTGAGCCACGGCGACCCGCGCATCCTCCCGGCCTCCGGCAACACTTTTCATCTTTGCACCGCCAGCGCGGCAACACCGGATATGGATCGCACTAAGGCGCTCCTGTTGATGAACGAACGGCGGGTCAAATACCTCTTCGTTCCCAATGAGTGCCGCAAGGGTGGATCCATATCCTAATGCTGCAAAAGCAGAGGCGCCGTTTGGCGCCTCTGAGGTTTACCATTTTCGCTGTCCAAGTTGGACGCAGAGCGGCCCAACGCCACCGCGGCACGCCTCCGCCTTCGTACCGCACGAGACCGGCCGTTGGTCGCGAACGCCAAACTCTCGATCTTTCGCCGTCGCTGTCGATCACGAGATATCTGCGCTTCGGCAGGCGACATTAACGTCGGACGCGGCGAATTCGGGCCCGGAGCCCGTACTTCCTAATGCTGCACTGAAGACCAATGTCGGCTTATCAATAGTTTAGACACAGGCGATTCTGTGATCTCTGTCTCGTTGATTCACTTGTCGAAAAAACACCGCCAAAGCGTCAATCGATGCTCTCATGACGTCAGGCTTGTCGAAGAAACCCACAATCTGCGACGCGATCTTTACTCGCAAGGCACTTGTACGCTTTACTCTGGTGTATGCTGGACGCAGTGACATTTGGGGACGTGGCGCTTGCCTACAACCCAATCCTTTGTTTTTGGACCATGAGGTCGGCTCCAAGGCGCCAATACGGCTCGCCGTTGACGCCTACGCTGTGCGATGTCGTCATAGGCTTGTGGAGAAGCGGCGGAGCAACTAACCTCCTAATTTCGCAGCAAAAACCACATATGCCTGAGAGTCAGACCTCAAGTCGCTTCATTCCCCGAAACGATTGCCGCGTGCCACTAATGGCGATCGGCGCATGAACGAAGATGCGACCTGGGCCCAGATCGCCGTCTTGCTGTCCATAACGGGCAGCGGGCTTTGTGCCGGCTTCTTCCTCGTTACGCTCTACCACGCGTTCAGCTATCGCGCCACGCATAGCAGGAACGACGCCCGCACGAACCTTGTGGGGATCGATGTCCGGATCATGATCACTGCTGCGACTTGGTTTTTTGTCGCGACGATCTTTGGCTTGTGGACCGTTTTGTCATCTACAGCGATTGCGTCCGGTGACTCCCCACCGCGGGTGGCAGGCACAACACTGCTATTCGGAACAGTCCTTTCCTTTCTCAACCTCGAACTTTTCCTCGCACTTTACCTGCCTGGCGCCGGTCTGGGCGTCCGTGTCACGCGTGTCTTTGTCCAGCGGTTCGGAAAAGGTGCGCCTGCAGACTGGCGCGTTGGCATGATTGCATTTTCATCCGGATTCATGAGTTTACTCACAGTTCGGATCGACAAACTCAATCAAAGTGGCACGCCTTCCGTTCAAAATGTCGATGCCTGGTTTGCGCTTCTTTCCCTCGTACTCCTTCTTTCGCTCGCCGTTGGCGCAGTTGCGTTTTTCGCCACCGGTCCTATCTATGAGGTCTTGGTCAGCCTCCTGAAGTACACGCTCAACATGTTAAATCTGGGAATTGTGTTTGTGCTCTGGCTTGCTGCACGCGCTATTCAGGCGGCTCCCCTCCCCATGGGATATGTGCCGAAATCGGTGGCACAAGGCGCGCTGGATGAGCTGGACCTACCCAAAGGCTACCGGACTAACACGGTACAGGACGAACTTGGGACGAATCGAAGAAGTATGATGCGACGGTCATGGCTTTGGTGGTTGGCAACGATGTTCGCCTCAGTGTTTTTTATCGGTCTTCCCTTGATCGATCGGCTTGTTTCTTCGACGGCGACCGCCCGGGTACAGCTTTCGTTCCTGGGCGCGGCGATCGTGCCCTTGGCGCTATTGGTCATGTTTCAGTTTCACCGTCGGGCCGTTGAACTTTGGCAGAATGTTGGGCTTCTAAACGCGTCATTGGTATCCCAGGAATTCGCGAGATATTCGGGCCACTATTTGAAAAACCAGTTGCCCCCAATCGACACGGCGCTCAAGACCATGGAAGATGTCTTGGATAGCCAGAAGGCAGTCGATGAGGAGACGAAGTCACTTGTTGCGCGCGGTCGCGGTCATCTGGCCCCTGCCAAGAAGAACATGGATATACTCTACGAATGGATCGAAACCACCCGGCAAAGCACGCAAGAGATGTCGCGCAATTCGCTTGCTCTTTTTTCAGCGCGAAGTTCAAAGCCTTACCCTGCCGAAGAAGTGCTGCAAGAGCTTAAAACAACTTGCGTGACACACGCTCACTTCTTCAGGAATAGGTTTCCAACGCATCGACCGCTCCAGTTCCGCGTAAAAGTCAGGATTGGGCCCGGAGACGTTTGCGAGTACGAGTTTTCCGTCGACGAGACTACAGAGGACCTCGCGACGCCCGTACCTTACGATACTACCGAAGAACAAGATCGGCGACTTCGTGCGGAACTGTCACGCTTCCAGATTGTGTACGACCACAAAATATTGTATGATGCCGTAATCAACCTACTACGCAATGCGATAGAAGCATTGGCGAAAGGTGGCGGCAGTGACCCAGACAACCCGCGTGTTACGGTATCATTTCGGCTTTGGCCCGGACACCCGCACCCGATCACAATTTCCGTGCGTGACAACGGTCCGGGTATCCCGCCTGATCGCCGGGAGTACCTTTTTGATCCGCATGTTTCCATTGGTACCAAAGAAGACAGCACAGGGGTGGGACTTTTCATGGCAAACCAGTCAATGCTTGCGATGAATGGCAGGCTTTTGCTGACGTCCGGGACCGGCACGGGCGCCCGTGTATCATTTACAAGCATCGCTCTACAGCTTCCCGCATATGCCCTCACGGAGGCGCTCACATGACGGTGTTTTTGTCGTTCGTTAATGCTTATGGTATAAAGGTTCAGTGATGATTGACTTTTTTGACGCGCAGCAAATTGTCAAATCCAGTAGGTGGTTCAGCTAGATGGTGGCTCGCGATATCACAATCGTCATCATTGACGATGACATCCGATTTGGCGAAGACCTCGCCTATCGTCTCTCGCGGATTTCCCGTTCGCGACCGCTCAAACTTTCGCCGCATGCCTACCATAGTGTCGACCTTTTTCTAAGTGATCTTAGGAAGGGGCGTTTTAGCCGGATTGACCTTGTGCTCATAGATGAAGACGCCAGAGACTTTCTGAAGAAAGGTAGTGAAAAAGGTGGTGCGAACGAAGGTTCACAGGTGATCCTTCCGCAGCTCTACGCTTTGATGAAGAGCGGAAGCGAGCCAGCGCTCGCTGATACTGTATTTGCCCTCATTTCCGGAAAGTTGGACAATTCCGAAATGGAAGAAGTCAACGTGCGGATACGCCAGATGCGTGCCATTGGAATTTGGCCAAAGGAGCGCAACCCGGAAGTTGACTTCTATTCTCGCATTCAAGATCTGTTTTCGGAGAGCGCATGACCGAGGCAACTCAAATCATTGGCAATTCGAGAACCGCTTGCCTGCTTCTCCTTTTGCAGACTTGGCGCCGTTACCTTTCAGACAGGGGGATGAACAAGGATTTCGGACTGAACACCGGACCGCGCTTCCGGCCAATGTCGCTCTTCCTGTCGATGGAACTTGTGAAGCGTGGGCACGAAGCCGCGATGTGGGTCGCACATTTCAGGAACTTTCAAACGAACTTGGGTCCAGAACTCTATCAGTCAAAGATGTTCGACAATGATATGGAATTCCTGATTGAGTGGGGGCACGTCGAAAAACCTGGTTACAACGACTCAAATTTCTCATTGACGAACAAGGGCAAACATCATCTCGACAGAGTACTGCAGGGTGATGTTCCGCTCAGTTTTGACGGCTTCCCGAACCCCTCCTCGAGCTCCACAGTCCAACGCGCCAGCCAAAATGTCGTTGCGAACATGGCCAGTCTTTCATTCGCCGAAATGCGTTTTCAACTCTTCGATGCGTCGTTCGATCTGTATCGAGAACACAAGACCAAACGCAGGAACGCATTCATAACGTTTGACAATGCGTATAAGACCTTCGATCCTTCTCTGCACTTGGGGGCGAAGGCCTTAGCTGACGAAGAATATTAAGTAGCGCCCCCGTTATTGGAGGGTGGCGCATGAGTTCCGATCCGGTCAATCTGACCAGAAACCAATTCAATACAACTATTTCAGTTCTTAAACGCATTAACATTCTCGCAAAGGCCGCCGCCAAAAGGCGCCATGAGCGGTCACGACAGGAAATCGCGCTAGGCTACCTATCTCCGCGCCGGGACCGCGATCCTGTGCCCGAGCACACGTTCAATTTTTTCGTTGTCGATGGTGAGCGCGGGACGGGCAAAAGTACCGTTGCGGCGCGGATCGCCCGATACTCAAAATATCTTCGCGACAACAAATCAGGCGACAACGCGATATGGGCCGACTTCGCGCGGATTCAAAAAGAGTTCGCCGACGACGAAAAATATGACGGTCCGGACGGCTATCACCCAGCGCACGTTCTGCCGACAATTCAGCCGGATATGACCCATGGGCGGGAAAGCGAGATGCCCGATGTAATCTTCGACATGATCCGGGGGCAATTGCAGGACATCGTGGGCCCCTCCTCCGCTGAACCCGGACCAGCCTACCGGCAGAAGTTCTATTTCGAACGACATTTGCGCGAAAACCAGGAGAACCGGCGCCGACAAGAAGACACCCGCTATGACCCAACCAAGAACGAGGCGCAGCGGCTGCTCAATGAGTTGCAAGAACGCGTCGATCCGGCCTGGACCTATGCCCGCAACATCGGGCGCGAGATGTTGAGCCGCGACAGCGTCAGCTACCGCGAATTCGTAGTGCGCAAGGGCTATTACAGTTCGCTGGCGACCGAGCGGCAACAGCTATGGCACGACTTCATCGAAGATTTTCTGGACATGAATCGCGCGGAACTTCTGATGGTCTATATGGACGATTGCGACCTGTCACCCAATGTTGCGCGTCAGACGCTGGAAGACCTGCGCATGTATTTGGCTCACCCCCGTGTGGTGTGCGTCCTCGCGATGAACATGGACGAACTATATCGCATGATGCGCGATCCGCTTCAGGAGCGTTACATCGCTTTTTTCGAAGCGACGGCGTTCATGGGGAAAAATCGCGACACGAGTGTCACAGGTTGGGCGAACCCGTATGAGCAGTTGAACAGAATTTCCCAAGATCTAAAAAAGGAAGTGGAACAGATCCATTTCTATCTTGAGAAGACCCTCCCTGTCGGGAACAGATATAAACTGCGCGCCTCGGACATCGAAGAGGTACATGCCATACTTTTCAAACCTGCCGATGACGATGACAAGGCAACGCAGGAAAGCGTCGGCAAGGAGCAGCGATTTAAAGACTTGCAAGCGACTGCCTTACGCTCCACCCCGACGATCGACGACCCCATAGCAAAGAGCGCGACCGAACGCTGGTTGTGGTGGACGCGATACCCCGACGCGATGGACGGCGTGACCCTCCGCGTCATCACAGACATCCGCGACAACTTCCAGCCAGAGAATCCACGGAAAGCTGTGGAACTGGTTTTGCAGCACTATCCGCGCGAGGCGGAATTGCGTGAGCTGGAAACCGACGATCTTTTGGCAAATTCGAGTTTCAGAGTGGATGACTTTGGAGCCGTCAATTTGGTCTGGAAAAGCCAGTTTACCGTCGAGGATCAATCGGTAAGCCCGTCGATCGCCTATTTGATGGATGCAAAAAAGTTGGCTGACAAAGATACATTACAGCAACCTCAGTTCTTAGCATCAATTTCTGCAAATATTGAGGACCGGCTTGACAATCGCGACACCGATCTCGGGTTCAAGAGTGATGCCAGCCTAGGAAACAGGTCCGGCACCCTGCCATTGAACGCCGTGGCAATATCGGACCTGAATGCGCTCGGTGTTTCTACCGACTTGGGGGAAAGGATTTTTAGTCCAGAACCACGCCGACGCCGCCCCCTGCATTTCGAGCGGCGCGAAGTGACCGATGCGGCCCTTAATGGCTCTTGGGCACGCCATGCTTGGTCGGGCCGATCAAAACCGATGGGCACAAGAGGGGCCCTTAGATATTCTCGCGCCGAGGGTAGCGACCCGCGCATCGACATGATCGATCATACGGTGATCCTTGCTGCGATGAAAGTCGCCAAGGATGGAAACATACCCAAACTCTCAAGCCAATCCATTCCCAAAGTTGTCAAGGTCGCCGCCTTTGAACTTCTGAATGAAACCGGTTCAGAAACAATGGGTGGGGCAAAGGAACACACACTCCCGCCTTGGCTAGAGAGCGACATCTCAACGCTTCTCTATCCGGACGTCGCGATAGACGAAGATGATGCTCGTATTCGCCTTACGGCGGCGATCGCCTTGGCGCGGCGGCACTGTTTTGGCGGGATGACAGGGCGCGAAGATATTGCCGACACGGACGATGCCAGATTAGCCAAAGCGATTGCGCTCTTGGGACGTCCTTTCCCGGTCGATACGTACGACAAAGACCGCCGTTACATAGATGCGCGCGACGCCGCACTGTTCGCGGCGGCTGTAGCGGACAGCGTTGAGATCTATGCCGATCATCCACGGCGCCCGGACCTCGCCGAAGCCCTTCGCAAGTGTCTCGATCGGGCCGGAGAGCATCCCGCTGTCTCCGTAATGCCGATTGTTCGCGGAACCGGTGAACGAGGAACGTTTCAGGCCCTGAGGGACGCGGTCGAGACCGCAATGGAAAGTCCCGGCGCCACCACTCCGATCCAGCGCTTCGTGATGGATATGCTCGGGGTCTCGCGCCAGCATGCGGCAGCAACACTTGATGCCCTTGACGCGCTTAATCTGGACTAACAGGCGAGGGCCACGCAGGTGTTACCGGACTTTGCCGAAATTGCCCGCCGCCTGATCGTTTTCGCCCCGCGCGTGAACGAAGGCCGGGTCTGGCTTAATCCGAAAGAGTCCGGGTACCGTGGTGATGACGTGGTTCAGTCGTTTCTGAGCTATCTGCGGAATGAATTCCGCGCGGCCCGTATGGATGATCTTGAGACCATTCTCTACAACTTCTTGATCGAAAATCCGGCGTTGCCGAACTGGTATCTCGCTACCCTTGAAGGGCTGAACATCGACATCCGGTTTGAAGGTGGCGAGCCCAAGATCCGGCCCCTCAGCACCTCCGGTCGATCCGGGATTGCAGAGAGTTGGATGGACCTGTCTGCGATCATCGATCCGGACATTCTCGTGACACTTCAGTTCACTCGCATATTCCTGCGTGAGATGCATCACGCCGATCTTGAAAACTGGGGCGTTTACTGTCGGATCAATGAGCCGCTCATTCTCGGACAGCCTATGTGGCGTCGCTTGCGGGACATTCACACGCACTTGTCAGGATGTGAACCGGCTCCGCTGGTGTGGCAAGAGCTTCTTTCGCGGCAGATAACCATCGATACTCTACCGGCCTATTCGCCGCGCAATGATGACGTTTTTGGCACGTGGCCGGAACGCCTTGATGAGCGTACCCTAATTGAGGAAGTGATGAGCGAATGGCGTCCGATCTATTCGCAACACTTACCAGACACAGCAGAGCACACCGCCTTCAATCATCAACCGCGGGCACTTTGGTCGGAGCGTTGTACGCTGCAACGTGCCTGGCTTTATCATCTTCGTAATCCCGACGACGAGTTCTTCGCGAGGTCATTTGACCGCTACATGTTCGCCAAAAACCGCTTCGTACGGCGACACATTCAATCGCCGGAGAACAACCCCGGCCTGGAGAGTTTCCGCCGCAACTTTGACAGTCTGAAGATCGTCCGACAGAACAAGTCGCCGCGCGTTGAGCGGATCCTGCTGTCGCGCTGGCGTGACTTTGTGTTCGACTCGCAAGCTCTCGATCATGTAGAACTGCGAATAGCGGCCATGCGTGACGTGGTCAGCTACCGCAGGTTTCTTACCTCCCTCCATTCCGTGTTTCGTATGACGTCGCGCAGACCACCGAGACCCGGTATACCTGGCCGCTATATGCCGCGATTTGTTGTCCACTTCATTCGCCCGCGCATTGAGGCACGCAGCGAAGCGCCCTATCTGGACATCGACCGGTTAAGACGAGACTTGGACCGTCAATTCATGAGCCTCAGGCATTTTCTCTATGACAACCCGCGCAGTTTCGCGCCTGGTGAGGCCCTAGACACAGATCGTCATCGACCGGAATTCGACGCGTCCGAACTAACCCTGGATCAGATGAGACAGCTTGTCGTCGGCGTCGATGTCGCGAATGTAGAGCGCGACACGCCGATCGAATACTACGTTCCCTATTTGAACTTCTTGCGCGGCCAGAACCTCGATGAGCAGGCAAATGAACTGCTTAACATTGGTTCGGAGTACCTCACGTCCACTGCGGCATATTATCGACAGAGCTATCAGAGCGCTCGGCAGGGTCACCTGGGGCTTACACTGCATGTCGGAGAAGATTACTTTCACCCGCTGATCGGGCTACGGGAAATCTGGAACGCAGTGAATCTCTGCAACATGATGCCGACCGACCGTCTTGGACACGCCCTAGCCCTTGGGACCGATTTCACAGTCGACGCTCTGCAAAAGGACGAAAGATATGTCGCGCCGGTCGGGCGCCTGCTCGATGCTCTTGTCTGGGCTGATCGCAGACTGGGGACTGTCGATGGCGTGGACCGGCGCGTATCCCGCATTCTTGAGGACATCATCGAACGGTCAAGTCGGGAAATCTACCAGAGGACAGTGCGCAAATCCGTGTTGTACGAGGCGATACGGCTCAGAAAATTCCCGGTGTCTGAAAAGCAACTCGAGGAAGCACCGTTTTTGCGGCTCACAGGACTTCGCGCGGACACCGAAGAGATCGACATCCTGCGCGCAGACGCTTACGACCCTGATGTGTGTCGCCGACGGGCCTTGATGCGGACCGTACCCCATGAGCTGTCGAACCCGCTTGTGACGGAAGCGTTTAACCTCATAAGAAGTGAACTGATCCGTCAGATTTGCGAAAGACGGATCGTGATTGAAGTGAACCCGTCTTCCAATCGATGTGTGGGCGGGTTCATAAGAATGAAGGACCATCCCATTCTGAAGACAAAGGTGCGAGAGAGAGGGATTCGCGTGGCGGTGAGCGCGGATGATCCGGGGAATTTCGGAACGCGTCTCGACAATGAATATGCACTGGTTGTTGAAGGTCTTCGCGAAATGGCGCTACCCGAGAGCGAGGTCGCCGACATCGTGACGGAGATCATCGTGACAAGCCACGATGCGGCCTTCGGGCGAGCGGCTTACTCCAACAATCCGGCAGATTGGACATCCGATCAGGCGGATGAGGAATTTGGCGAGTCAGTTCGCCACGATCCGCGCTCAGGTCCCGACTAGGGTGCTGCATGGCTTGGATGCCTGCAAGAATTCACCTCGCCGAATCCGAATACCGCCGCGCGCTCCAAGCGCTTAAAGCGGATGTGTACAAGCGTTTGCTCTTTGGAGAACATGCGCCTCGTGCTAAGCTTTTTCCATAATTTATGAGGATTTTATAACATGAATTTCGATGAAAGCGTATTGGAAGGGCCCGGGCTGACCTGGCACAAGGCTTATCTTTTGGCCAAAGCCTGTGAGCTTAGCTACGAGACAAACCCACAAAAGGTCCACGACGTCTTAAGCGCAAGCTGGCAAATGGCACCGCGGGTTTTTTCTTTTGGAAACACGCAAGGATTTACGGCGGTCGGCAACAAAGTCGCGATCGTCGCTTTTCGCGGTACGCAAGGTCTGAGCGATTGGGGCAGCAATTTGCGTATTCCCTCCGCCGCACACCCCGCAAACGGAGGTCGCGTTCACAGCGGTTTTCTGGCGCAGTGGCAGGCGGCTGAAGATGAGGTCAACGCGACACTAGCCCGGCTCAACGGCACACGGTCGATCTGGATCACCGGTCATTCCCTTGGGGGCGCTGTGGGCCTCATGGCGGCCATCGCGCAATCTGGCGGCAACCTTGACGGGCTCGTGACCTTTGGCCAGCCGCGTGCGTTAAAGCGGGACGCCGCTCGCGCCGCCGCAGCTCTTTTCGGGGATCGCTACGTTCGCCTAGTCAACAACCGGGACATCGTTGCGCGCATTCCGATAAGTTACACACACACGGGCGGTCTTATCCAGTTCGACGGACAAGGCAATCTGAAACAGGGACGTGCGCAGGCCGAGGGTCGCCTCGAAAGTAGCCAGACTGAAATAGATAACGGTCCCGGGGAATTGACTGATGAGGAAGAAGCGCAGATCGAGGCCTTCTTCCGAGCCAGCAACATTGGTCCGGATGGCAGACGCCAGACGGACACGGGACATGAGTTGGAAGGTCAGATCCCACTGATCGCCGATCACCGGATCGGCGAGTATGTGAAGCTGACAAACGCCCATGCCTTTCCGGCGGAGAGTCGACGCCCCGGTCGATCCGAGGCGCCATCGGCGGCGCGAAGTAGCACGTCGGAAAGTTCAGCATCCACCGCAAGCGCGCAAAGTCTGACCCGGCTTGGAAGCACATATGACGGGGCGGTGCACCGCGCCGCTCAGCGCTGGCAGTCGCACTTGGAAAGCAGCGATCCATCCGGACGGCGTGCCGAAAGTGCCATACCATCGGGAGACACGGATAGTCTCGCCGAACGACATCTCGAGGGCGCCCGTGGTGGCATTACCCCGCTTACCCCAGACGGTCGCGCACTGGAGGCCATCGTTCGAGCGGACTTGAGGCCCGCCTATTATATCCACCGCGATAAAGTAATGATGGCGGGGGTCGACAACCCTAGCGAGATTTTCGTCTCTGGCGCGGGCTTTGAAGAGCTGGCGCTTCTTCAGAAAAATCGCCCGATCCTTGAGCAAATGGCGACGGGAGTTGCGCGGATCGATATCTTCGGCTTCAGCGGCACTAATGTCGGCACCGGCTGGGTTGTGGAAGACGGTCGAACTCTGATCACCAACCGTCACGTGGCAGAACTTTTCGTACAGGGCGATGCCCGTTTCGGATGGGAGATTTTCCCAGGCATTCGCGTTGAGGCCAACACGCTCGCGCAAATCCAAACCATTCCGTCTGATATCGGCGGGCGAGACAGACCATTTGACGTCAAAATCGAAAGCGTTCTCTACGTCGCAGGCGCCAATGAGCCGGACTTCGCGATTCTGGAACTCAGTCAGGCTTTGGAGACGCAGCTTGAATTTGCGGATGTGCCTGCCGAACCCGAAGACCCTATTGCCGTCGTTGGCTATCCCGCTGAAGACACGCGCGATAATGATCAAGTACTCATGAAAATGTGTTTCGGCGATATTTATGATGTCAAGCGGCTGGCGCCGGGCAAAGTCACGTTTGGTGGAAACGGTATCAACGAGATCTTCCATGACGCCTCAACGCTTGGCGGCAACTCCGGCTCCCCTATCTTTGACATGAACGCGAAGGTCGTCGGGCTGCACTTCGCGGGCACCGAGAATGTCCGCAATTACGCGATTCCGGGTCACGTTGTGCAGGCGGCGCTTTCCTCCCTCAGGAGCGGTATTCACCTCGGGACACCCTCCACTGGTGCTGCACTTGTCGAGGACGCCACGGAGGCCCCAGCCAGTTCGTTCTCCGATCGCAACGGCTACGACGCGGCGTTTCTGGGCACCGACATACCCCTGCCCGTCGCCGAGAGTGATGAGCTAAAGGCCCAGCTCGCGCAGCTTGTGGACGGTTCCGGAATCGAATTGAAATATCGAAACTTCTCAGTCGTTCAGAACGGCGCGCGACGGTTGCCCATGGTGACAGCGGTCAATATCGACGGCACACGGCTCCGCCGCATACCGCGCAGCGACAGTTGGAAGATCGATCGCAGGCTGGCGAACGGCGATCAGGTCGGAAACCTGCTCTACAAACACAATCCGCTGGACCGTGGCCATATGGTGCGTCGGCTCGATCCGTGCTGGGCACCCGATGGGGCATCTGATGAGCTTGTGGCTCAGGCGCAATCGGACACGTATTTCTACACGAACGCAGCACCCCAGCATGAAGACCTGAACCAGAAGGACTGGGTAGGTCTTGAAGACTACGTCCTCGACAGTGCGGAAGACTTCGGGTTCAAAGCGTCGGTCTTTACCGGGCCGGTCTTTAGCGACGCCGACCGTCCTCTTCTCAGACAGGTCGGCGCGGAGGATATCGCAATCCCGGAAGAGTTCTGGAAGGTCGTGGTGATGCGCGACGCCGAAAGCGGGGATCTCGTGGCGCTCGGCTACGTCCTTTCGCACGGCCCAATGATTTCGTCCTTGTTGAAAGCCGAGTTCGTTTTGGGCGACTACAAGACCTACCAGGTGCCGATACGGCTGATTGCCGAAAAGACCGGCCTGTCATTTGGATCGCTCAGCAGTGTGGACCCGCTTGATACATCGGAGCCGACTGAATCGATGCAGTTCTCAACTTCTGTACGCCGTATTACCGGCCCTGGTTCGATCAGCTTCAAATGACACCGAAAGCCAAGATAGATGCGGCGCGTCAACGACTGGCTAAGGCCGAGACCCAGACGGTGCAGAAAGCAGCCGTAGAAGAGGTTGTTGGCATCATAAATACCATGGGCGCGGTCGCGGTTCACGAGGACCGCCCCGTCCGTGTGGCTCTAGCCAAGTTCCTCGACACGCTGGCCGGTCCCGACCGAAATGCGCTTTTGCTGGAAACCTGCGACCGGCTGCACGCTTTGGGTGTGAAAGACCCGATCATTGCCGCCTCCGCGGCACAAGCCCTCGTCGATCTGCGCGGTGCGCGGATCGGCGGGCCGTCAGCGGCGTTGACGCTATTGAAGGAGTGGGTCGATCCCGAGTACCCCGACCGCGCGCATCTGGCGGTGGCCTGCATGATGCGGGCTCGCGCGCACAAGGATTTGTATTACGAAGCTCTTGTGACCGATCGCCAATCAGAGATGGCGGTTCATGCGCGGGCCGCGTTCGCGGCTTACAAAACGGCCTTCCAGATGACGGAGAACGGGTTGTCCGAGGAAGATCGGGAAACGCGCGCCTGGCTGTGGCGTGGGCCCGCAGTCAATCTTCTGTCCATGGCGGCCGTGATGAAACACTACGGCATTGAGTTCTCGGACCCTTCTATCGATGACATCGATAAATGGCTGAAAAAGCATACAAAGAACACCAAAGCCCGAATTAACAAACGTCTCAAAAAGCGCAGCCGCAAAAACCAAATCGATGCCTGGGATCACGCGTCTCTGGCCGAGATCGAGATCGCAAATGGTGGCGATGCCAGCGCGGCCCAAGAGCATCTGAAGAATTACCTCAACGATCTGCGCGAAGAGCAAGGCGACGCGCAGCCGGACTTCAAATTCGCGGGAACGGTCCGCCAATTCTCCGAAATCCTGCGTTACCGAAATGACGGGTTCGAAGTCTTGCGCGCAGCGATGCGGGCCACGAGCTTCGAATTGCAACGTATCGTCGTGCTGACCCCAGACATGGTGCAGGAAACACTGGAGCTATCCCCTGAGGAGATCGAGGAAAGCCGAACCCTGCAAAGCAACTGGACCGGTGATAAGCTGCATTCGATAAACCGGCTCATCTCGCTGGTGAATGCAGCGGGGAACATCGCCGAGATCTCCAACGACAATGGACGTCTAGGCACTGGTTTTGCTGTCAAGCTGGGGGAACTGCTGGGGGAATTGCGGCCAGAAATCGCTGAAAACATCGATCCGAACGAAGTCGTTCTGGTAACTTGCGCCCATGTCTCCACTTGGCCGGGCCAGTACAAGGACAGCGAACCACCGGAGCGTCTGGTCGCGCATTTTCATTATGCTGATGGCAAGCCGACGTTCGAGTTGGAGGAAGGTTGGACACATAATCCGGAGGCACCCGAAGACACCTGGCTTGACTACTCGGTATTACGGCTGAAGGGAACTGGGACTTACCCCCCAGGCTTGACGACGTCCATCCTCCACGAGACACCAGCGGCAAATATCGGAGAGGGAGCTTTCGTGATCGGCTTTCCACAGAACGCATCGGTGATGTCCGTTGCCCTGGAACACAACAAGATACTTGAGCCCTTGAACGATGCGACAAAGGCCCGTGAAGTTCTCTATGAGAGTGCGACTGACCATGGCAGTTCGGGTGCACCAGTGCTCCGCAGCGGAGCCTCCGGCCTCAAGGTTTTCGCGGTTCACTATTCTGCTCTTGGGTGGCGCCGCGCAAATGCTGGGGTCTTGCTTTCGCGTGTCCGCGAGTCCATCGCAGAGCAGTTGGCGCAACGGCACTCGGAGTAATATTGCCGCCAGCAACGCCACGGGCTGACGGCCAAGACACACAGACGCCGTCCATTTTCCTAACTTTTTGCTGACATACTCACAACGTTCGACGATTTACCCTTCGCAACTGACGCCCGGCTCGCAGGCGCATCCTGTGTCCTGGCTCTTGGCACGGGACTGTTTGTCACGACTTTGGTAGCGACGTTTAGCTGGTTTGAGCGACGTATGCCCGGCAGCCAGCTTGTTCGCGCTGGCATAATTCTTTCGGTTGGCTGTGCCTTGTTCGATTATTTCGAAAACATGGGAATCGCAGCTATGATTTGGAGTTGGCCAGAGGTATCAATTGCTTTGGTGTATACCGCCAGTATCGCCACAATTGTTAAATCAGCCCTGACAACTTTGGCAGTACTGTTTGTGCTTCTAATCGGGCTTCTTTGGGTTCGTCTTCCCAAAGCGGACCTTTCTCCTTGAGCGGAACATGGCGGCAAAGTCCGCAGATACGGCATTTACGCTGATAAGCTGGACGCCGGGTTTGGATCGGGGTTGCGCCGTGCGGCCTGCTGACGGGATCTTATGTCCGGTCCATCGCTTGAAAAGTCCGCGACATTCCGCATGGACTTCGGGCCCAATTGCGGGTGCAGGTTTTTCGCATAACGGATTGTTTTGCTACAACCCATCATCCCAACCGAAATAGACACCTGCAACTTCGTCGCCATCCATGCTGCGATAGAGGGCCAGTGCGGGTGCGTTATCCTGCTCTGTTCCCAGCCAGATCCCCTGGCAACCACGCGCACGCGCGACTGCAAATAGATGCGCGGTCACCTGACGGCCGATACCCTGACGGCGATACGCGTCGCGGACGCCCACCTCGTTGACAAACATGCTGGGGGCCTTGTCCGGATGCAGCAGGACTGTGCCGGTGGCCATGCCCACGGCCAGCTCACCGTCAAATGCCAAAACGCATTCGTGCAAGGGGTCTTGCAGAAAAGCACGGGCCTGATCGGCGCGCATTGGTCCATCAAACAGTCCCTCGGGCACCGCCATCAACCTGTCAAAGTCATCTGGACCCAATGTCCGAAGCGTGATTGTGTTGCGCATGACGTTCTCCTGAAAGTCTCAGATGAAGCTTACTGACCTTGATATCATCGTAACAGCCCCACCCGCCCCGGGCTGGGGTGGGCGTTATTGGATCATCCCGAAGCTGACGACCGATACAGGCGTGATCGGATATGGGGAATGTTACGCCTCATCGGTTGGACCGGACGCGATGAAAGCCGTCATCGCGGATGTCTTCGCCCGGCACATGGCCGGCGAAAACCCCGAGAATATCGAGTTGATGTTTCGCCGCGCCTATTCGGCGGGCTTCACCCAGCGGCCTGACCTGACTGTCTTGGGCGCATTTTCGGGGCTGGAAATGGCCTGCTGGGACATCCTGGGCAAGGATCGCGACAGGCCGGTGCATGCGCTGATTGGCGGGCGAATGAATGACCGGATCAGGGCCTACACATACCTTTACCCGCGCCCGACCGATCCCCTGCCCGCCTTTTGGGCCAGTCCGGACATGGCCGCCGAGGTTGCATCCGACATGGTCGCACGCGGCTATACAGCGATCAAATTTGACCCCGCTGGCCCTTATACGATCCGTGGTGGGCATATGCCGTCGCTGCATGATCTGACCCTTTCGGTTGATTTCTGCAAGGCCATCCGCGGGGCGGTCGGCGATCGGGCGGATCTGTTATTCGGCACCCATGGGCAATTCAGCACCGGCGGTGCAATCAGGCTGGCCCAGGCGCTGGAGCCTTATCAACCACTCTGGTTCGAAGAACCGATCCCCCCAGATAACGTGGCCGAGATGGCAAAGGTCGCACAGGCCACGCGCATTCCCGTCGCAACCGGCGAACGGCTGACAACAAAGGCAGAGTTTTCCCAGATTTTGCAGCAGGGGGCGGCGACGATCCTGCAGCCCGCCCTTGGCCGTGCGGGTGGCATCTGGGAGGGCAAGAAAATCGCGACCCTTGCGGAAACATATAATGCGCAGCTGGCCCCGCATCTTTATGCCGGACCCGTTGAATGGGCCGCGAATATCCAGCTTGCCGCCGCGATCCCCAACATCCTGATGGCGGAAACGATAGAGACCCCGTTCCATGATGCGCTGATCAAAGGCAGCATCAAGGTCGAGAACGGCTATATCCCCGTCCCTGACAAACCGGGCCTGGGCATTGATTTTGACGAAGACCTCGCGCGGGCGCATCCCTACACCGGCGACGGGCTGCATTTGCAAATGCAGGAAGACCCGATCAGCTACCACCAGACAAACACCTTTGCAGGGGGCGCACCGGTCAAGACCTGAAAAGGGGTTTCATCCACCGGCTACGACGGCTAAGATGAACTACGTTCACCGGAGGAGCACATGGCAGGTAAAGTTGCAGCACGACGCGCGGCCTTGCGCGATAACCTGATTGATATTGCCGAACGCACCATTGCAGGCGATGGATTGGCCGCGTTGCGCGCGCGCGATCTGGCTGCCGAGGCGGGCTGTGCGGTCGGCGCCATCTACAACGTCTTTGGCGATCTGACCGATCTGGTCCTCAGTGTGAACGCCAGAACCTTTCAACGGCTAGGCGCCGATGTGGCCGAGGCGTTGGCTGATGCGCCGCAGGACCCGGTCGAACAATTGGTGATCATGGCACAGGCCTATCACCGGTTTGCCGCACAGAACCACAACAGTTGGCGGGCCCTGTTCGAGGTCGAACGCGCGCCCGGCGAAGACGCCCCGGACTGGTATCTGCACGAGATGGGGCAGCTCTTTGCCTATATCTCGGATCCGTTGGCCGTTATCTTTCCGTCCCGCAGCCCTGAAGACCTGGCACTTTTGACGCGTGCATTGTTTTCATCGGTACATGGGATTGTACTTTTGGGGCTTGATCAGGCCTCATCCGGGGTCCCGACCTCAGATATTGACCGCATGATCGGCCTTGTTTTACGGCAACTCACGGCCTCATCCGAAAAAAATTGAACATTGTTCAACTTTTTACTTGCCTAGACCGCAAAACATCCCTACCTCTAATTCATGAACAACGTTCACGATATTGGAGATACTCAGATGTTCAAGACATTGGCGACATTGATACACGGACAGAACGCACGGGCAGAAGACCGCGTGCGCGATGCATTTGCGATTGAACTGATTGATCAGAAAATCCGCGAAAGCGAAAACAGCCTGCGAGCCGCCAAAGGCACATTGGCCAGCCTTATTCAGCGGCAACGTTCCGAAGAAAAGCAGCATGCTGCATTGAAATCGCGGATCGCCGATCTGACCGAACGCGCCAAGGAGGCGTTGGATAACGACCGCGAAGACATGGCAGCCGAGGCTGCGCGCGCCATCGCGTCAATGGAAAACGAAGTCACCTTGCGTGAAACCACGCTGGACCGTCTGGACCAGAAAGTCCTGCGCCTGCGCGGCTCTATTGAAAGCGGTCATCGCCGCATCATCGACCTTAAGCAAGGGGCAATCCAGGCAAGGGCGGTCCGTCGCGAGCAGCAGATACAATGCCGCATGGCCGCCAGCGGGGTCGTCTCGGGCAGCGTCGAGGAAGCCGAAGAGCTGATCGCACGCGTGCTTGGCAAGGACGATCCGTTCGAGCGCAGCGAAATTCTGGCCGATATCAATCACGAGCTTGATGGCGGCACGATCACCGACCGTATGGCCGATGCCGGATTTGGTGCCGCCACGAGATCGACCGCTGACGACGTCTTGTCACGCCTCAAATCATCCAAAAAATAACCCCCAAATACCTCGATAGGAGTAACTGAAATGAACCCGACACGCTCTGACAATGCCCTGATCATGTTCTTTAACGGCGCGGCCGTGGTGGTCGCTTATGCCATGCTTGGTCTGTCTCTTTATATGTCGCCCGACGTCCCGCTTTCGACAAAAGGATATTGGGGCATTGGTATTCTGCTCTTGACGCTCGCGCTGGTGAATTTTGTCAAATACCGGTTCGATGACCGCCTGTCCGAAGACCGCATCATGCGGATCGAAGAGGCCAAGAACGAAAAACTGCTTTCGGATTATGTTGGCGACGACAAGATCTGATCATGCCAATCACGCCCCCGGCAGCCATCTGGTTATCGGGGGCGTTTGACGCCTGCCCCCTTTCCAAATCCCACTTGCTTCGCCAAAGTTCATCCCATGAGTTTCATACGCCAGTTCGCCGCCCGTATCGTGGGCCAATCCATTCGGATCTTTGCGCGCGCCGTCACGGCCGTCAGGGCCGACTGGCAAGGGATCGAACCCGTGCCCAAGCAACGGGTCTATTTCGCCAACCACACCAGCAATGGTGACATGCCGATGATCTGGGCCTGCCTGCCGCCCGCCATGCGCCGTACCGTTCGGCCCGTCGCGGCGGCGGATTACTGGCTGAAGAACAAAATCCGCGCCTTTGTCGGACCCGAGGTTTTCAATTGCGTGCTGGTTGATCGCCGCCCCGAGGTCAAAGACAAGCCAATGGACAAGATCATTGCCGCACTCGACGAAGGGTCGTCGCTGATCATTTTTCCCGAGGGCAATCGGAACATGACCGACGACCTGTTGCTGCCCTTCAAAGCCGGCCTTTACAATATGGGTGTGGCCCGACCAGACGTTGATCTGGTGCCGACCTGGGTGGCAAATCTCAACACGATCATGCCCAAGGGCGAGGTGATCCCGCTGCCCTTGATCTGCACCGTCACATTCGGCGCACCGATCCATGTCGCCGAGGGCGAAAGCAAGGATGATTTCCTCAAACGTGCCTCTGACGCGCTGGCTGCCCTCGCCCCGGAGGAGCGGTCATGAACGAGACTACCAACGACATTCTGCTGCTGGCATTCGGCAGCTTTGGGATCCTGATTGCATTGACCTTCGTGGGCGAGGTTCTGCGCGCACGTGAAGAGCCGGGTTTCGTCAATCCGATCCTCGATACCTACATGACCCGCGTGCAAAGCTGGTGGGGCATGGTCGCCTTTGTCGGGATTGCCCTGTTGATGGGCAAGATCGGGGTGATGGTCCTGTTTGCCTTTGCGTCTTTTGCCGCTCTGCGCGAATTTCTGACCCTGACGACCAAGGCCAAGGCCGACCACCTGTCACTGGCGCTGGCCTTTTTTGTGGTCCTGCCGCTGCAATACGTCTTTGTCGGCCTCGGGTGGGACGGGCTTTATACCGTTTTCATTCCGGTTTACGCCTTTCTTTTGCTGCCCATCGTATCAGCGCTTCGCGGCAATACCGACCGCTACCTGATCCGCGTCGCCGAGACGCAATGGGGTCTGATGATCGCCGTTTTCTGCGTCAGCCACGTGCCCGCGCTGATGACGCTGGAGGTCGAGGGCCACGAGGACCGCACAGTTCTGATGATCGCGTTTCTGGTCATGGTCGTGCAATTGGGCGATCTGCTGGAATATTTCTTTGGGCGCCGGATCGGCAAAACCTGCATCGCCAATCACCTTTCGCCCAAAACATGGGAGGGCGTGTTTTGCGGCGTTGTCTGCGCCGCGATTATTGGCGGGCTGTTAAGCTGGATCACCCCGTTCGGGGTATTGGGGGCCATGGCCATGGCCGCTGCCGCATCGCTGGTCGGCATGTTCGGCAGCCTGGTATTCGCCGCGATCAAACGGGACCGGGGGGTCAAGGATTGGTCACATCTGATCCCGGGTCAGGGCGGCTTTGTCGATCAGCTGGACAGCGTGATCTTTGCAGCCCCGATCTTCTACCACTTCACCAAGTTCTTTTACGCCTGAGGCGGCCGTATCCCGAATTGTGGAAGCTTTGAGAGGTTCTTGGCCATCAACGTGCCAAACCCGCCCACCTTGTGCCGGCGAATGGCGCGGTAATCCTCGCGGCTTTTACGCAGCATATGCGCAAAGGACTTGTTGCTGACCCCGCCGATCCGCATCCGCACCATTACCTGCGGGATATAGCCCAGGCGGATCTTGCCGCTGGTCAGCCAGCGCAACATGCTGTCATAGTCCCCCGAAATGCTAAAGGAGGTGTCGTACAGGCCTGCCCGCTCGAACACCTCGCGCCGCAGATAAAGCGTGGGATGCGGCGGCATCCACCCCCTTTTGAGCCGCGATTGCGAATATGATCCCGCCCGCCAATGCCGGATCACGCGGGTTGCATTGGCCCGCGCGACATATTGCAGATCGCCATAAACACCATCCAGACCGGGGTTTTCCAGCGCAGTCGCCACGTGACTGAGGACATCATCACTGGCCAGGTAATCGTCCGCATGAAGCAGCCCGATAACGTCGCCGGTCGCGCGGCTGATCCCGGCATTGATCGCGTCATAAATGCCCTTGTCAGGGGCCGATACCAGCGCCATCTGCGGATGCCCGTGGGATCGCAGATAATCCAGCGTTCCATCGGTTGATCCCCCATCCTGCACGATATGTTCCACATCCTGATAGGTCTGGGCCTTCAGGCTTTCGACGGCCTTGCCCAGTTCCGTGCCTCCGTTCATCACGGCGGTAACAACTGAAATTTTCATGCGGCGGCCTTTCTTTGGTTAGGGTGATGTTGGGGAATGGTGATGCCAAGCACATCGCGAATTGCCTGAACCGGGGTCAGGTTGCGCTGCCGCATCTGCGCCCGCACATCCCGCAGCTTTGCGTCAACAAGGTAGCGATACCAAAAGCCCTGCAGCACATGGAACGCGCGGGCCTCCGGCCCGTCGAGAAAACCCAGACGCAGGACATAACGATAGAAAAAATAGGCCCCCGCGCGGGCACCGGCAGGCAACCGGTTATAGATCTTTTCCTTGATCCAACGTTTGATAGATGCCTGCGATCCATCCGCGCTTGCGATACTGTCCATGGGCATAAAGGCAAATGTCTGGTTCAGAACATCCACCGCCTCGCGACTGGCATAGCTATTGTGCTTGGCGATCCACCAATCCAGCGGCTTGCGGTTGTCATCGACTATCCGGCCCGGCAGACGCGCCGTCGGACCGCTAACCATAATATGCTCATCCATCCACCGGTTCTCGCAGCGCCCTGCACCGTTCCGAAACAGCCGCAGCATCGGTGCCGGAAACAGCCCCCCATGCCGGATAGGCTGCCCCATAAAATGCATATAGCGGTCGATAAACAGCCCCTGCACCTCGGGCGGAACAGCGGCAAGCGCTGGGGTCAGGTCAGCCTCGAGGTATTCATCGGCATCAAGCCGCAGCACCCAGCCCGGTGCGTCACTTACCTGATCCAGCGCCCAGTTGAACTGGGTTGCATAATTGACCCAAGTGTTCTGCAAAACCTCCGCCCCGGCGGCGCGGGCCAGATCACAGGTTGCATCGGTGGAAAAACTATCGACGACAATCACCCGGTTGGCCGCCGCCGCGACACTGCCAATGGCGCGCTGAATATGTGCCGCCTCGTTATGGGTCAGGATGATCACGGTCAGCGCGGTCATCGGGCAGCCTTGATCTGCATCGGGTTGCCGACCCCGACACACCCCGCAGGCAAATCCTTCATTGCGACAGCGCGCGCACCCAACACCGCCCTGTCGCCAACCCTGACACCCGGCCCCACAAAAGCATCCGTACAGACCCAGGCATCAGCGCCGATATGGATCGGCGCCTTGATCAGCCGCCGCGCCGGATCGGCAAGGTCGTGACTGCCCGCGCAAAGATGCGCATATTGCGATAATGTGGCCCGCGCACCGATATGAATGTGGCCAAGCGCGTACAGGATGCAATGGTCACCTATGGCCGCCTGATCGCCGATCTGCAGATGCCAGGGCATCATGATCCGCACTGTCGGGTGGATGTGGACCCCGGTCCCGATCCGTGCGCCGAAAAGGCGCAAAAGCATCACGCGCCATCCCCAAAACAGGCGCGGACTGAACCGGAATACAGGCGCGCACAGCGCCCAGAGCACGCGGGCCGCTTGCGTCTTGCGCCCCCAGGATCGCTGCGCACGATTGGCGCGGATATCAACCTGCATGCTCATGCGGGCACCGGACGGCCAGCGCCGGACAACAGGTCACGATAGAGGCGGTAGAATGCATCAACCATCTGCGCTGGCCCAAACTCTGCCGCCATCCATTCACGCCCCTTCAGGCCCATATCGCGCAGGTCCATCCCGGACAGATCAGTGATCGCCGTGGCCAGATCGGTTTGCCGCAAATCAATGCAGGCCCCGCATCCGCGATGCGCCAGCCGCGCCCATGGGGTCCCTGTTGTGGTCAGGACCGGGCGGGCATGTGCAAGCGCCTCTGCCACCACGATCCCGAAATTTTCCGAATGGCTCGGCAACACCAGAAGGTCAGCTGCTGCAAAGGCTGCCGCCTTTTGGGGGCCATCGACGTGACCATGCAGCCAGATCCGGCCGCAATCTGTCGCGGCCCGGTCCCGCAAATGCTGCATATAGGCCGGATCGCCCGTCCCGTAGATATCCAGCGTTGTTGTGGGGGGCAGCGCAGCCATCGCATCGAGCAACAGATCAAGCCCCTTCTTGGGGTGCAATCTGCCCAGATACAAAAGGCGCAGGCCGGTCTTGGGGATAATCGGCGTGACCTCTTGCGGCAGATCAACGCAATTGGGGATGACCGTGCTGGCAACACCACGTAAATGCGGCACGCTCTGGCGTGCTTCGGCCTCGGACGTGGCGTGGAGGACAACCTGATCCGCGCGGACCATTTGCGCGAGGTTTGCAAAGGCCCGCTTGGCCCAGCGGTTCGGCGCATCAACCCAATCAGTTGTTGCCTGCAGCGCCCCGCGCGGTGACCAGACCAGTGGTTTTCCCATCAATCGGGCAAGCAGCAACGTGGGCAGGGTCGGAAAACTGTAGGTCGCCGTCAGGTGGACGACATCTGCCCAGGCTATGGCTTGCGGCAGCCTTGCCAGCAAGCCCGGCGCGATACTGTGCCCCGCGAGCCGATATGCGTAACGCACCGGATAGGGCAGCGGCACAGGCGTCAACCTGTCGCGCCATTTCGGACTGGCGGCATCCGTCGTCAGCATCCGCAATTGCACATCATTCCGGGCGGCAACCCCATCGCAGATCGCCTTGGTCGATTGTATCGGGCCACCCCAACGGGTTGCAGGATAAAACGCCGGAGAAACATGAAGGACCCTCATGCAGGCACCTCTGCCAGCATTTGCTTGCGGCCCAGAATGCGGGCGGGATTGCCACCAACGATTGCGCCGGGCGGGACATCGCGGGTGACGATTGCACCGGCACCGATCACGGCGGCGCGTCCGATCCGGCGGCATTGCGGCATGATGACAGCGCGCATGCCGATCCAGGCGTCCTCGGCGATTGTCTTGGGCAGGATTTCGGGTGCGGCACGCGGGTCCAGACCGTGATCATGGGTGTAGACAACCACTCCCTCGGAGATCAGAACCCCCGCGCCCAAGGTCAGACCGCCCGTGGTATCCAGATGGACATCGCGATTGATCTGTACCCGGTCGGCGATGATCAAAGGGGCCGCGTCGCATTCCGCCGATGCCGTGCAGCCGCGCCAGAAATAGCAATCGTCCCCCACGCTGACGATGTCGGGCCGTGCAAACCTGACACCGGGCTGAAACCACGACCTTTCCCCCACCGACGCCAGTGTTGATCGGTGCATTTGCGTGGCGGTCACCATCCCCAGCCGCCGTCCGGCTGCACTTGCGACCCTCGAAATCTGATGCATCTGCTTAAGCAACATAAAGACTGTTCCTTTCCCGGGATTGTGGCGATATCCAAAACCTGTAGCGGCGCAAGAACACCCAGATCAGCACCGCAAGCAGCACCAGCTGGGCAGCAGCGCCGACCACAAATGCGCTGAATGATGATTGCAGGCTGGCCTGTACAAACGGATAGAAAATCAACGGATAGGCCGCGAATGCGCCGTAACGGATCGCGCCGAATGCCGATAGCAACGCCGCCTCGCCCCAGCGATAGATCCAGCCCAGCGCAAAGCCCACAGCCACACCCAGCCAACTGAAATTTATGAAGGCCTCGCCCGGTCCGGTGACGTTGTAAGAGCCGCCCGAATAGACCTGCATGATCTCGCGTTTGAAAAATACGCCCAGGTCAATTGCGGGTTTGTCGGGCCAGAATGCGCGTGGGACCCAGCCAAAACTCCACCACAGATAGGATTGCCCCAGCATCAGATGCTGGGCCTCCACCCGGTCAGTGACCATCACCGCGGCATTGATATCCAGAAAATATGTCGATCCGACAATCTGGCGGCCCAGCATCTGCCAGACCAACGCCCGGTCAATTCCGAACCGCAATTGGGTCATATAGGCCGATACAATGCAAAGTGCGGCAATGCCCACCGCACAGACCACCATCAGACGCAGGTGCAACCGCCCCCCCAGGATCATATGCGTGGCCACCCCAAAAACGACAAGTTCGATCAAATCAAACCGGTCCGCCGAGATCAGCGCGATGCAAACCAGCAGCCCCGCGAGGATCGCTGCCTGCCAAAGTGATCGGCGCGCACCGGTGACGATCCCATGCCCCAAAAGCAGGACAAACGCGCATTCAGGGACCAGAAAGAAGCTTTTGATCCCGGCCATCATGGCCCCGATCCCATCAGCATTCACATTGATCTGCCGATCCTGGTTGAGCGCGGTCAGCACATCGAGGCTGAGCCACGACCCGCCCCGGGCCTGCAGGATAATACCCATCGTCACGACGCTGACGCCCAGCGCAACGGCAAAGAGCCACCCCCGCCGCACAACACCCGCCGCAACCAGCCGGGCGGCCACCACATTGTCAGAGCGCGAAACCGGGCTGCACGCACATCTGTAACCAAGGCAAATCACTAGCACAAAAAGCGTCAGATAAAGCGCGCCCAGCTGACTGCCCCAGGGCGTGTCGACAAAGCGCGCGTGAAACGCCAGATCGGGCGCAACAACGTATACGGCCGATTTCAACCCAAAGCCCAAAAAGCAAAAGATTCCAACAAGATGCAACGGGGAGACAAGCCGGACCAATCCGTACTTCTGCCCCAGATAAAGCGGCAGACCGGTCGCAATGGCCGCAAGCAGCAGGATCAGGAAAGCGTCCATTGCCGACCCTCCTGTTTGGCCCACAATGCGACGGCAGAGGTATCAATGCCCAGCCGGTGCCGGACCAGCACCCAGACCAGCGCACTTCCCAAAGAGATGCCCAGCACGTAAGCCCCCGCATGGGTGGCCAAATTCATCGGGGCGATGACGGCGATGACCAGATAGACGACAATGCTTGCCAGCCGCCCTATGGCGGCCACATGAGCAAGATGGCACAGCGTGGCAACGGTATAGCTGGCAGCCAAGCCGACCTGAACCGCAGCACCAAGCCCAAGAACAATAGCTGCGAGCAGCGCAGCCGGGCCCAGAAAATCTTGCGCAACGGCCTGAAAGAGCGACAATGCGACAATGCAGATCGCCAGCAAGGCCAGCCCGGGCAGCAGTGCAACCAGACTTGCCTGCCGGCTGGCAGCGCGCAAACCAGCCCGGTCGGCTGCACCAAATGCCGCAGCGATCGGAACCGCACTGACCCAGGTGGCAACCGATACTGGAAGCGCAATCAGATTGGTGATCCGCCGCAGCAGAACGTAAAGGCCGATATCCCCGCTCGACAACAGAAGACCACCAAGGATGATATCAACCTGCGCGGCCCCCATGCCAAGAACAGATGTGCTCCACATCGACAATGGCAGGATCGCCCCGCGCCCCGCCGGTCTGATGCACGCGAACCAACGCTCGTGCCGCAGGCACCAGAGCATTGCAATCACAACCATCCCGACCAGCACTACCGCCGCGGCGCCAAGCACGGCCTCGATCTGGCCGACCCCCAGGACTGCCCCAAGGCCAAGCGCCAGCACTGGCCCGGTATCGCGCAAAATCATTGACCACTGCATGCTGCCAAAGGCGCGCATGATACTGGCCAGACAGGTCGCCGCGTGGCACAGATATCCCACCAGCAGCACAATGCCCCACGGGATTTCAGGCCAGATGGCCGCAAGCGCCATCGCCCCGATCACAGCGAAAATTGCAGGGTAGACAAAGACGTAGGACAGCACGGCCAGCATTGTCAGACCCGCACCGCTGGACAGATCGCGCAACAGGATCAACGGGGCGCCCAAACCGATGATTGTCGCGCTGACCATCGCCATGGCCCAGACAACCATCAATTCACCGAAAAACGACAGGCCAAGCCACGCGGCCAGTCCGGCGACCACGGCAAAGTTGATCGCGACGATTGCACCGCGCACGAGGACGGCGCTGCTTGCCGGATTACCTATCAAACGCTGGCTTAACGCTCGGACCATGCCACCTCTATCCAGGTTCGGCGCAGCGTCCCTGCCGCACCAACCGCATTCAGTGGTCATTCATTGTGATTAATTTAAGGTTAACTGTTCTGTGGTGCTCTGACGGCAGGGCAGCACTGTCGCGGGGCACCATGGGAAAACTGGTCGAAGACAAAACGATGAAAATCCAGAACCTGTCGGCGGTGGAAATCCAACGGATTGAGCCGCTGGACATGCTGGGGCTGGTGCGCGCGGTCTGGTATGGCAAGCTGACCATCGCGATCAGCATCGCATTGGCGGTTCTGGCGGCCGGCTATTACGCATTTGCGGTGGCGCAGCCAAAATATGCGGCGACAACCACGCTCAAGATCGAAACGGGCGCGAACCCGATGGCAGAGGTCGAGCATCTGGCAACCGGTTTCAGCCCGGACCAGACCAGCCTGAATACCGAGGCCGCAGTTCTGCGTTCCAGACACCTGTTGGAACAGGTTGTCACCCGTCTGGATCTGACGGCAGACCCTGCATTCAACCGCTATCTGGTGCCGCGCGCGCCGTTGTCATTGATGGCCATGCGCGAGCGGCTGCGGGTCATGCTAAGCGGCAATGCGATTGCACCACCCGATGCAGCCGGGATCATCGACAAGACAATCGACAACCTTGCCAATGCGCTGCATGTCGGCACGTTGCGGGACACGCATATTTTCCAGATCACGGTCACCACAGGCAATGCCAGGCAGGCCGCCCAGATTGCGGATATGCTGGCCAATGTCTACCTCTCTGATCAGATCAGCGCCAAACAAGCGGCGACAGAGGCCGCCGTGAATTGGCTTTCCGCACGGGTCTATGATCTGCAACTGGAACTTGAGGCCAAGGAAACAGAGGTCAACGACCTGATCGCACGCAACAGGGCCAATGACACCGCCATTCTGGACGCGCTCAGCCGACAATCAGTCGAGGCTGACGAGCGCCTGCAAGCAGCCCGGCAAGCCTTGATCAGCGCACAGCTAAAGATGCAGGGGCTTGATGCGACCCCTGCCGGATTGGGATCAACCGCCCGCCCCAATCGGGCGCGGCTGCAGGCAGAAATAGAACGCTATGGCGAACAGACCGCCGCCCTTGAAATATTCCAAAGCAGTATCAACACGCAGCTGGCTGATCATTCGGCCAACCTTGTGGCCTTGCAACAGTTACGGCGCGAGGCCGACGCAACACGGGTCCTGTACGAAACATTCCTTGCGCGGTTGCAGGAAACCAGCATTCAGCGCGGGTTGCAGAATGCCGACAGCCGCATCCTGACCCAAGCCGCCCCGGGCAGATATGTCGGGCCACGTAAGGTTCTGATCCTGCTGATTGCGGCTGTTCTGGGTGGTCTGGCAGGCACCGCCATTGTGCTGATCCGCAACGGAATGAAGAACGGGTTCACGGACCCTGACGCGCTTGGCAATGCGCTGAACCTGCCCGTCTTCGCGCAGATCCCCCGGATCAACATGCGCAAACCGACCGAGCTGCTTGACTATTTGCAGGCCAAGCCCACCTCGGCCCTTGCTGAATTGATCCGTCACTTGCGCACGTCGCTTCTTCTGGCTGATCCCAGCCGGGTGCCGCAGGTGATCCTGTCGACCTCCAGCGTTCCGGGCGAAGGCAAGACCACGCAATCCATCGCGCTGGCCCATCATCTGTCCAATCTGGGCAAATCCGTGCTGCTGATCGAGGCGGATATGCGACAGCCCACCTTTCAGACCTATCTGCATTGCAGAGGAAGCGATCTGGCCGCCATCGTGACCGATGATCTGCCACTGGCACCCCATATCCGCAAAGACCCGCGTCTGCGCGCGGATGTGCTGCCTAGCGGCGGAATGACAACCAATCCGGCCGACCTTTTTTCCGATCAGGCCTTTGCCTCCTTCATGCAAAAAGTCCGGGCAGAGTATGATTTTGTCGTCATTGATGCCCCGCCCGTTCTGCCTGTTCCAGACGCGCGATTATTGGCGCAGCATTGCGACAGCGTACTTTACGCCGTGCGATGGGACAGTACCGATAGCCGGCTAGTACAGGCCGGAAAAGCTGCGCTTGAAACGGTGCATGTGCCCATTGCGGGGTTGGTCCTTGGGCGGGTGGATGCGCGTAAGGTGCATCGCTATGGGGATGCCAGCCTGGCCGATTACGGGCGTGCCTATTACCAGAATTGAACATCTTCATGGGCCGGGGTCGACGCGATTATCGGGCACGCGCCCCGGTGACCAGCGCACCCACCGGCTCTGACACCCATTGACGTGATCCAATCACTCGCCCTGCGCCATCGACACGGTAGCTGTTCTCAAAACGTCCCGCCGGGCTTTTGCAAGTTTCGCGATAGTCGCGGGCATCGGTTTTGCGCAACTGGCAACGCCAGTTGACGAAATCGAGCGCGAACGCCCCGGTCAGCCGGCTGATCCGCCGTTCATAAGACCCGCCCCCGCGGGCGATTGCAGTGCGCAAGGGGCTCACATCAGCTGTCATCATGTCATGCCCAAGACCCCGGGTCGCGACCAACAACCCGTCCCGGTAGGACAGTTGCACGCCATCCGCGCTGCGCCAGGTCGTGACGGCACCATTTTGCCCCACCTTTCGCAAGGTCGCCGCAACGCCCAGTTTTGGCGCAGCAACATAGATGACCGGTGCCGCACGACTGCTTTGATCAGGAACCGCATCCGGCGGGTCCATCTGCGACGAACAGGCACAAAGACCCAGAATAGCTGCATAAACCCATCTCATCGCCAGAACCGTCCCCAGCTTGCATCCGCATTTGCCTGGCTCAGCGGGCGGGTCACATCGTATAGGCGCCCTTCGATATTCAGACGGGCGCCGCCGTCGCGCGTGACCGGCCTGATCGTTCGTTCGACCATCGCCCGGGTCGGCGCGCCGCTGATCCAGGAAACCGGAATGCGCAGCTGAATGCCCTTGTCAAAAGACCCCTCGCCAAAATCCTCAAACGGCACGTCTGTC